>NZ_CP013070.1:1296000-1620000 GCF_000264945.2 Sphingobium indicum B90A
CGTCGATTATTCGGACGGCGGCGACTTCCGCGGCATCGGCTTCGATCCCGACCTGCCGGTTGCTGGCTTCTACCGCTTCCGTATGCGCTCCGGCGGCGCCCTTTGCGGCGTCCGTATCTGGCACGGCGCACCGCACGATCCCGTGACCGGCGAGGAGTTGGATCGCAGCCCGCGATGGCAGGCGCTGGTGAACGACGATCCGGTCGAGATCGAACGGGTTTGGCCGCGCTGTGCCGCCGATCCGATCACTGATGCCGAATACCGCCATTACTGCCGCACCCAGACTTGGGCCCAGCAGCACGCCCCGGACAGCGCCCTCGCTGACCCGCGCCGCAAGGCCGACCCCCTTACCACCCCCCTGTTGTTCTGAAGGAGCCGACATGAACGCTTTTCCTGACATCAAGCCGTTCCCCGCCGCCCAGGCCGCCCCGCCGATGGGGCATAACAATCCGCCGCTGGAGGAACAGGTTGTCATCGACCTGGCCGAGGCGCTGGCGACCGAGGGCATCACGAAGCGCATCTCGGACCTGCTCGGCAGCGCCACTCGCGCGCCGGAGATCACCAGCCGCGAAATCGCGGGCCGCTATGCCGACATGATCAAGCAGATGGTCTCTGCCGGCAAAGCTGTCGAGGGCGAACGCGAAAAGCTGAACCGGCCGCTGCTGACCGCGCAGCGCGCGTTGAAGGGCCGGGCCGACGCTATCGTCGCGCCGCTGCAGGATGCCGAGCGCGCCGCCAGGGCCAAGGTCAAGAAGTTCGACGACGAGGAACTGGCGAAGGAACGCCAGCGCCAGAAGGAAGCCGCTGCCGCTGCAGAGGCCGAGCGTCAGCGCCTCCAGAAGATCGAGGATGATCGCGCCGCTGCCGAGAGCCGCGAGGCCGAGGCCGTGCATGTCGAGCCGGAGCCTGTCGAGGAAGCCGCACCGGCCCCCGTGCAGGGCGACTTCGGCGCCAAGGTTGTCCGCACCACGACGTGGAAACACGAAATCATCAGCGTCCGGCAACTGCCCGACGCCATTCTGAAGCACGCCAAGGTGGTGGAAGCGATCGACAAGGTCATCGCCGCCCAGGTGCGCGGCGGCACGCGCGAGATGAAGGGCGTCCGCATCTTCCCCGAAACCGGCACGACCATCCGCTGAGGAGTAAAGCCCATGTCCCGTCAATATGTCGCCTGCAAATTCCGTCCCGACGACAAGCGCAGCTATACCTATCACAATGACGGCGAGCCTGTTGCCGTTGGTGACGAAGTGAAGATCGCCGGTCGCAGCGATGATGGCTGGCAGCGCGTCCATGTCGTTGCCATCGCTGACGAGATGCCGTCCTTCGAGACCAAGCCCATCCTCGGCAAGGTCGAGCCCGAGGCACCCGCGCTCGATCTCGGCGAAGCCGAATAATTCCACCCGGAGAATATCTGATGAACGCTATCGCCCAGCGCGAGAACGGCGGCGCCGTCCAGCGCATGAACGAAAATCCCTATGACCATCTGCGCTTCCAGCTCTCGAAGCGGGCGGACGAGTTCAAGATGGCGCTGCCGGCGCATATCACGCCGGAGAAGTTCCAGCGCACGATCATGACCGCGGCGCAGTCGAACCCGGACATCCTGAAGGCTGACCGGGCGACCCTGATCACGTCTTGCATGAAGTCGGCGCAGGACGGCCTGCTCCCCGACGGGCGCGAGGCCGCGCTGGTGACGTTCAACACCCGCGTCAAGGACGCCCAGGGCAAATGGACCAGCGTGAAGCAGGTCCAGTATATGCCGATGGTCTATGGACTGCGGAAGAAGATCCTCCAGTCCGGCGAGGTCGCCGACATTCAGACCGCCGTCGTTTATCGCCAGGAGATCGAGGCCGGGCTGTTCATCTATGAGGAGGGCACGGAGCGGATGCTGCGGCACAAGCCCAACCTCGATCCGACGTTCGACCCCAGCGACGACGACATTGCCGCCGCCTATTCGGTGGCGACCTTGAAGGACGGCACCAAGACTTTCGAGGTCATGCCGCGCCGCGACATCAACAAGGTGCGCCAGGCGAGCCAGACCGGCGCGCTTGGCAAGACCGACCGACAGGGCAATCCGATCCCTCCGAAGGGGCCTTGGGTGGACTGGTTCTCGGAGATGGCGCGGAAGACTGTCATGCGCCGCCACTCGAAGACGCTGCCCATGTCGGGCGACATCATCGACATGGAGGCAGTGGACGAGGCTTTGGCGGCGCGGTCGGCCACCTTGGCGATGGCGATCGAACCCGATGCTCCCACGGCCCTTGCTCCGCCGACGCGGGACGAAAGCGGCGAGAATTTCGATCCGGTAACTGGTGAGATCATCGACCAGGGCGGCGATGATGAAGAAACCGCCCGCGAGTTGGACGCAAAGACTGAGGGTTGGCAAGAAGGTGCGGCGGATGAGCAGCGCGGCGAAGCCAATGCGGTAACGCTGGAATCGGCCAAGGCTCAGATCGATGCCTGTGAACTGGTAGCCGACGTCAATGCCAAGGCCAATGCCCTGCTCGGTGAACTGGGCGAGGAAGATGCGGATCTGCTGCGCACCCACGCGATGGATCGCATCGAGACGCTGAAGGCGCCGAAGAAGTGACCGACTGCACCCACCCCCGCAGCCGCGGCGCGAAGCGCTGCAAATCCTGCTCGGCGAAGCACATGGCGACCGATCCCGAGATCCAGCGCCGCCGCCGTGAAGGCATCCGCCGTCACTGCGCCAAACCCGGCACGATTCTCGCCAAGCGCGAAACCCTGCGCCGGACCATGGAGAAGGTGCGGGCCACCCCGGAGCATCAGGAGATGCTTCGGGAGCATGGCAAGCGCCTGGCGCGCGATGTGCTGACCCGGCCCGATGTGGTGGCGAAGACCCTGTCACCGGAGACGAATGCGAAGCGCGCGGCTTCCCTGTCAGCAACCCGGCTGCGGGATATACCTCACGCGATGCGTGACGAATACCGGGTGCTGACCGAGTCCAAGCGCATCCCGGCCGCCGAAGCCAAGCAAATCATCCTCGACCAGTTCAAGCGCCAGATCGGCGCGCGGGCGGCGGGGTAAACCATCCACCAAGGGAACGCCGGGCACCTAACAAGGCCCGGCGTCACAGACGATGACCAGCAATGCAGCCCATTGGCGCCAGGTCCATCTCGCCGGCGACCGCAACCCGCCGATCTTCCTTCCCGATCGCCGCGTCCGCCGCTCTGTCGGAACGGCAACGCTGTTTCGCGAGCGCGGGCGCAAGGAGGCGGTGACCTATGAGTGATCGGCCTGAGATCGAATGCCCGACCTGTGATGGCAACGGCTGGACCGAACAGCGCATGTCGCGGATCGGCGCTGGCCTCTACGAAGTCACCTGCACGGCCTGCAACGGCCATGGCTGGCGCGAGATGACCGACGATGAACTCGACGCCGCAGCCGAGCGCCAGGCCGAGGATGCCGCCAGCGAGCCGCTCGTCACGATGGACGAGATGCACCGCACGGCATGGGTGCAGAAGCAGGAGATGCGCCGGTGATGTCAGCCCTTGATGTCATCTGGGCCAAGGTGAACGATCCCATCGACGGGACGCTTACGCCATGCCTCGTCCTCGATCGTCATCCAGACGTCGAAGAAATATTCGTCGTAGAGAGCTTGGGTGGAGACGTTGATGGTGGCTTCTCCCAGCGACTTCTCGATAGCCGCGCGACTGATCCTGTAGCGCCGCGTCATCCCGTCGAATTGCGGATCGCCGGCCAGCTTCCCCTGCATTTGCAGGGGCATTTCGAATTCAACGCAATCCGAGGTTTCCATGGCTGATCGTCCGATTCTGTTTTCCACGCCGATGGTGCGGGCTTTGCTCGAAGGGCGCAAGACGCAGACGCGGCGCATATGCACCGGCGCTAATGACTTCGGCCTATCCTATGTCGTCGCGCTCGACGACGCGCCGGGTTGGTTCGGCGATGAGGAGGGTGAAGTGCGCTTCTCCGCTGGGTTCAAGCCGGGCGACCGCCTCTATGTCCGCGAGGAATATTATCAGTTCGGCAGTTGGCATGTTGTCGAAGGCGCGCTGACAAAGGGCGGCAAGACGAAATGGGCATTCGACGGTGCCAAGGCGATGGTCGCCTACGATCCGCCCGCCGATTTTCTGGTCAGCCGCGACAAGGCATTTCCGGGTCTGCCCCGTTGGTACAAGCGCTTGGGCCGGTTCATGCCGCGCAGCCTGTCGCGCATGACCCTGACCGTCACGGACGTCCGGGTCGAGCGGTTGCACGACATTAGCGAGGATGACGCACAGGCCGAGGGCGCTGACAAGCTGGTGATGGATGAAAGCGGCGCTTTCTACGCTGGGTTTCCTGAGGGCACGCACAAGTGCGGCTTCGCCGGGATCTGGAGCCGCATCAACGGCGCGGAATCATGGGAGGCGAATCCGTGGATCGTTGCCGTGTCGTTCTCCGTCGAGAAGGGGAATATCGATGGCTGAAAACACGAAAATCGAATGGGCGCACCACACGTTCAATCCGTGGATTGGCTGCACCAAGGTCGGTCCGGGTTGCGACTTCTGCTATGCGGAGGATCTGAGCCGCGCCCGGCTGGGCGTCAAATGGGGACCGGGCGAGCAACGCCGTCATACTGCCGCATCGACATGGAAGATGCCGCGCCGCTGGAACAACCGGGCGGCCAAGCTGGGCATCCGCTATCGTGTCTTCTGCGCTTCATTGCCGACTATGATGACGGCGACAGGGCTGACGCAGGCACGAACCCGCTGATGCAGGCGCACATTGCTGACCTCAGGGCCGCCCTCCGCACCCCGATGTCCGAACTACAGGCGTTGGGGCAGGAGTTTGAGGCGGGGGAGAAGGGCCGGCGCGAGACGCAAGCGGTATGGCGATGCGCCATAGGTGACGCCTGCGCTGCCGTCGATGTCGTCAAGAACCGCTGGTTAACCAGCCGCCGCAAGCATGAGCGTGAAGCTGGCGCCGAACTGTCCAAGCTGGCCGACCTCCTGTGGTCAGTCCGCTCGCCCGCCGCTGGGAACTACGATGAAGCGTCCATCGCAGGCAAGCGACTGATCGGACTTGTTCGCTCCAATCTGATCCCCTCTGCTCCCTCCGGGGAGGGCTGAGAGATGGCGGACCTATACCCAGCGCCCAAGAAATGCCCGAAGTGCGGGACAGGGCACGCTGATACGCCATGCAGCTATCCGTGCGTATGCCGGTGCCGGAATCGGGAATGCAACGCCCGACTTGATTGCCGTGGCGTCCGTGAACCGGCGATGGACCATCCCGCATATGGGAAAGAGCGTTCGACCGATCCGAGGAAGGAGCCGCACCCATGACCGATAAAGCACCCGTGACGGTCGAGCAGGGGGACCGCTTCCTGTTGGTTAAGCGCGGCCTGTACTATCGGCCCGGCAATCAGGGGTACACCGGCATCAAGGATCGCGCCGGCCGATACCCAGAGAGTGACGCCAGCCCGGAGGACGGTATCACCGCGATCCATGAGGACGACGCGCCGGAATATTCACAAGCCTGCTTTGCCGATCTTAAGGAGAAGCACATGCTTGGCAAGATCGCCGCGCTGGAAGAGGAGATAAAGCGGCTGAGGGAGGCGCTGGAGCGAATTGGCTGGCATGAACTGACGGCCCGCGAGGCAAGAGACATCGCCCGCACAGCACTTGAAGGGCGCGGATCATGAGCATGGCGGAGAAGGTGGCCAGGCTAATCGCGGAAGAGCTTGGAGATAACTACGATTCAGCTTTCGAGAATAAATCTGAATGGACGCAATCGCGGGGCGGCGAGCCGTTCCGTAACATCAACATGCCCTATAAAGGTGAGTATCTCGAAGCCGCACGCGCTGTCCTGAAAGCCCTGCGCGAGCCGACGCCTGCGATGGTGGAGGCTGTCGAGAGAGCAGCGCGCCTTGGCGGCATTTGGAGCGCCAAGTCAGCATGGCAAGCCATGATCGACGCAGCACTGGATGGGGAGGGGTAGGGTGACAGAGACGGACAAGACCGGCTCGACAATCATTGATCGTGGCCGGCCGCCTTCAGAATGGGTGATGATCCTGGCACAGCGAGGGCTGGACATCTCGGAGCGCACCCTGCGCGAGAAGGCCCACAAGCTGGAAGCATATCACAAGCTGGGGCGGGCGATGCTGATCACCCCGGCGCAAATGGACGTAATTCTCGGAGACAAACGATGTCGCTCGAACCCTATAAGAGAGGGTCGCTCTGGTGGGCAAAGGGGCGTGTCGAATATCTCGGCAAGCCGATCACAGAATACTACCGATGCAGCACTGGCGCATCTGAGGCAGCGGGCGCATGGGCGTGGTGCCGCGACGAAGAAGAGCGCCGCATAAATGAGCATCTGCTTGGCGCCAACCGGACACTGACATTCGCGGAGGCTGTCATACTCTATCCAGCGAACCCGAAAACGGCCACCTACCTGATTCCCATCGTGGAAGAGTGGGGCAAGAAGCTGCTGTCATCCATCGCCCCGAAAGACGTCCGGGCACTGGCGCAGAAGATCTATCCCGATGCCTCGACCGACACATGGACGCGTCAGGTCATCACGCCGGTTCGCGCTGTCATCAACAGCTTTCGAGACAGCGACAAGGGCGAGGCATTCCGGGTCAAGGGCTTCTCGAAACAGGAGCGCATCAAGCAGGATAAGCGGCGCGGGAAACGCAGTCGGATCAAGCGCGAGCCGGGCAGTTGGGAATGGCTGCTGAAATTCCGCCAGCACGCCCCACAGCGCCATGCGGCCTTGGCTCTAACCATGTTCGTGACCGGAGCGAGGATCAGTCAGGCCGTCCAGATGCATCCCAAAGACCATTGCAAACTGGATGAGGGTCTTATCTGCATTCCAGGCGCCAAAGGGCATGAGGACCGCTGGTTGCCAATTCCCGCCGAACTGGTGGAGGAATTGAAGTCGCTCCCTCTGATGTGGCCGCGCGGGGCGAAGCGGACCGACGAGAACCTCCGCCTCTTCGGCTTCGCGGACCGCTCCAGTCCGCGCAAGGGATGGACCAAGGCGTGCAAGGAAGCTGAGATACCCTTCATCCCGTTCCACGCAGCCGGTCGCCACGGCTTCGGGCAGGAGATGAACGTCCGCCAATCGATCGATGAGAAGGCGGCGGGGGAATTCGGTGGCTGGGCAGACACCGCCCTTATGAAGCGCACCTACACCCATGCCGAAGAGGTCGCCGGAAAGGTTCACGAAGCCTTCTATCGTGGCCTGAGAGAGGCTGAAAAACTCACCAAGATTTCACTTTCCGCTGGTGCTATTCCGTACAAATCGCGTACAAAGCAGAAGAAGAAGGGATGAATATGTCTTTCGATTCAACGCGGTATCTGAACCGGATTTCTCCCTTCACACGGGTGGGGTCACAGGTTCAATCCCTGTCGCGCCCACCATGGCCCGTCTGGAACCGGCCATGGGTTTGAAGAAATATTATTTCTCAACATTGATCTTTTCATCCGCTTGGCGCTAATTTCGCGCGCATGCGCTGCGGCTCTGTCGCGGTCCAAGCAAGGGATGAAAATGTCGCCATATCTGAAAAGCGGCGCGGCTGTCGGCGCGCTGTTGCTTTCCGTGATTTCCGCCCAGGCGCAGGAAAAGCTGACGCTGGAGCGGGTGTTCGCCAGTCCCGACCTGTCCGGTCCGCAGCCCAGGGCGTTGAAGCTGTCCCCCGACGGCAAGCTGGTGACGCTGCTGAAACCGCGGACGGATGAGAAGGAGCGGCTCGACCTGTGGGCGGTGGATACGTCCACGGGCGCGGAACGAATGCTGGTCGATTCGAAGAAGACCGGCAGCGGCGCGGAGCTTTCCGAGGCGGAGAAAATGCAGCGGGAGCGGGATCGCTCCGTCGCGGGCAGCACCGGCATCGTCGGCTATGACTGGGCGCCGGACGGGAAATCCATCCTGGTGCCGGTCGATGGCGACCTTTATCTGGCGGCGCTGGACGGAAAGGTGACGCGGCTCACCGATACGCCGGACGGGGAACTGAACGGAGTGGTCAGTCCGAAGGGCGGCTATGTCTCCTTCGTGCGCGGCGGCAATTTCTTCGTCCAGCCGATGGGCGGCGCGGAAAGGCAGTTGACCCAGGGCGCCGGCGATACGGTGAGCTGGGGCGTCGCCGAATTCGTCGCGCAGGAGGAAATGGACCGGCGCACCGGCTATTGGTGGTCGCCCGACGACAGGCTGATCGCGGTCGCCCGCGTGGATGAAAGCCCGGTCGGCATCGTCACCCGCACCGCCATCGGCGGCGAGGGCACCAAGGTCTATCAGCAGCGCTATCCGGCGGCCGGAACGCCCAATGCATTGGTCGAACTTTATGTGATGAAGCCGGAGGGCGGCGCGCCGGTGAAGGTCGATCTCGGCACGGAGAAGGATATTTACCTTGCCCGCGTCGACTGGTCGAAGGACGGCAGGACGCTCTATGTCCAGCGCGAGAGCCGGGATCAGAAGACGCTGGACCTGCTGGCGGTCGATCCGGCGACCGGCAAGGCGCGGGCGATCCTGACCGAAAGGGCGAAAAGCTGGATCAACCTCAGCAATAATTTCACGCCGCTCAAGGACGGCAGCTTCCTCTGGTGGTCGGAAAGGACCGGCCATGGGCATCTCTACCATGTGCGGGGCGGCAAGTGGACGGCGCTCACCAGCGGCGACTGGGAAGTGCGCGACGTGGTGGGCGTGGATGAGGGGAAGGGCCTCGTCTATTTCACCGGCAACAGGGAAACGCCGCTGGAGCAGCAGCTTTACGCGGCGTCGCTGGCCAAGGCGGGACCGCTGCGGCAGTTGACCGCGACCGGCTGGTGGAATGACGCGGTGATGGATGGGACCGCGAGCCGCATCGTCGTGGCGCGCAGCAATGCGGACCAGCCCAGGCAGGTATATCTGGCCGACAGCGCGGGCAAGCAACTGAACTGGCTGTCGGAAAACGCGATCAAGGGGGATCATCCCTATGCGCCCTATCTCGCCAGCCATGCGAAGACGAGGTTCGGCACGATCAGGGCGGCGGACGGGTCGACGCTCTATACCCGGATCATGACGCCGCCGCTGGAGGCCGGGAAGCGCTATCCGGTCTTCATGCTGCATTATGGCGGGCCGGGCGCCGGGCGGCAGGTGACCAACTCATGGGGTTCGCCCATCTACCAATATCTGGTGGACCGGGGCTGGATCGTCTTCGCGGTCGACAATCGCGGCACGCCCGACCGGGGCAAGGCGTTCGAGGACCAGATCTACCATGCCATGGGCACGGTCGAGGTGGAGGACCAGTTGAAGGGCGTCGAGTGGCTCAAGACGCAGCCCTATGTCGATCCCCGGCGGATCGCGACCTATGGATGGTCCTATGGCGGCTATATGTCGTTGAAGCTGCTGGAGAAGGCGCCGGGTGTTTTCTCGGCGGCGGTGGCGGGCGCGCCGGTGACGAAGTGGGAATTGTACGACACCCATTATACCGAGCGCTATCTGGGCCAGCCGCAGGAGAAGCCGAGCGCCTATCCCGGATCCGGCGCGGTGGACGAGGCGGTGAAGATCAAGGATCCGCTGCTGCTGGTCCACGGCATGTCGGACGACAATGTGGTGTTCGACAATTCGACCGCGCTGATCGCGAAGATGCAGGGCGCGGCCGTGCCGTTCGAGATGATGGTCTATCCGGGCCAGACCCATCGCGTCGGCGGGCCGGGGATCAGCGTGCATCTGTGGCGGACGATCGAGGATTTCCTGGCGCGGGAGGGGACGGGGCCAGAAAAATGAGGTTCCGTGTTCCTGCGCAGGCAGGA
Source organism: Sphingobium indicum B90A (assembly GCF_000264945.2). Classification (NCBI taxonomy): domain Bacteria; kingdom Pseudomonadati; phylum Pseudomonadota; class Alphaproteobacteria; order Sphingomonadales; family Sphingobiaceae; genus Sphingobium; species Sphingobium indicum. The sequence continues at coordinate 1,305,750 of NZ_CP013070.1, forward strand.
ACCCAGTTCAACGGTGGAACTAGGCTCCTGCCTGCGCAGGAGCACGGAGCGGCAGGATGGAGATAAGAAGCCCCGCTTCGGCCCGATAAACCGCTTGTCGCTGGACAAACGGCGCAATGCCGCTATGGTGCCCACTCCGCAATTGTGCATGGAGTGGAGTGTTAAGTCATGGGCTACAAGGTCGTCGTCGTTGGTGCCACCGGAAATGTGGGCCGCGAGATGCTGACCATTCTCGCCGAACGCGAGTTCCCTATTGACGAGATCGCGGCGGTCGCATCGCCCCGGTCGCAGGGCACCGAAATCGATTTCGGTGACACCGGCAAGACGCTCAAATGCAAGAATATCGAGCATTTCGACTTCACCGGGTGGGACATCGCGCTGTTCGCCGCGGGCTCCGGCCCGACGGCGGAATATGCGCCCAAGGCGGCTGCGGCGGGCTGCGTGGTGATCGACAATTCGTCGCTCTATCGCATGGACCCCGACGTGCCGCTGATCGTGCCCGAAGTGAATCCGGACGCCATCGACGGTTACAAGAAGAAGAACATCATCGCGAACCCGAACTGCTCGACTGCGCAGATGGTCGTGGCGCTCAAGCCGCTGCATGACGCCGCGACGATCAAGCGCGTCGTCGTCGCCACCTACCAGTCGGTGTCCGGCGCGGGCAAGGCGGGCATGGACGAGCTGTTCGAACAGTCGCGCAACATCTTCGTCGGCGATCCGGCCGAGCCAAAGAAGTTCACCAAGCAGATCGCCTTCAACGTGATCCCGCATATCGACGTCTTCCTGGACGATGGTTCGACCAAGGAAGAATGGAAGATGGTCGCGGAAACCAAGAAGATCCTCGATCCCAAGGTGAAGGTCACGGCGACCTGCGTGCGCGTGCCGGTGTTCGTCGGCCATTCCGAAGCGATCAACATTGAATTCGAGAATGAGATTTCGGCGGAGCAGGCCCAGAACATCCTGCGGGAGGCGCCCGGCGTGATGCTGGTCGACAAGCGCGAGGATGGCGGTTACGTCACCCCGGTCGAATGCGTGGGCGACTATGCGACCTTCATCAGCCGCGTGCGGGAGGATTCGACCATCGACAACGGCCTGAACCTCTGGTGCGTCAGCGACAATCTGCGCAAGGGCGCGGCGCTCAATGCCGTGCAGATCGCGGAACTGCTGGGCCGCCGTCACCTGAAGAAGGGCTGAGGTTCTTGCCATGATCTCCGGCGCTGCTGTCTGGAAAGCCGTTCCAGTCGCGCAGCGCCGGATGATCATTGTGGCTGTAGCGGCGATTTTCGCCGCCAATGTCGACCAACCCTATCCCGAACTGGCTCCGCTCCAGCATGGGCCGACCCTCCTTTTGGCCCTTGTCGCGCCGTGGCTGCTGCGGCGATGGCCTTTGTCGAACGGGTCTGCGGCGTGCATCCTCATTTTCCTGCTGCTGCACACGCTGGGCGGTAGATATCTCTATTCCTACGTGCCCTATGACGCCTGGGCGCGGGCGGTCAGCGGGCATGATGTTTCCGGCACCTTGGGGCTTGCGCGCAATGGTTATGACCGGCTCGTGCATTTCGCCTTCGGCGCTCTGCTGACGGCGCCCATGGCGGAGGCGGTTCGGCGTCATGGCAATATGCGGGCGGGCTGGAGCCTTGCCTTCGCCTTCATCTTCGTGGGGTTCGCCGGGGCCCTGTACGAGATTTTCGAATGGCTGCTGAGCGTTGTCGCCGCCGGCCGGACCGCCGACTGGTATAATGGCCAGCAAGGCGACATGTGGGATCCGCAAAAGGACATGGCGGCCGCGCAGATCGGCAGCGCCCTGGCTCTCGTCTGGCTTCTCGCCACTCGACAAGGGCAGGGCGAGGCCATATCGCCGGACCCGCATTCATCCAAGGAGTAGCCGCGTGTCCGACCTGCCCATCGAAAAGCTGGAGATCAAGGGTTTGGGAGGGCTTCCGCTTGCCGTGCATGTGGTGGGGCAGGGGCGAGACCTGGTGCTGATCCACGGCTATTTCTCCAATGCCTGGACCAACTGGATACGCTACGGCCATGCCGCGAGACTGGTCGAGGCGGGTTTCCGCCTCATCCTGCCGGACCTGCGGGGGCATGGCGAAAGCGGCAAGCCGCATGACCCGGCCGCCTATCCGCCGGACGCCTTGACGGAGGACGGGCTGGCGCTGGTCGAACAGATGGGGCTGACCGACTATGATCTGGGCGGCTATTCGCTCGGCGCGCGGACGACCGCGCGGATGCTGGCGCGGGGGGCGACGCCGCGCAGGGTGATCCTGGCCGGCATGGGGCTGCGCGGCCTGGTCCAGACGCTCGACAATGGCGGCTATTATCGCAAAGTCCTGACAAACCTGGGCACGTTCGAGCGCGGGACTTCGGAATGGATGACGGAAGCCTTCCTGAAGACCACCAAGGGCGATCCTGTCGCGATGCTGCACATCCTCAACACCTTCGTCGATACGCCCAGGGATGTCATCGCCGGCTTCCAACAGCCAACCGAGGTCATTTGCGGGGCCGACGACCGGGACAATGGCGTGGCGCAGGAACTGGCCGATCTGCTGCCCAATGGGCGCTATGTCGAAATTCCGGGGAACCATATGAATGCCGTGACCCGGAAGGAATTGGGGCAGGCGATGGCGGATTTCCTGACGGCTTGATTTTCCGGCGTCCCCCTCCGTTCGGGCTGAGCCTGTCGAAGCCTCTTCCTTTTCTTCAAGAAAGTAAGATCCTTCGACAAGCTCAGGGCGAACGGGTGTTGGGTGATCGCTTCATGGGATATGGCCGCGCTTAACGGAATGGCGGTTCGTTGAAGGCGCGCAGCTTGCGGCTGTGCAGTTTCGGCCCCTCCTGCCGCAGCAGTTCGCAGGTCATCAGGCCCACGCGCAGATGGCCCGCAATCGCCTCCTCATAAAAGCGATTGGCCTGACCCGGCAATTTCAGTTCGCCATGGATCGGCTTGTCCGAAACGCAGAGCAGCGTTCCATAGGGCACGCGGAAGCGATAGCCCTGCGCCGCGATGGTGGCGGACTCCATGTCGATGCCCACGGCTCGCGACAGGCTGAACCGCAGGGCCGAACTCGAATAGCGCAGTTCCCAGTTGCGGTCGTCGGTCGTCACGACCGTGCCCGTGCGCAGGCGACGCTTGAAATCCTCCCGGTCGTCGCCGCCCAGCACGGCCTCGGCCGCCCTGGCCAGCGCCACCTGAACCTCCGCAATGGCGGGAACCGGGATTTCCGGCGGCAGCATCTCGTCCAGCACATGGTCGTCGCGCAGATAGGCGTGCGCCAGCACATAGTCGCCGATCCGCTGGCTGGGGCGCAGGCCGCCGCAATGGCCGATCATCAGCCAGGCCTCCGGCCGCACCACCGCCAGATGGTCGCAGATCGTCTTGGCGTTGGAGGGGCCGACGCCGATATTGACCAGCGTGATCCCGCTGCGATCCGGGGCGATCAGGTGATAGGCGGGCATCTGGTGCTTGCGCCAGGCGCTGTCCGCGATCATCCGGGCCGGATCGGCGGTCTCCGGCGTCACATAGACCCCGCCTGCCCCTGACAGCGCGGTATAGAAACTGCCCTCCCGCTGCAATTCGGCGCAGGCCCAGGCAACGAATTCGTCGACATAGCGGTGATAGTTGGTGAACAATATGTAGCGCTGCACATGTTCCGCCGGAGTGCCGGTATAATGTTTGAGGCGCGCCAGAGAGAAGTCGGTGCGCAGGCCGTCGAACAGCGCCAGCGGCCTTTCGCCCTCCATATCCTGCATGAACAGGCCGTCCGCGATCTCATCCCCGATTTCCGCCAGTTCGGTGGCCGGGAAATGGCGGGCGAGTTCGGTGGGCGGCGTGCCGTCCAGCGCGCTCATGTCCAACCCGTCCAGGACATAGGGGAAGGGAATCTGCTGGCCGCTGATCCCGGTTTCCACCGTCACGCCATAGTCGCGGACGAGGAGGTCGATCTGTTCCGCCAGATAGTCGCCGAACATGGCGGGGCGGGTGACGGTGGTCACATAGCGCCCCGGCCTGGACAGCCGCGCGAAGGAGCGGCCGGGCGGCGGCGCCTCCGACTCGCCATGATGGACGATGCGCAATTCCGGATAGCAGAAACGCCTGTCGGTCTTGGCTTCCGCTGGCGGAACGCTGCCGTCGCGGGCGTAGGCGCGCATGGCCTCGCGGAGATTTTCGATGGAGTTCCGATAGATGTCGTCGAGTTCGGCGACGATTGCACTGCCGATGCTTCTTGTCATCGTCCCTTGGTAACGCACTTATAGGGCCGAAGGAAGATGCGCGCCCGAATTGCAGGCGCGCATCCTGGCGAAAATCAGATCTGGTCGAGCAGATATTCGGCCGACGACACCTTGAAATCGCCCGGCGCCTCGACATTCAGTTCCGCGACGACGCCGTCCTTGACGATCATGGAGAAGCGCTGTCCCCGCGTGCCGAGGCCGAACTTGCTGCCGTCCATGGTAAGGCCCACGGCCTGCGCGAATTCGCCATTGCCGTCCGCCAGCATCGTCACCTTGCCGTCGGCATTGGCGGACTTGCCCCAGGCGCCCATGACGAAGGCGTCGTTGACGGCGGTGCAGGCGATCTCGTCCACGCCCTTGCCCTTCAGTTCCTCCGCCTTCTCGACGAAGCCGGGCAGATGGCGCGCGGAGCAGGTGGGCGTGAAGGCCCCCGGCACGGAGAACAGCGCGACGGTGCGACCGGCGAAGAAATCGTCCGAAGCGACCTGCTCCGGGCCGTTCTCGGTCATCTTGACGAAAGTGGTGCTGGGGACGCGTTCGCCCTTCGAAATGGTCATGGTCTGCCTCCTGGCCTTGTTGGGGTCGGCGGCACGTTGGGCCTGGCGGGCGGTCTGTCAAGGGGGCGGCATGGAATATGGCGCGCCGCCCCGCCCAAGCGACGGCCCGCCATTGGCAAAGGCGACAAGGGGCGTATATTTGCCCCATGATCACAGCGCGCTCCTATGCCGGACAGTTTCTGCTCGCCCTGCCGGGAATGGAGGACATGCGGTTCGATCATTCCGTCATCGCCATGTGCGTCCATGACGAGAACGGATCGCTGGGAATCGCCGTCAGCGACGAGATCGACGGCGTCAGCCTGCACGATCTGCTGGAGAGCTTCGACATCGAGCCCGGCGACGTTCCGGATACTCCCGTCCTGCGCGGCGGTCCGGTCGAACCGCGGCGCGGCTTCGTGCTGCATTCGCTCGACTGGAACGGACATGACATGGTCGCCGTGGGCGAAGGGTGGGGCCTGTCCGGATCGCTGGAAATCCTGAAGGCCATCGCGGAAGGGAAGGGGCCGAGTCGCTATCTGGTCGCCCTGGGCTATGCCGGATGGGGCGCGGGGCAACTGGACGAGGAAATGAACGGGGAAAGCTGGTTTCCGACCGACTGCACCGCGGAGCTTCTGTTCGACGTCCCGGCGGCGCGGAAATGGTCGGCCGCCTTCGCCGCCGCCGGAGTCGACGCCTCCCACCTGGTCAGCGGCGCGGGATCGGCCTGACCGATGGTCGGAACGCGGCCGTAAGCATGGCCGTTCCGGGCGCTTGTTTCCCCGGCGTAACTGCACCCTTTGCGGTAAGATCCGGCTAACCTTCGCCGTTGAGAGTCCGGCAACCGGGTGGGCGCACCTTGATCCTCGGGCAATTGGACGGGGGTTCAACTCATGAGGATATTGATCGCAGCGGCGCTTGCCGCGACGATGCCGCTTGCGCCGGCGACGGCGGCGACATGCTGGAAGCAGACTGCCGTGGAAGCGGCGCAGATCCGCGATTTCGAGATGATGCTGATGGTGTCCGCGCTGCGATGCCGGGCGACGGGACATGATTTCCTGGCCAGCTATAACCGCTTCATCCGGGAAAAGCGCGAGACGCTGACGCAAGTGAATGACGAATTGCGGGAGCATTTCCGCTCGATCGCCGGGCCACTCGGCGCGCTGGGGGCTTATGACAATTACGTCACGGGCTTGGCCAACATCTACGGCGCGGGGGCGGACGGGCTGGCCTGCCGCGACCTACAGTCGATCACGGTGGCCGCCAACGCGCTGCCGCCCAGCCGGTCGGCCCTGCTGGAACTGGCGGACGCCGCTGCGATCGGCCCGCATCTGTCGGGCGCCCGGTACGACATTGTCACGGCGATGGCTGGGAAGGCGCGGAAAACCGGCGAATCCGCGTCCGACGCGCCGCTGCGGGTGGCGGTGCGCGGGCCGGCGGAATAAGACATAAAGAAAACTTTATATTGAGTTGCCTTGGACGGCGGCGATTGGTAAAGCCCAGCCCATCGTCGCCGTTCGTTCATTCGGGCGGCGGCTTCAATCTTAACGATATGGAGACAGGCTCGTGGCCACCGCACCCGCCACCCAGGCGCAGGACTATGTGATCCGCGACATCGGCCTTGCCGCTTTCGGCCGCAAGGAAATCGAGATCGCGGAGACCGAAATGCCGGGCCTGATGGCCCTGCGCGCCGAATTCGGCGCCGCCAAGCCGCTGAAGGGCGCGCGCATCACCGGATCGCTGCACATGACGATCCAGACCGCCGTGCTGATCGAGACGCTGGCCGAACTGGGCGCGGAGATCCGCTGGGCGTCGTGCAACATCTTCTCGACGCAGGACCATGCCGCCGCCGCCATCGCGGCGCGGGGCATCCCGGTCTTCGCCGTCAAGGGCGAGACGCTGGAGGAATATTGGGACTATGTCATCCGCATCTTCGACTGGGGCGACACGGTATGCAACATGATCCTGGACGATGGCGGCGACGCCACCATGTTCGCGCTGTGGGGCGCCCGCGTCGAGGCAGGGGAGGAACTGTTCACCCCCGGCAATGAGGAAGAGGAAATCTTCGTCGCAACGCTCAAGCGCTTCCTGGCGGAGCGTCCCGGCTATCTGACCGAGACGGTCAAGGCCATCAAGGGCGTGTCGGAAGAGACCACCACCGGCGTCCACCGCCTCTATGAACTGGCGAAGAAGGGCAAGCTGCCCTTCCCGGCGATCAACGTCAACGACAGCGTCACCAAGTCGAAGTTCGACAATCTCTACGGCTGCAAGGAATCGCTGGTGGACGCCATCCGCCGCGCCACCGACGTGATGCTGGCCGGCAAGGTCGCCTGCGTCGCCGGTTTCGGCGACGTCGGCAAGGGTTCGGCCGCATCGCTGCGCAACGGCGGCGCCCGCGTGCTGGTGACGGAGATCGACCCGATCTGCGCGCTGCAGGCGGCGATGGAGGGCTATGAAGTCGTTACGATGGAGGAAGCGGCCACCCGCGCCGACATCTTCGTCACCGCGACCGGCAACGAAGCCGTCATCACCGTCGATCACATGCGCGCCATGAAGAACATGGCGATCGTCTGCAACATCGGCCATTTCGACAGCGAGATCGAGATTGCCGGCCTCAACAACATGCAGTGGACCGAGATCAAGCCGCAGGTGGACGAGGTTCAGTTCCCCGACGGCAAGAAGATCATCGTCCTCGCCAAGGGCCGCCTGGTGAACCTGGGCTGCGCCACCGGCCATCCCAGCTTCGTGATGTCGTCCAGCTTCACCAACCAGGTGCTGGCGCAGATCGAACTGTGGACCAAGTCGGACGAATATAAGAATGAAGTCTATGTGCTGCCCAAGCATCTGGACGAGAAGGTCGCGGCGCTCCACCTGGAGAAGCTGGGCGTGAAGCTGTCCAAGCTGACGCCGAAGCAGGCCGCCTATATCGGCGTGTCGGCGGAAGGGCCGTTCAAGCCGGATCATTACCGCTACTGAGCGGATGGGAAGGGGGAGGCGCGGACCTCCCCCTTTTTCTTTCGGGCAAGGGATCGGTCGATCGTGGCTGATTGGGCTTTTGGGCGCGGCTCGGCTAAAGGTTTTCAAGCAGATAGGATCTGCTGAACCGGGAGCGATAACGGAAAAGTCAGGCGGTCGGCAGCTTTCGAAACGACTCATGGCCCTCGACTGCCGCATCGGTCGCATCTATCCGCGCTACCCGCGCCGCAGGGGGGCCTTGTCGCGCCAGCAGGATGAATCGCTCCACGCCGTCCTGCGATCCTTCCACCAGCGCTTCCACGCTGCCGTCCATGCGATTGCGAACCCAGCCGGCCAGGCCCAGGCCTCGCGCCGTCTCCACCGCCCAGTTGCGGTAGAACACGCCCTGAACCCGGCCGAGGATCGTCAGGCGACGGGCGATGACGGTCATCAATGCACCCGCTTGATCCAGGTCTGGCCGTCGCGGCTCTCCACCTTGAAATTCTTGATCGAGCGGACAAGGTCCGACAGCCGCTTGAAGCCATAGTTGCGCGTATCGAAGCTGGAGCGGTTCCCCGCGAGCTGGCCGACTTCGCTGAGGCGGGCAAAGCCCTGATCGTCGCGTTTCACGGCATTATAGGCGTCGATCAACAGCTTGACGAGGTCGGGCGCGACTTCGGGGGCGTCGGGGGAGGGCGGCTCCTCCGTCGACTCCGCCAGTTCGACCGGCGTTTCCCTTGCGCTGGTGAGCGCCCCAACATCGATGAAGCGCGTGCAGGCGCTGCGAAAGGCCTGCGGCGTCTTGTCGGTGCCGAAACCATAGACCGGCAGCCCTTCCTGTCGGAGGCGCGTGACAAGCGGCGTGAAATCGCTGTCGCTCGACATCAGGCCGAAGCCGGTGACGCGGCCCGACGCCATCAGGTCCATGGCGTCGATGGTCATCTTCATGTCCGTGGCGTTCTTGCCCCTGGTCAGGTCGAACTGCTGCTGCGTTTCGATGGCCTGCGTCACGGCCTGCCGCGCCCAGCCCTTGAGCGCGGGCTTGCTCCAATTGCCATAGGCGCGGCGGATGTTGACGGTGCCCAGTTCCGCCAGGACGGTCAGCACCGGATCGAAATGGTCGGCGGAAACATTGTCGGCGTCGATCAGCAGGGCGATATTGCCGCTGGGGATCGACGCGGTCATCAGGCGTCCAGCGCCGCCGGGCCGAACTGCCCGCTCGCTTCGTCCAGCAGGTGGAGCTGGCCGTCCGCAATGGCGAAGAACGCGCCGATCAGCTTGAGTTCGCCGCTCCGTTCCTTCTTGCGGACGCAGGGGAAGGTGCGCAGATTGGCTAGGCTGACCTTGACGCCTTCCTGTTCCATGGCGCGTTCGGCGTCGCGGCTGTGATCCTCGCCGAAGCGCTCGACCACCTTTTCCCGCGCTTCGTCCAGCAGTTCGATCCAATTGTGGATGAAGCCGCCTTCGCCCGGCGGCGCGTCCTTCAGCGAATGGCTGAGCGCCGCCTTGCAGCCGCCGCACTTGCCATGGCCCATGACGACGATCTCGCCCACCTTCAGCACCTGGACGGCAAATTCCAGCGCGGCGGAAACGCCGTGGCGGCCGGGATTGGTCTCAAACGGCGGCACCAGCGCGGCCACGTTGCGGACCACGAAGATCTCGCCGGGGCTGGTATCGAAGATCTGCGCGGGATCGACTCGGCTGTCGGAGCAGGCGATGACCATGACGCGGGGGCTCTGCCCTTCGTTGAGTTCGTCCCATCGCTCGCGCTGCTCGGTCCAGCCGGTGTTGCGGAAGCGGCGATAGCCGGCAAGCATATCAGCGAAGTCGGTCATGCGCCGGTCTGTGCCGAACAATGATGGGGCTGGCAAGAGCGCTCTTGCATCGCTATCTGGGGCGCATGACCGACATCGTCCCGATCCCCGCGCCCGCCAACCGCCCCGAGCGCGCCCGCAAGCCCGACTGGATTCGCGTGAAGGCGCCGACCAGCCCCGGCTATCATGAGACGCGCAAGCTGATGCGGGACAAGGGGCTGGCGACGGTGTGCGAGGAGGCGGCCTGCCCGAATATCGGTGAATGCTGGACCAAGAAGCACGCCACGGTGATGATCCTGGGCGATGTGTGCACGCGGGCCTGCGCCTTCTGCAACGTCAAGACCGGCATGCCGCGCAAGGTCGATCCCAATGAGCCGCAGAACCTGGCCGACGCCTGCGCGGAAATGGGGCTGGAGCATATCGTCATCACCTCGGTCGACCGCGACGACCTGCCCGATGGCGGCGCGTCGCAATTCGTGAAGGTGATCGAGGCGCTGCGCCGCACGACCCCGGACACGACCATCGAGATATTGACGCCGGACTTCCGCAACAAGCATGAACGGGCGGTCGAGATGATCGTGGCGGCGCGGCCGGACGTTTATAATCACAATCTCGAAACCGTGCCCCGGCTCTATCCGACCATTCGACCCGGCGCGCGCTATTATGCCTCGCTGCGGCTGCTGGAGACGGTGAAGAAGCTCGATCCGTCGATCTTCACCAAGTCGGGCGTCATGCTGGGCCTGGGCGAGGAACGGCTGGAGGTTCATCAGGTGATGGACGACATGCGCTCCGCCGACATCGATTTCCTGACCATGGGGCAATATCTCCAGCCCACGCCCAAGCATGCCAAGGTGATGGAATTCGTCACTCCGGCGGCGTTCAACGCCTATGCGGCGATTGCGCGGGCCAAGGGCTTCCTGCAGGTGGCGTCCAGCCCGCTGACCCGGTCCAGCTATCATGCGGGCAAGGATTTCGCCGAAATGCGCGCCGCCCGCGAGGCGCAACTGGCGAAGGCCGCCCAATAAGCCGATGCCCAGGCACAACGAAACAAGGCCGCTTCCCTACACGCCCGAACAGATGTTCGACCTGGTGGCGAATGTGGAGGCCTATCCCGAATTCCTGCCTTGGGTCAGCGCGATCCGGGTCCGTTCCGACAGCGAGTCGGAAATGGTCGCGGACATGATCGTCGGCTTCAAGGGGATCAAGGAGAGCTTCACGTCCCGCGTCCACAAGCATCGGCCCGACCATGTGCGGGTCGATTATCTCGACGGGCCGCTCAAGCATCTCCACAATGAATGGAATTTCCGCGACGACGGCAAGGGCGGGGTTCTGGTGGATTTCGAGGTCGAGTTCGAATTCAAGAACCGGCTGTTCGAAATGCTCGCGGGCCAGGTTTTCGACAAGGCGCTGCGCAAGATGATCGGCGCCTTCGAAACCCGCGCTGCGGAGCTTTATGGCGCGGGCGAGTCGGGCAGCAGCAGTTCGAGCGCACACAGCGCCGCCTGAAGGCGCACGCCGCCCCGGCCCGTATCCCCGAAATAACGCATGTCGGCCACGATCTTGTCAGGGCTGGCGCCGCGTTCGGCGCGGGCGAAGACGACCGTGCCGACGGGCTTCTGCTCCGATCCGCCGCCGGGTCCGGCTATGCCGGTGATGGCAACGGCGACATTGGCGTGGCTCTTGTTGAGCGCGCCTTGCGCCATGGCCCAGGCGGTCGCGATGGAAACCGCGCCGAAAGTTTCGATGACATCCTGCGAAACCTTCAGAAGTTCGCTTTTCATGTCATTGGAATACGTGATGAAACCTGCTTCGAACACTTCCGATGATCCGGCGATCTCCGTCAGCGCGGCGGAGACCAGGCCGCCGGTGCAGCTTTCCGCCACGGCGATGGTGCGGCCGGCGCGGCGGTTGGCGATGATGACGCGCTCGGCCAGTTCGACCAGCGACGCGGGAAGGATGCTATCGGGCATGACGATCAGATTAGCGCGGGGAGGGAGAGGGTGGCAACAGCCTGTGCGGCAATGCCTTCGCGGCGTCCGGCAAAGCCCAGCCGCTCGGTCGTGGTGGCCTTCACGCTGACCCGGTCGAGGGACAGGCCCAGTATTTCCGCGATCCGGCCACGCATCGCATCCCGATGCGGACCGATTTTCGGGGCCTCGCAAATCAGCGTCAGGTCGACATGTTCGATGAAGCCGTCCCGTTTTGCGACGCGCTCCGCCGCATATTCCAGGAAACGGGAGGAGGCGACGCCGCGCCATTGCGGGTCGGATGGCGGGAAGTGGCTGCCTATGTCTCCCTCCGCCAGCGCGCCGAGCAGGGCGTCGACCAGGGCATGGATGGCCACGTCCGCGTCGCTATGCCCCGCCAGGCCCCGGTCGTGCGGAATGTGGACGCCGCAGAGCCAGAGTTCCTCTTCGGGCGCCAGCCGGTGAACGTCATATCCCATGCCGGTTCGGATGCGGCGGGTTGCGCCCAACCGGACTTCGGCGCGGGCAAAGTCTTCGGCATAGGTCAATTTTTCCAGCCTTTCGTCGCCAGCGACCAATATGACGTCATGACCCGCATGGCGCATGATCTGGGCATCGTCGGTTGCTTCCCTCGCGATGTCCCAGGCCCGATGGGCGGCCAGGATCGCGTCGAAATGGAAGGCTTGCGGGGTCTGGACGCGGGCCAGGCCGTCGCGGTCCACGATTTCCCCGGCGCGGGCCGCTTCGTTCCTGACGAGGGTATCGGTGACGGGCAGGGTGGGGATGGCGCCGGGCGCCTGAGCCAAGGCGGAAAGCAGCCGGTCGATCACCGCGCCGGGCAGGAAGGGGCGGGCCGCGTCATGGATGAGGATGCGGGCCGCCCCGCCGGAGGATGCGATATGTTCCAGCCCTGCGCGCACCGATCCGCGGCGGCTGTCCGCGCCCTGGACGATGGCGGCGACCGGGCGGTCCCCGATGGCCGTGCGCGCTTCGGCTTCCTGACCCGCGCCGACGACCAGAATGATGGAGTCGATGGCCGGATGCCGGGAAAGCGCGTCGACGGCATGGGCCAGCACGGGCTTTCCGCCGATCAGGCGGAACTGCTTGGCAATGTCGCCGCCTGCGCGGCTGCCCTGACCTGCTGCGACCAGCAATGCGACCGTTCTGTCTGTCATGGCCGCGCCTGTATCGCAGCGGCGGGCCAACCGCCAGCCCCGCTTCGCTTGCCGTTGCAGCGGATTTCGGCTAAGGGCTGCCTGTTTTTTAGGCAGTGATGGTTTGATGCAGACGCTTTCTCCGATTTCCATTGGTCCGGTGACGATCGACATGCCGGTCGTGCTGGCCCCGATGACGGGCGTGACGGATATGCCGTTCCGCACGCTGGTGCGGCGCTATGGCTCCGGCCTCAACGTGACGGAGATGATCGCGACGGCGGCGATGATTCGCGAGACGCGCCAGTCCTTGCAGAAGGCCGCCTGGCATCCGCTGGAGGAGCCGGTGTCGATGCAGTTGGCGGGTTGCTCGCCCAGCGAAATGGCCGAGGCGGCGAAGCTGAATGCGGATCGCGGCGCGGCGATCATCGACATCAATATGGGCTGTCCGGTGAAGAAGGTGGTGAACGGCGATGCGGGCAGCGCTCTGATGCGCGACCTGCCGCTGGCGGCTTCGCTGATCGAGGCGACGGTGAAGGCGGTGGAGGTGCCCGTCACGGTCAAGATGCGCATGGGCTGGGACCATGCCAGCCTGAACGCGCCGGAGCTGGCCCGGATCGCGGAGGATCTGGGCGCGAAGCTGATCACGGTCCACGGCCGCACCCGCTGCCAGATGTACAAGGGGTCGGCCGACTGGGCCTTCGTGCGCAGCGTGAAGGATGCGGTGTCGCTGCCGGTCATCGTCAACGGCGACATCTGCTCCATCGACGATGCGGAAACCGCGCTGGAGCAGAGCGGCGCGGACGGCGTGATGATCGGGCGGGGCGCCTATGGGCGGCCCTGGCTGATCGGGCAGGTGATGCACTGGTTCCGCACCGGGGAACGGCTGGCCGATCCCTCGTTGGAAGAACAATATCGCGTGATTACCGAACATTATCGCGCAATGCTGGAACATTATGACAATCACACCGGCGTCAACATGGCCCGTAAGCATATCGGCTGGTACACAAAGGGCCTGCCGGGTTCGGCCGAGTTCCGCAACGCGGTGAACCAGGAGCCGGACGGCGATGTCGTGCTGAACATGCTGGCGCGCTTCTACGAACCGCTGATTGCCGACGATGAGCCGGTCGAGACGCGCAAGGCGGCATGACGGCGACCATGACGACCATCCCGTCGCTTCGACCGCAACAGGATGGGCCTTCGCTTTCAGAACTGATGACGGCGCTGCCGGTCGCGACCCTGGTGGTGCGGCCGGACAACAGCATCGCCGATGCCAATGTGCGCGCCGAAACGCTGCTCAACATGGCGCGATCCGCCATCGTGGGCAGCGACATAGCGCGAACCATCCGCATGGCGGAAATGGGCGCGCGCTTCGACATATGGCACAGCAACAAGCCGATCGCCGCCTATGACATCCGCGTGCACGCCGGGCGCACGGCGGAGATGGAAATCGACCTGATGATCGCGCCCATCGTCGATCATGAAGGCTGGCGCGTGGTATCGATCCACACGCAGAGCCAGGCGCGCAAGATCGGCCATCGCGGCACGGCCGGCGGCGCGCGCTCCGCCATCGGCGCGGCGGCGATCCTGGCGCATGAGATCAAGAATCCGCTGTCGGGCATCAGGGGCGCGGCGCAGTTGCTGGAATCGGGCAATGACGGGCGCGACGCCGCCCTTACGCAACTCATCTGCAATGAGGTCGACCGGATCGCCGCGCTGATCGACAGGATGCAGGACTTCACCACCGACCGGACGCTGGAGTGCCGCAGCGGCAACATCTATCCGCTGATCGACAGAGCGGCGAATATCGCGGCCGCCGGATTTGCAAAAGACATTAGAATCATAAAGAGTTATGATCCATCCCTGCCATTCGCCAACATCAACGAAGATGCCCTGGTGCAGGTGATGATCAACCTGCTCAAAAATGCCGCGGAGGCGCTGGAGCATAGCAGGAAGCCGAGGATAAGGGTCGAAACGGCGTTCCGCCATGGCGTTTCGGTGGTGGTCGGCAAGGGGAAGGGCAGCGCGGTGCTGCCCATCGAAATCCTGGTCGTCGACAACGGGCCGGGCGTGCCGGAGCATATATTGGACCATCTGTTCAACCCCTTCATCACCGGAAGGCGGGATGGGACGGGGCTGGGGCTGGCGCTGGTGGACAAGCTGGTGCGCGACATGAGCGGGTTCGTGCAATATTCCCGCGATCATGAGGCGGGGGAATCGACCTTCCGAATCCTTCTGCCGATGGGAACGGGCTGATGGCGGCAACGGGCGCGATCTTGGTGGTGGATGACGATCCGGCGATCTGCGTGGTCGTCGGGGAAGCGCTGCGTCGGCAGGGATACAGGGTCAAGACGGCGACCTCCATCCGGGAGCGCAGCGCCCTGCTGGAGAGCTTTTCGCCCGACGTCCTGATCACCGACGTCATGCTGCCGGACGGCGACGGACTGGACGGGATCGCGGAGATACTGGAACGGCGCCCCGCGCTCAGCATCATCATCCTGTCGGCCCAGAACACGCTGAACACCGCCATCCGCGCCACGGAGAAGGGGGCGTTCGAATATCTGCCCAAGCCCTTCGACCTCAACGAACTGACGCGCGCCGTGTCCGACGCGCTGGGATCGGGAAAGGGAGCGGACGAAGAGGCGGCCGATGCCGGCCTGCCGCATGACGGACTGCCGCTGGTGGGTCGTTCGCCGGCGATGCAGGAGGTCTATCGGACCATCGCGCGCGTGCTGTCGAACGACCTCAGCATATTGGTACTGGGCGAATCCGGGACCGGCAAGGAACTGGTGGCGGAGGCGATCCACAGCCTGGGGCAGCGGCGGACCAAGCCCTTCGTGCCGATCAACATGGCCGCCATCCCCCGCGAACTGATCGAAGCGGAACTGTTCGGTTACGAAAAAGGGGCCTTCACCGGCGCCCATGCCCGCACCGCCGGCAAGTTCGAGCAGGCGCAGGGCGGCACGCTGTTCCTGGACGAGATCGGCGACATGCCGATGGAGGCGCAGACCCGGCTGCTGCGCGTCCTTCAGTCCGGAGAGGTCACGACCGTCGGCGGCTCCAAATCGGTCAAGGTGAACGTCCGCATCATCGCGGCCACCAACAAGGATCTGCCGAAGCTGATCGAGGACAATCGTTTCCGGCAGGATCTCTATTATCGGCTGAACGTGGTCCCCATCGCGCTGCCGGCGCTGCGCGAGCGGCGAGAGGACGTGATCCTGCTGGCGCGCCATTTCCTCGACCGCGCAGCGCAGGAGGGGCTGCCGCGCAAGTCGTTGTCCGACGACGCGGCGCAACTGCTGATGGCCTATCACTGGCCCGGCAATGTGCGCGAGCTGCAAAACCTCATGCAGCGGCTGGCGGTGCTGAGCCGCGAGAATATGATCACCGCCGACATGCTGCGCAACAGCCTGCCGCTGGAGGCCGTGCCCGCCGATTACGCCGCCCCCGGCGACCTGCTGGGCCAGGCGGTGCGGGAATGGGCCAAGCGGCAACTGGGCATTGGCCTTACCCAGCCGAACCGCAACCTGCACGACGATCTGCTGGCCGTGGTGGAACCCATATTGTTCCAGGAAACGCTGGCGAGCGTTGACGGAAACCAGATTCGCGCCGCCGGATTGCTGGGCATCAACCGCAACACGCTGCGCAAGAAGCTGACGGATTACGGGCTCGATCCGCTTCAGCTTCGGATCGCGGAATGAAGGGGCGACGAACCGACCGCCCTTTTCGACCGGAAGCGCCGTGCCGATCAATTACTGTGTTTGATCGGGCACATTAATGTTGTAACCAAGCCACTATGGAAGGCGCAGTGACTCTCCCGGCGCGGGGCCGGGCATGGAAAAGGCATTTTCCCCTTTTCCTGCGCCGCCGCCTTGCCGCGGTGGTGGAGGCGGTGACGCTTGTCCTGTTCCTGGGCATGGCGGGCATCACCTATTTCCTGCTGACGGTTCAGGGGCAATCATACACATTGCTGACGCCGCCCATCGTGGCGCTGCTGCTGGTCGCCAATCTGGTGCCGGCCATCGCCCTGCTCGTGCTGCTGGGGCGGCGGGTGGCGAAGCGGCGGGCCGCGCAATCGGCCATCGGCAGCGACGGGCAGCTGCACGTCCGGCTGGTCGCGATCTTCTCCATCGTGGCCAGCGTGCCGATGCTGCTGGTGGTGATCTTCGCGTCCCTGCTGTTCCAATATGGCGTGCAGTTCTGGTTTTCCGACAGCGCGCGGGGCATGCTGCAAAATGCGAGCGACCTGGCGCGGGGCTATTATGAGCAGAACCTGCGCGACGTGCGCGACGAAACCGTCACCATGGCGAGCGACCTGCGCGACTATCTGAGCCAGTCCAACGTCTCCAGCCCGCGCTTTGCGGAGGGCTATATCTATCAGGTGGTGACGCGGAAGCTGAACCGTTCCGCGATCATAGAAATCGGCAAGGACGGCGTGGCGCGCACGGCGGCGACGGTCGACCCGGAAAGCCGGCCCGCTTCGGAAATGCTGACGCCCGACGTGGTGAAGCGGCTGGCGTCGGGCGAGGACGTGGTGGTCGCGGCCAAGCCCAACCAGATCGAGGCGGTGACGCTGCTCTACCCCAATGCGAAAATCTATCTCTACGCCACCCGCGATTCCGGCTCGACGGCGTTCAGCAATGTGGAACGGGCGCAGAAGGTGTTGTCAGATTACGACATTTTCGCCGCGCAGTCCCGCGCCTTGCAGTTGCGCTTCAACATATTGCTGTTCGTGGGGTCGCTGCTGCTGGTGGGCGTGGCGGTCTATATCGCGCTGAAGGTCGCCGACTGGATGGTGCGGCCGGTGAACGAACTGGTGATGGCGGCGCGACGGATCACGGCGGGCGACCTGTCGGCGCGCGTGACCAGCCCGCAGAGCCGGGACGAGATCGGGACGCTGGCCGCCGCCTTCAACCGCATGACGCAGCGGCTGGAGGCGCAGACCGGCGCTCTGGTGGCGGCGAACAGCCAGCTGGATGAACGCCGCGCCTTCATAGAGGCGATCCTGTCGGGCGTGTCGGCCGGCGTGCTGTCGGTGGACCGCGACGGCATCGTCCTGCTGCTCAACAGTTCGGCCGCCGCCATATTGGTGCGGGAGGGCGACGATCCGGTGGGTCGGCCGCTGACCGAAGTGTCGCCCGAACTGGCGGCCCTGATCGCTTCGGAGGAGGATGCGGGCATCGTCCAGATTCGCGCCCATGGCGATGTGCGGACGCTGGCGGTCAAGGTTTCGGAGGACGCGTCGCGCCACATCCTGACCTTCGACGACATCACGCAGCAGCTTTCCGACCAGCGCCGCGCCGCCTGGTCCGACGTGGCGCGGCGTATCGCGCATGAGATCAAGAACCCGCTGACCCCGATCCAGCTTGCCGCCGAACGGCTGCAACGCCGCTATGCCGAGGAGGTGACGAGCGACAAGGCCACCTTCACGCGCCTGACCGGCACCATCGTGCGCCAGGTTGGCGACCTGCGGCGGATCGTGGACGAATTCTCCTCCTTCGCGCGCATGCCAAAGCCCGTGTTCCGGCGCGAGCGGATCGACGACATCGCCCGCCATGCGCTGTTCCTGCACGAAGTCGCGCATCCCGACATCCGTTTCGAATATCATTCGACGGACGGCGAGGCGGAACTGGTCTGCGACCGCCGGCAATTGGGGCAGGCGCTCACCAACATCGTCAAGAATGCCGTGGAAGCCATCGAGCCCAAGCCCGCCGCGGATGACGGCGATTGGCGCGGTCAGGTGTCCATGACGGTGGAGCATGACGACGGCAATCTGCTGATCGCGGTGCAGGACAATGGCATCGGCCTGCCGCCGGAACGCGAACGCATATTGGAACCTTATATGACGACCCGGACCAAGGGCACGGGCCTGGGCCTCGCCATCGTGAAGAAGATCGTCGAGGAACATATGGGCGAAATCCGCTTCGACGATGCCGACGGCGGGGGCGCTCGCGTGACGCTGCGCTTCCCGGTGGCGGCGCTCGAGAAACTGGAAGAGGGGCAGGTGATCGCCATGCCCCATGGAAAAACCGCTGGAAAAGTGACGGCCAATGGCTCTTGATATTCTGATAGTCGATGATGAGGAGGACATTCGCGACCTGGTGGCGGGCGTGCTGGAGGATGAGGGCTTCACCACCCGCACCGCCGCCAACAGCGACAGCGCGATAGAGGCGCTGGACGCGCGGCGGCCTTCGCTGGTGCTGCTGGACGTGTGGTTGCAGGGATCGAAGCTGGACGGGCTGGAACTGCTCGATGAGATCAAGCGGCGGGACGCGACCATTCCGGTGCTGATGATCTCCGGCCACGGCAATATCGACACGGCCGTCGCCGCCATCCGGAAGGGGGCGGCAGACTTCATCGAAAAGCCGTTCGAGGCCGACCGGCTGCTGCATCTGGTGTCGCGAGCGACCGAGACGGAACGGCTGCGACGCGAGAACCAGGTGCTGCGGGCGCGTTTCGGGCAGGATGACGAGCTGACGGGCACGTCCGCCGCGATCAACGCCGTTCGCGCGACGATCAAGAAGGTGGCGGGCACGGGCAGCCGGGTGCTGATTTCCGGCCCCGCGGGCGTCGGCAAGGAAGTCGCGGCGCGCATGCTGCATAGCTGGAGCGGGCGGGCCGACGCGCCCTTCATCATCGTCGCCGCCGCGCGGATGGACCCGGACCGCGTCGAGGAGGAATTGTTCGGCGTGGAGGATCCGAGCGGGCTGGTGCGTCCGGGCTATCTGGAGCAGGCGCATGGCGGCACGCTCTATCTCGACGAGATCGCCGACATGCCGCTCACGACGCAGGCGAAGATCCTGCGCGTGCTGACCGACCAGAGCTTCACCCGCGTCAGCGGACAGAGGCAGGTGAAGGTGGACGTGCGCGTCATTTCCTCGACCGCGCTCAACCTGGCGACCGAGATAGAGGAACGGCGTTTCCGCGAGGATCTCTTCTACCGGCTGAACGTCGTGCCCCTGGTGATTCCCCCGCTGGCCGAGCGGCGGGACGATATTCCCCCGCTGGTCGAGCATTATCTCGCCCGTTTCGCGGCGGAACGCCGGGTGCCGCCGCCGGAGATCGCGAGCGACGCCATGGCCGCGTTGCAGGCCAATGAATGGCCGGGCAATGTCCGCCAGCTCCGCAACGTCATCGAACGCACGATGATACTGGCGCCGGGCGAGCGGATCGGGCGGATCGAACTCGACATGCTGCCCGCCGAACTGACGAGCAATGGCGGTTCGGAAGGGATCGGCCAGTCCGCGATCATGGGCGCACCGCTGCGCGAGGCGCGGGAGAGCTTCGAGCGCGAATATCTGCGCATCCAGATCCGCCGCTTTTCAGGCAATATCTCCCGCACGGCGACCTTCATCGGCATGGAACGTTCGGCGCTGCACCGCAAGTTGAAGCTGCTGGGCATCACCGATGGGAAGGACGGTTGAGGCGAACCGAACGATCTTCACCCAAACAGGGCATGGACGCCTCTTCGCAATTGCGGTAGGCTTGCCTTGCTTCCGACAGGCGGGGGCAGGCAAGACACTCTGCTTAAGGGTGCGAGAGCGGGTAACGTCCCGCCAATAAAGGAATGGTGAAGACCATGGCCGAGAAAGTGAACAACCTTCAGGACATATTCCTGAACAGCCTGCGCAAGAGCAAGACGCCGGTGACCATGTTCCTGGTCAAGGGCGTGAAATTGCAGGGCATCATCACCTGGTTCGACAATTTCTCCGTCCTGCTGCGGCGCGACGGGCAGTCGCAACTGGTGTACAAGCATGCGATTTCGACCGTCATGCCCGCCCAGTCTATGGACCTTACCGACCTGCGCAAGGCCAGCGACGGCAACGGCAAGTCGAAGCTGCTCCAGGAAATCTTCCTGAGCGCGGTGCGCAAGTCGGGCAGCCCGGTGACGATGTTCCTGGTGAACGGCGTCATGTTGCAGGGCGAAATCGCCGCCTTCGACCTTTTCTGCATGCTGCTGGAGCGGGACGGCATGATCCAGCTCGTCTACAAGCAT
This sequence comes from Sphingobium indicum B90A, assembly GCF_000264945.2. Lineage (NCBI taxonomy): Bacteria > Pseudomonadati > Pseudomonadota > Alphaproteobacteria > Sphingomonadales > Sphingobiaceae > Sphingobium > Sphingobium indicum. The sequence goes on from NZ_CP013070.1 coordinate 1,326,402, forward strand.
GCCATTTCCACCGTGCAGCCGCTGCATGCCCTGGACCTGACCGGCGAGGGCGAGGGGGAGGATTGAGCGCTTTTTCTCGTCTCCGGCCGGTTTCCGGTGAAGCCGGCGGAGGCGCGAAGCGTTAAGCCCCCATGGCTGTCTTCAACAGAGATTCCGCTGACGAGGTGTCGCGCGGCGCGCGCGCCATCGTCGTGCGCGCCGATGTCCATGGGCCGGAGCGTCGGGACAGCGATGCGCGGCTGGAGGAGGCGAGGGGCCTTGCGCTCGCCATCGGCATCGACGTGCGCGCCGCACAGGCCTTCCGCGTGCGCGACCGCAAGCCCGCGACCCTGTTCGGCAGCGGGCAGGTGGACCAGATCGCGACGCTGGCGCGGATGGAAGAGGCCGAACTGGTCATCGTCGACAACGCGCTGAGCCCCGTGCAGCAGAGCAATCTGGAAAAGGCCACCGAGACCAAGGTCATCGACCGGACCGGATTGATCCTGGAGATTTTCGGGGAACGGGCCGCGACCAATGAGGGGCGGTTGCAGGTCGAACTGGCGCATCTCGACTATCAGGCGGGGCGGCTGGTGCGAAGCTGGACCCACCTGGAGCGGCAGCGCGGCGGCTTCGGCTTTCTGGGCGGTCCGGGCGAGACGCAGATCGAGGCTGACCGGCGGATGATCCGCGATCGGATGGCGAAAATCCGCCGCGAACTGGACCAGGTGACGAAAACCCGTGGCCTGCACAGGGCGCGGCGGCAGCGGGCGCCCTGGCCGGTGATCGCGCTGGTCGGCTATACCAATGCGGGCAAGTCGACGCTGTTCAACCGGATGACCGGCGCCGACGTCATGGCCGAAGACCTGCTGTTCGCGACGCTCGACCCCACCATGCGGCAGATCGCCTTGCCGGGGCTGGACAAGGCCATTCTTTCCGACACGGTGGGGTTCGTTTCCGACCTGCCGACGCAGTTGATCGCCGCCTTTCGGGCCACGTTGGAAGAGGTGCTGTCGGCCGATCTGATCGTCCACGTCCGCGACATCGCGCATCCCGACAGCGATGCGCAGCGCGATGACGTCATGGACGTGCTTGGCGAACTGGGCATAGCCGGGGAAGGGGCGTTCGAAGCGGGAGAGGGCGAAGAACCGCCGCCGATCATCGAGGCATGGAACAAGCTGGACCTGCTGGACGAAGATGCGGCCACGCTGGCGCGGGAGACGGCGGCGCGGCGGAGCGATGTGGTGGTCCTGTCGGCCTTGACCGGCGAGGGCGTCGATGACCTTCAGCGCGCCGTCAGCGCCCGGCTGACCGCCGGGGCGCAGGTCCATCGGCTGCATGTGCCGCTGGCCGATGGCGCGGCGATGGCATGGCTGCACGAACATGGCGAAGTGATCGGCAGCAGCGCGGAGGGGGAGGATATGCTGGTGGATGTCCGGCTGTCCGACTCCGCGCTGGCGCGGTTCCTCAAGCGCCGGGGGAATTAGCTTTTCCTGATCGCCCTGCGCTGGCGGGAGGGCCATGTCGCGCTATCGCGGCGGCTGCAACTGCCTTTTTGCCTGCTGCCACAAACCTTCCTTCTCATCCAGGGAAAGGGCAGCGAAATTGTCGCCCGCCAGGGTCTCCATGATGCGGAAGCGCTTGTCGAACTTGCCGTTGGCGGTGCGTAGGGCGACCTCAGGATCGACTTTCAGATGACGGGCAAGGTTGACCACGGCGAAGAGAAGGTCGCCCACCTCCTCCTCCCGTTCCGCCTGGGAAGCGGCCGCCCGCACTTCGCCCAGCTCCTCCTCGATCTTGTCGATGACGCCGCCCAGGTCGGGCCAATCGAACCCCGTGCGGGCGGCGCGTTTCTGGAGCTTTTCGGCACGGAGCAGGGCGGGCAACGCAATGGCGACGCCCGCCAGCGCGCTTTGATCCGGCTCCTTTTCGGCTCGCTCGGCCGCCTTGATGGCTTCCCATTGGGCGTGGCCGTCCTTGCGGTCGGTCCCTTCGCCAAAGACATGGGGGTGGCGGCGGATCATTTTTTCGGTGATGCCGTCGATGACGTCCTGCAAGGTGAAATGGCCAGCCTGTTCCGCCATGCGGCTATGGAAGGCCACTTGCAGCAGCAGGTCGCCCAATTCGTCGCGCAGCGCCGCCATATCGTCGCGCTCTATGGCATCGGCAACCTCATAGGCTTCCTCAATCGTATAGGGCGCGATGCTCGCGAAATCCTGTTCGATGTCCCAGGGACAGCCCGTTTCAGGATCGCGCAGGCGCGCCATGACATTGGCAAGCGGCATGATGTCGGCGGGGCTCGCCTTGTTGTTGAATGACATGGGAAACTCTGGATCAGTGGGTGGGCTGATGATGGATAGGGCGTCGGAAGGGTGAAGGCCAGCTTTCGACCATGAATATGAAAGTCCGATAATAAGGATTATGTTAAATCACAGATGATCCTTGCGGCCCTCAATCTTCCAATATCCGGCTATGCCGCTGCGTATCGCGCATGCGGATATAGACGATCAGCGAAATGCCGATCATTCCCGACACATAGATGTAGAACGCCTGTTCGACGCCAGCCTGCTTGAACCAGAGCGCGACGAATTCCGCCGTGCCGCCGAACAGCGTGTTGGCCAGCGCATAGGGCAAGGCCACGCCCAAGGCGCGGATATGGGCCGGAAACAGCTCCGCCTTCACCACCGCGTTGATCGAGGTGTAGCCCGTCACGATCACCAGGCCGGCCATCACGAGCAGCCCCGCCACCCACGGATCCCTGGTGACGGCCAGCGTCGCGAAGATGGGATAGGTGCAGACGACGCCCATCAGGCCGAAGCCGATCATCAGCGGCTTGCGCCCGATCCGGTCGGAAAGCGCGCCGGCGATAGGCTGAAGCAGCATGAAAAGAAAGAGCGTTATCCCATTGATCTGAGACGCTTTTTCCCGGCTGAGACCGCTGGTATTGACCAGGAATTTTTGCATGTAGATGGAATAGGCATAGAAAGCGATCGTGCCGCCCGCCGTCAGCAACATCACCGTCAGCGTCTCGCGCGGGTGCCGGGTTACGAGTTCCACGAAGCCGGATTTGGGCGCGCCTTCCGCCTTGGCCACGGCAAAGCTCTGGGTTTCGGCCAGTCCGCGCCGCAACCAGAAGACTACGATCGCCAGCGCGCCGCCGATCAGGAAAGGAATGCGCCAACCCCAGGCGTCCAGTTCAGCCTCTGTGAGCATGGCCTGGAGCGCGAGCAGGACGCAGATGGCGACAAGCTGTCCGGCGATCAGCGTCACATATTGGAAGCTGGAGAAAAAGCCGCGATGGTTGCGTCCCGCCATTTCGGACAGGTAGGTGGCGCTGGCGCCATATTCGCCGCCGATCGACAGGCCCTGCATCAGGCGCGCAAGCACCAGCAGCAAGGGCGCGGCGACCCCGACGCGGTCATAGGATGGCGTGACGGCGATCAGCAAAGAGCCGGCGCACATCAGCGCCACGGAGAGCGTCAGGCCGCTTTTCCGGCCGTGGCGATCGGCATAGACGCCCATCAGCCAGGCGCCGATGGGTCGCATCAGGAAACCGACCGCGAAAATGCCCGCGGCGCTCAGCAATTGAGCGGTGCGGTCTTCGCTGGGGAAGAAATGCTGGGCGAAATAGAGGGTGAAGGCCGAATAGGCATACCAGTCATACCATTCCACCAGATTGCCGGTGGAACCGCCGATGATCGCCTTCAGGCGCTGGCGCTGATCGGGTGGCGCAATCGATGATGTCATGGGGTCAGCACCATCTCTCCATTCTGCACGGACCAGCTTTTCAGCCGGGACAGCATGTTCATTCCGATCACATTGACCTCCCCGAAAGCCGGCGAAACGACGATGTCGAGGTCGCTCGCCCGGATCGGGCCGACGACGAGCGTGGCGATGGTCGAGCGCTTGACGTCGATCTTGCCGTTCGCGGTCATCATGCTGAGGCCGGGCGCGTTCAGGTCGAAATTAAGGCCCGATGTCCGGGCCGCGTTCACCGACAGGGCGGTGACGCTGGCGCCGCTGTCGATCAGAAAGCGCGTCGGGTTGCCGTTGACCATTCCCTCGACCCAATAATGGCCGTCCGGCGCGACGGGTATGCGCAGCGCCTGCCCCTCCACTCGCGCGGACGGCAAGGCCTTCTGCGCGTCATGGGTCGACGATGACGGGGCCTCGCCCCCTTCCCCATATATGCGGCTGGAAAACAGGCCGAATTTTTCGCCGGCCTTGAACAGCCCCAACAATATGGCGAAGATGACGATCCAGAGCACGGCCATGCGCAGGAGGCCGCCTGTCGGCGCCCGTCGAGCGAGCAGGGCCGATCCGACCAGGACAAGCGCCAGCACGTACCAGAGACTGGACATCGCCTGATCGCCATCCATCGCCTGCCCCCGCCCCCTATGCCGCGCCCAATTCGGCCACCAGCCCGTCATAACCCGGTTCGACGCCTTCCGGGAGTGTCCGGCACAGCGTCGCATAATCCATGCTCTGGTCCATATGGATCAATATGGCGCGGCGGGGCCGTACCGCCTGCACGGCGTCCAGGGTAAGCGCCAGATGTGCATGCGTTGGATGCGGCCTTTCCCGCAGGGCGTCGACCACCCAGATGTCCAACCCGTCGTACAGCGCCAGCATATCGGCCGTTATATCGTGGAAATCAGTGGCATATCCAATGGAATGGCCATCATGCGTGAAGCGGAATCCGGTGGAGAATATCTCGCCATGGGGCTGATCGGTGCAGGCGATGCTGATGTCCCCGATGCGCAGTCCGTCGGGCAGCGCATGGGGTTCGATCGTCGGGTGATAGCCATGGCGTCCTTCGAAGGCATAGCCGAAGCGTTCCCGGAGCAGGCGCAGGGTCTGCGGGCGCGCATAGCCGGGCACGGGCGTGCCGCGATGGTGGTAAAGCTGACGGACGTCGTCCAGGCCATGGCTATGGTCGGCATGGTCATGCGTCCACAATATGGCGTCGATCCGCACCACGTCGGCCGCCAGCAACTGGGCGCGCATGTCCGGCGACGTGTCGATGAGCAGCCGGGTCGTGGGGCTTTCGACCAGGATCGATGCGCGGGTGCGGCGGTTCTTCGATTCCTGGGGATCGCAGGCGCCCCAGTCATTGCCGATCCGCGGAACGCCGGAGGAAGTGCCGCTGCCCAGAATGGTGAGCTTCAGGCTCATGCCGCCTTGCTGAACAATGTGCGGAAATTGGCGGAGGTCGCCTCGGCCAGTTGCTCGACGCTCTCGCCCCGCAAATTCGCCAGGAAACGGGCCGTGTCGGCCACGAAAGCCGGTTCGCAAGGCCTGCCGCGATGGGGAACCGGAGCGAGGAAGGGAGAGTCTGTTTCGATGAGCAGCCTGTCCAGCGGCAGGCGAGCCGCCGTTTCCTGCAAATCCCTGGCGCTCTTGAAGGTCACGATGCCGGAAATGCTGATATGGAAACCCAGTTCCATGGCGGCATCGGCAAAGGCGCCGCTGGCGGTGAAGCAATGGATGACGCCGCCATAGGCCCCCTTCCCCATCTCATCGCGCATGATGGCGAGCGTGTCCTCCTCCGCATCGCGGGTGTGGACGATCAGCGGCAGGCCGGTTTTGCGGGACGCGGCGATATGGGCGCGGAAGCTGCGTTGCTGCCGTTCCCGGTCGCTATGGTCGTAATAATAATCCAGGCCGGTCTCTCCTATGCCGACGATGCGCGGATGGGCTGCGCGCTCGACCAGCTTCGCGGTATCGACATGCGGATGCTCGTCCGCCTCATGCGGATGGATGCCGACGGTCGCCCAGACGTCTGGTTCGCGCAACGCGGTGTCCAGCACATCGTCCCACTCGCTTTCGCGTGTGGCGATGTTGAGCATCAGTCCGACGCCGGCGCCACGCGCCCGTTCGAGCACATTCTGCTGATCCTCGACCAACCCCTTGTAATTCAAGTGGCAATGGCTGTCGATGAACATATTACGCCTCTTCGACGGGCAGTTCGAGGCGCGGGAAAAGCGGCTTGGGCGCGTTAAGGGTGAAGCCGGAAGCGCGAAGCCGCGCATACCAGTCGCTACCGATGGCGGCATAGCTCCGGCCATCCTCGGCTATCCCCATCTGTTCCAGCAGGGCAGCGGCGCTTGCCGGGATGATCGGCTGGATGACGATGGCAAGATCGGCGATGGCCTCATAGAGGGTAGCGAGCACGGCCTCCATCCGGGCGGGATCGGTCTTGCGGAGCGTCCAGGGCGCCTGCGCGTCGATATAGGCGTTGCAGGCGAAGACGGCCCGCATCCATGCTTCGATGGCTGTCGATGGCGCCAGGTCGGCCATGGCCGCCTGGAAAGTCCGGGCCGCTTCGCCGACGGTCGCAAGAAGATCGCGGTCGACGTCCTGCGCCGCGGTCTCAGGGAGGCGGCCTTCCAGATTCTTGGCGATGAAACTCAGCGTCCGTTGGGCCAGATTGCCGAAGCTGTTGGCGAGGTCGCTGTTCGAACGGGCGACGATCGCCTCCGCGCTGTAGCTGCCGTCATTGCCGAAGGTGACTTCCGACAGCAGGAAATAGCGAAGCTGGTCCACGCCGAAACGCTCCGCCAGTTCCATCGGATCGGCCACATTGCCGAGCGACTTCGACATCTTTTCCCCCCGGTTGAGGAGGAAGCCGTGGCCGAAGACCTGTTTGGGCAGGGACAGCTTCGCGCTCATCAGGAAGGCCGGCCAGTAAACGGTATGAAAACGCACGATGTCCTTGCCGATGATGTGCGTGATGTCGCCCCCTTCCGACCAGTATCGGGCCATGCGTTCGGCATCGTCGGGATAGCCGCAGCCAGTGATGTAGTTGGTGAGCGCGTCCACCCACACATACATGACATGGCCGTCGCTGCCCGGCACCTTCACGCCCCAGTCGAAGCTGGTGCGTGACACGCTGAGGTCGGACAGTCCTCCCTCGACGAAGCGCATGATCTCATTGCGGCGGCTGTCGGGCTGGATGAAGTCCGGCTGGTTAGCGTAGAGGTCCAGCAGCTTCTGCTGATAGGCGGACAGGCGGAAGAACCAGCTTTCCTCCACCGTCCATTCCACCGGCGTGCCCTGGGGCGAGAGCTTCTGGCCGCCCTCTCCCTCCGTCAGTTCCTTTTCGTCGTAAAAGGCCTCGTCCCGGACGGAATACCAGCCTTCATAACGGCCGAGATAGAGGTCGCCATTGGCCTCCATCGCCTGCCAGATCGCCTGGCTGGCGCGATGGTGATCCGGCTCGCTGGTGCGGATAAAACGATCATAGCTGATATTCAAACCATCGTTCATGGCCTTGAAAAATCCAGACATTTCATCGGCGAGCGCGCGCGGTTCCATGTCCCGGCTGCGCGCGGTCTGGGCCATTTTCAGCCCATGTTCGTCCGTGCCGGTCTGGAAGAAGACGTCGCGGCCCATCATTCGCTGGAAACGGGCGATCGCGTCGGTGGCGATCACTTCATAGGCGTGGCCGATATGCGGGCGGCCATTGGGGTAGCTGATGGCGGTCGTGATGGTATAGGGCTTGGACATGGGCCTTCCCTAGCGGGTGTTAGCCCTTGCGCAAAGCCGCTTTTCAGCGGGCGAGGGCCGCGACATGCCCGGCCAGTTCGAAAACCACCGCCCCCGGTTCGAGCGACAGGATGATGGCTCCGCCCGCAAGCTGGCGGGCGGCTTCCCAATGGTCCAGCGCCTTGCCGAGATCGCTCCCCTGCCGCTGGCGCGCCGCCGCCGCGATGAAGGCCGGTGCACGCTCCAGAAAGGCCTCATAACGGGGCCGCGCCGCCTTGGACGCCAGCATCCTGGCCAGCATCAGCCGCTGGCGATTGCCGGGGTCGCCGTCAGCCGCGATGGCGGCCAGCGAATTTTCCATGTCCGCCATGTTGAGGCCGGCATAGCGCAATGCCTTGCCGGGAGAGCCCTCGCCTGCGCGGACCAGCGCCGCCAGTTCGTCCGGAGACAGGCCCGCGTCCGCCTGGCGCAGAATGCTGCGCATGGCATCCTCGCCCAAACTGTCGAAACGCAGCGTGCGGCAGCGGGAGCGGATGGTCGGCAGCAGCCGGCCGGGCGCATGGCTGACCAGCAGGAACAGCATGTCGGCCGGCGGCTCCTCCAGATTCTTGAGCAGCGCATTGGCCGCGCCACGCTCCAGATCGTCGGCGCTGTCGATCACCACGATCCGCCGCGTGGACAGGGAAGGAGCCGACTGGATCAGGCGCTGGAGGCCCCGGACCTGATCGACCGTGATGTTGCGCGCCGTGCCGCTTTCCTTTTCCAGGCAGAAAAGATCGGCATAGTCGGGATGGGCGTCGGCCTCGAACAGGCGGCGGATCGGGTGGTCCTGCGGCACCTCCAGCCCGTCCGCCGCCATGGGCGGCCCCGCCGCCTCCGCCAGCAGGCGCAGCGCGATGGCGCGGGCGAAGCTCGCCTTGCCGATGCCGCGTGGACCCACGAGGATCCAGCCATGGTGCAGACGGCCGCTCCGCGCCGCGCCCAGCAAAGTATGGGCCTGCTCGTCATGGCCGAGAAGTGACGTCATGGCAGCAAGTCCCGCACCGCTTCAATCAGCCGAGCCGTCACCGCCCCGGCTTCGCCCGAGGCGTCGACGGCAAGGAAGCGCGTCGGTTCCTGCGCCGCGAACCGATGGAAGGCGGTGGAGACGGCCAGGTGAAAATCCCGGTCGCGCCCGCCGATCCTGTCCGCCGCATCCCCATCGCGGGACCGTGCGCGAGCGCTCGCCTCCTCCTCCGGCAGGGTGAGGAAGAGGGTCCGGTCGGGCAGGAAACCGTCGCTGCCGATCCGATGAAGCGCCAATATGTCCGCGTCGGTCAGCGCCCCCATGCCCTGATAGGCGCGGCTGCTGTCCAGGAAACGGTCGGAGAGCACCCATGCCCCCCGCTCCAGCGCCGGGCGGATCGTCTTTTCAACATGATCGGCGCGGGCTGCGGCGAACAGCAGCGCTTCGGCCCGCGGACTCCAGCGGTCGGCGCCCCCGGTCAGCAGCAGGGCGCGAATGGCCTCCGCCCCTTCGCTGCCGCCCGGCTCGCGGGTTTCAACCACGTCCAGGCCGCGCGCGCGCAGGGCAGCGGCAAGCGCCCGCAACTGGGTCGACTTGCCCACCCCCTCCCCCCCTTCCAGGGAGATGAAGCGGCCCCGCGTCTTTCCCGGGGCCGTCACCCGAAAAACGACTTCAGCCCGTTCCACAATCGGCCGAAGATCCCGGCTTCGGAGACATCCTCCCCGGCGACGAGCGGCAGGATTTGCGGTGGGGTATCAGGGGTGGAGACGATCAGTTGCGCGATCCGCTGCCCCTTGGCGATGGGGGCCTTGATCGGGCCGGTATAGGCGACCTTGACCGAGATGTTGGACGACGCGGCGCGGGGCAGGGTCACGGCCATGTCCTGCGGCGCCACCAGGGGCACGCTGGTCGCGCTGCCAAGCTGCACTTCGGCGGTCTCGACCGTCTGGCCCTTCTTGAACAGCGGCTGCGCCTTCCATGCGCGGAAGCCCCAGTCCATGAAGCGCACGGATTCGGCGATCCGCTGATTGAAGCTGGTGAGGCCGGCGACGACCATGACCAAGCGGCGCCCCTCCTGCTCGGCAGATCCGGTGAAGCCGAATCCCGCCTCCTGCGTATGTCCGGTCTTGAGCCCGTCGGCCCCGGCCACCTTGCCCAATATGGGATTGCGGTTGCCCTGTTCGATGTCCGCGCCGCCCATCGTCTTGCCCCAGGTGAAGCTGCGCGTGGCGTAGAATTTCTTGTAGAGGTTCGGCGTTTCCTCGATCGTCGCTTCGGCCAGCGCCGCCAGGTCGGCGGCGGTGACATAGGTCACGCCTTCGTCCGGCCAGCCATTGCTGGTGCCGAAATTGCTGTTCTTGAGGCCCAGGCGCTTCGCCTCCTGGTTCATCAGCGCGACGAAGGCCTGCTCGGTCCCGGCGATCCCCTCCGCCAGCACGACGCAGGCGTCGTTGCCCGAAAGCGTGACGATGCCGTGCAGCAGGTTTTCCACCGACACCTGCTCGCCGGGCGACAGGAACATGGTCGAACCGGCCTGGGGGCCGTGCCATTGCTGCCAGGTTTCCGGCCGGACGGTGAATTTCTGGTCCAGTTTCAGGTCGCCCTTCTGGATCAGGCGGAAGGCGACATGGGCCGTCATCATCTTCGCCATGGAGGCCGGCGGTATCCGCGTGTCGCCACCCTTGTTGTAGAGCACCGCGCCTGACGAGAGGTCCTTCATATAGGCGATCGGCGCTTCGCTGCTATAGGGCGGCGCAGCGGCGGTCAGCGGCGCGGAGAGCAACCCGACGAACAGGAGGGCGGCGATGGACTTCTTCATGCAGGATTGCCTTCGGACTGGTGGATTCTTCGAGTGCCTAGCGCTTTCATTAGCCATGGCAGGACCAATAGCAAAGCGCTCTATTGCTTCACCGCGTCGGCGAGCAGGCCGACCGACAAGGCGTAGAAATTCGAGCAGTTATAGTCGAGGATCGCCCGGTAATTGCTGGTGAGCAGATAGGCGGTCTTGCCCGGACCATCGGGCTCCAGCAGCGTCGCCATCACCCGGTCGGCGGGCCATCCGCCCCCGCTCGGCACTATCCCCATGCGCCGCCATTCCGCCATGCTGAGCCAGCGGCTGTGCCGGTTGAACACGCGGGGGCAGCGGGCGGGACTGGTGCGGGCGGCAAGGGCGGATCGATCAAGACCGGCGGGCACGGACACCGCGATGCCCCACGGCTGGCCGCGCCGCCATCCGGCATGGACGAAATAATTGGCGATGGAGGCCAGCGCGTCGGCCTCGCTGTTCCAGATGTCGACGCGGCCGTCGCCGTCGCCGTCCCTGCCCAGCCGCAGATAGACGCTGGGCAGGAACTGGGGATAGCCCGTCGCGCCCGCCCAACTGCCCACCAGGCGGCTGCGCGGCACGCCATTGTCCAGCATCTTGAGCGTCGCCAGCAATTCCGGTTCGAACAAGGCGCGGCGGCGCCCCTCATAGGAAAGGGTGGCGAGCGAGCGGATCAGGTCGAAATCGCCGGTATAGGCGCCATAATTGGTCTCATGGCCGTAAATGGCGACCATGATCTCCTCCGGCACGCCGGTTTCCGCCTCGATCCGCGCGAGCCTGGCGCGGTTTGCGAGATAGGCCGTGCGGCCGCGGCCGATGCGCGCCGCGTCGACATGCTGGCGGCGATACGGCTCGAAATTGGGAATGGGGGCGTAGGCGCCGCCGCCGGGCTGGTTCTGGTCGAGCTGGATGACGCGGGGATTGGGCGTCAGGCCCGGAAACACACTGTCCAGCGTCATGTCCCGGATGCCCATCGCCCGCGCCTTCGGGCGGAGGGATTCTAGATAGGCGCGAAAGGCGACATCCTCCTGCGCGCTGACGCTGTCCGCCGTCAGGCCGCCTGCCATCACGGCGGCGAGCCCCAGCAACAGCGACATGATCGACGAACGCATTGAAGAATCTCCTCAACCCCTTTTGTTGCACAGGGATAGCGCGGCGTGAATCCCCTTATTGGCGCGCCGCGCCATTCCGGCGATGAAACCGCGCACCCGCCATTTTACGCTTGGCAAGGCCGTCGGCTTCGCTAGAGCGGGTTTCGATCTGGTTGAATCAGATCGCCGCTCTAGATTCTTTGTTTTCCGCGATCTCTTAAACAGCGATCGGTTCCGATCGCTTGGAAATCACTCTAGGAAGCGTGGCGACGGACAGGTGGCCGAGTGGTTTAAGGCAGCGGTCTTGAAAACCGCCGTGGGTTCACGCTCACCGTGGGTTCGAATCCCACCCTGTCCGCCATCCAATTTGATCCCCGTTAAAGCGGGACGGTTTTCTTCGTGCTAGGAAGCGGTCGACTATCATCGGAGGTGACGATGTCTGCCGATACCGACGCCCGCTACCTGTTTCGGCGTGCAAGAGAAGAAGCCGCGAAAGCCGACGCCGCGCAAAGGCGCAGCGCTTCGTCGCAGGAGATTGCCGCCCATCGCGAACTCGCGCTGCGCTACAAGGTCAGGGCCCTTGCCATGTCCTGCCCCGATCAGGTGCTTCACGATGCGATGGAGCGGGAGCCCTGATCGGCTTCATGCGCCTTGTCGACCGACCCGGCTTTCCGGAACTTTCACCGGCATCTTGAATTACGAATAAAAAAGCGCTCCCGAGCAAGGGAAAGCCGGGAGCGCGATTTGTTTGCTGTCGGGCATCCAAATCCTGGCCGGATTATCAGGCGCGGATGTCCCTGGCAATCTATCCAAAGCTAGACACGCGCTTTCCGTAACGTCAATCCCGTGATCCGGCGCCCACGGCCCCTGGGGCAAAAAGCCCAATTGAAAATCCGCAGGATATGGCGACATTTCTGCGATAGGCAGAATGGCATGACGATGAGCGACACAGACAGAATATCAGCGATGCAACCGGCAACCCAGGAGGGAGGCCGCTGGAAGCGGCTGTCACCGATGGAGACCGGCCCCTTTGGCCGGTGCCCCCGCTGCGGCGCTGGGCATATTTTCCGCGGCTTCCTCACAGTGCGCGATCATTGCGAGATTTGCGGGCTGAACTACGACTTTGCCGATCCGGCGGATGGGCCAGCCGTGTTCGTGCAGCTATTCGCCTGCGTCCCCGGCGTGATCTTCATCATCATGCTGGAGATTTTGGCGCGTCCGGGAATTTGGGTGCATCTGGCCGTGGGTGTTCCGGTGCTGATCCTGACGACCGTGCTTCCCTTGCGTCCGATCAAGGGCTGGCTGATTGCCGCGCAATATGTGAACAAGGCGCAGGAAGCCGGGACTGCCGCATTATGGGCGAAACTGCACGATGGCCGGCCCGGCGAATAGGCGCGGTCTGGCTGATTTCAGGTTCCGGATGGAAGAGTCCCGGCGCGCCTAGAGCGAGTTTCGATCTGATTGGATCAGATCGAAACTCGCTCCGGATTCTTCGTTTTCCGCGATTTCTTGACCAGCGATCGGTACCGATCGCCTGGAAATCGCTCTAGCTGAGCGCGCCGTGGCAATGCTTGTATTTCTGGCCCGAACCGCAGGGGCATGGCGCGTTGCGGCTGATGTCCAGATTGGCGAACTCTCCGGCCTGCCCGCCTGCGGGAGGACGCGGCAGGGTGGTGGTGATGCCGCTGATCTGCCCGCCGTCGATGTCGCCGCTATTATCCTCGCCCGAAAAGGGGTCGATATGGGTGGTGATGAAGTCGGGCAGCACCGGCAGGTCGAATTCCGGTAGCGGTTCTTCCATGCGGAACTGGACGCGGGCGATGGAGCCGGTCACATCCTCGCGGATATTGCCCAGCATGCGCTCGAACAAAGCGAAGGCTTCCTGCTTATATTCGTTGATCGGCGTCTTCTGCGCATAGGCGCGCAGATGGACGACCTGGCGGAGCGCGTCGAGGGTCGACAGATGCTCCTTCCAATGATGATCCAGGCTCTGGAGCAGGATCGACTTTTCGATCATATGCCAGTTTTCGGGGTCGAGTTCCTTGACCTTGTCCGCCACGGCCTCGTCCGCCAGCGCCCTCAGCCGTTCCTCGATCATCTCCGGATCGACATGATCCTCCGCCAGCCAGGCGTCGAAATCGGGCGCCAGGTTCAGCACCTCGGCCGTGCGGGCCTTCAGCCGATCCATATCCCACTGTTCGGGATAGGTGCCCGGCGGGCAGGACGCGCCGACCAGATCGTTGACCGTCTCATGCCGCATGTCGGTGACGACGTCGTCCACCGTCTCCGCATCCATGATGTCGCTGCGCTGTTCGTAGATGACCTTGCGCTGGTCGTTCATCACGTCGTCATATTCGACGACCTGCTTGCGGATGTCGTAGTTGCGCGCCTCGACCTTCTTCTGCGCGGTCTCGATGGCCTTGCTGAGCCACTTCGAAGGCGGCAACGCCTCGCCATCCTCCAGATTGGAGCGGATCATCTTCGCGAACATCGTGTCCGGCCCGAAGATGCGCATCAGATCGTCGTCGAGACTGAGGTAAAAGCGCGACAGGCCCGGGTCGCCCTGACGGCCCGAACGGCCGCGTAGCTGGTTGTCGATGCGGCGGCTTTCATGGCGCTCGGTCGCCAGCACGAACAGGCCGCCGGCGGCCAGCACTTCCTGCTTTTCCGCCTCGATCTCCGCCTCGATCCGGGCGATGGCCGCTTCCCGTTCCGGCCCCTCCGGCATGTCGCGCAATTCGTCCTCGACGCGCATCTCAAGGTTGCCGCCCAATTTGATGTCGGTGCCGCGTCCCGCCATGTTGGTGGCGATGGTGACGGCGCCCTTGCGCCCCGCCTGCGCCACGATATGGGCTTCGCTCTCATGGAAGCGGGCGTTGAGGACCGCGTGCTTCACGCCCTCCTGGTTGAGGAATTCGGACAGCATTTCCGATTTTTCGATCGACACCGTGCCGACCAGGACCGGCTGGCCCTTTTCCTGATGCTCGCGGATGGTGCGGGCGATGCCGCGGAACTTGTCTTCCAGATTCTTGTAGAAACTGTCTTCCTCGTCAATGCGTTGCACCGGCCGGTTGGTCGGGATGGTGACGACGTTCATCTTGTAGATTTCGAAGAATTCGGTCGCTTCGGTCGCGGCCGTGCCGGTCATGCCGCCCAGCTTGGGATACATGCGGAAATAATTCTGGAAGGTGATGGAGGCCAGCGTCTGGTTCTCCGGCTCGATATTCACGCCTTCCTTGGCTTCCACCGCCTGGTGCAGCCCGTCCGACCAGCGGCGGCCGTCCATCATGCGGCCGGTGAACTCGTCGATGATGATGACCTTGCCGTCCTTGACGATATAGTCGATGTCGCGGCGGAACATGACGTTCGCGCGCAGCGCCTGATTGACGTGGTGGACGACGGCGGTGTTCTCGAAATCATAGAGGTTGGCGCCTTGCAGCAGCCCCGCCTCCTCCAGCATCCGCTCGATCTTCTCGGTCCCGTCCTCGGTCAGGGTGACGGTGCGCTGCTTCTCGTCCTTCTCATAATCGGCCTCGTCCAGCCGCTTCACGATGGCGTCGACGGCGACATACAGCTCCGACTTGTCGTCGGTCGGGCCGGAGATGATCAGCGGCGTGCGCGCCTCGTCGATCAGGATCGAGTCCACCTCGTCGACGATGGCGAAGTTGAAGGGCCGCTGCACCATCGATGCGCGGTCATACTTCATGTTGTCGCGCAGATAATCGAAGCCAAGCTCGTTGTTCGTGGCGTAAGTGATGTCGGCGTTATAGGCCTCGCGCCGCTGATCCTCCGACAGGTTCGGCACGATGACGCCGGTGGTGAGGCCCAGGAAGCGATAGACCTGCCCCATCCATTCGCAGTCGCGGCTGGCCAGATAGTCGTTCACGGTGACGACGTGGACGCCCTTCCCTTCCAGCGCGTTGAGGTAGGTGGCGAGCGTCGCAACCAGCGTCTTGCCCTCGCCCGTGCGCATTTCCGCGATCTCGCCGCGATGCAGGACGATGCCGCCCACCATCTGCACGTCATAGTGACGCTGGCCGAGAGTGCGCTTGGCCGCCTCCCGCACCGTGGCGAAGGCTTCGGGCAACAGGTCGTCCAGCGTCTCGCCCTGCGCCAGCCGCTCCCGGAATCGCACGGTCTGCGCCGCCAGTTCCTCGTCGGTCATGGCGGAGATGGTGGGTTCGAAAGACGCGATCTGTTCGACGGTCTTGCCCAGCGACTTCACATAGCGGTCGTTGGAGGAGCCGAAAATGGACTTGGCGAGTGCGCCGAACATGCAAGTTCCTGACAAAAGGGGACGCATGCGCCTTCAAGAAGACGCACACAGACATGCGCGGCGATTTAGGGGGCGGACAGGCGATAGTCAATCAGAGCAGCCATGTCGGCGAGGGGCGAAAAGGCGCATGGCCCGCCCCAATCGGCGCAAAGTTGCGTGGCGCGACTTTCCGGACGCCCGTCCCCCTGCCCTTCGCCGTTGACGGGCGGGCATATTGCGCTAAGCGACGGGCATGACCGAACGTTCGCCCCTTGCCCCCGCCTTTTTCCCCGACCTTCCGCCCATCGCGGGCGTCACGGCGCGCGTGGCGCGGGCGCGCTACAAGAATTGGGACCGCTGCGACCTCACCTATGTCGAACTGGTCGAAGGCACGGCGGTCGCGGGCGTCACGACGCAGAGCAAATGCCCCTCCCCCGAAGTCGAATGGTGCCGGGACGCGATTCCGCTGGGATCGGCGCGGGCCTTGGTGGTGAATGCCGGCAACGCCAACGCCTTCACCGGCCATCGCGGCCGCGCCGCCGTGGAGGCCATCGCCGCCAAGGTCGCCAATCATCTCGACTGCCAGCCTTCGGACATCTTCATCTCCTCGACCGGGGTGATCGGCGTACCGCTGCCGGTGGACAAGGCCGAGGCCGGGCTGGAAGCCGCCTTCACCGCCGCCCCCTGCGGCTGGGAGGATGCGGCGACCACCATCGGCACGACCGACACCTATGCCAAGGGCGCCCATGCCTCCGCCATGATCGGCGGCACGCGGGTCGAACTGGTCGGCATCATCAAGGGATCCGGCATGATCGCGCCCGACATGGCGACGATGCTGGGCTATATCTTCACCGACGCGGCCATCGATCCCAAATTGTTGCAGCAGATGCTGTCCGCCGCCAACAAGCGGACCTTCTCCTGCATCACGGTCGACAGCGACACGTCGACCAGCGACACGGTGCTGGCCTTCGCAACCGGCAAGGCGGGCAATGCGCCGCTGACCTCCATGGAGGATGCCGGGGCGGACGCCTTCGCGGCGGCCCTGGGCGATCTCTGCCGCCAGCTTGCGCATCTGGTGGTGCGCGACGGCGAAGGCGCGACGAAATTCGTGGAGATCTCGGTCGAGGGCGCGGAAAGCGACGCCAGCGCCCACCGCATCGCCCTTTCCATCGCCAATTCGCCGCTGGTGAAGACCGCCATCGCGGGCGAGGACGCCAATTGGGGCCGCGTGGTCGCCGCCATCGGCAAGGCGGGCGAGCCTGCCGACCGGGACAGGCTCTCCATCCGCTTCGGCGCGACCCAGGTGGCGTCGGGCGGCCTGGCGGTCGAGGGCTATGACGAAGCGCCGGTGGCCGCGCATCTGAAGGGGCAGGACATAGCGATCGGCGTCGACCTGGGGCTGGGCGACGGCCGGGCGACGGTTTGGACCTGCGACCTGACCCACGGCTATATCTCGATCAACGCGGATTATCGTAGCTGAACGGGGCGAAGCGGATGCCGACGGAATTGCACGAACCTGTCGTCGCGCTGATGCGCGAAGTGGGGCGGGACATCGTCATGCCGCGCTACCGGAATCTCGCCAGCCATGAGGTCAGCGAGAAGGCCGCCGACGATTTCGTCACCATCGCCGACAAGGAAAGCGAGATCCGGCTGGCCGAAGGGCTGTCCGCCATCCTGCCGGAAGCGGGCATCATCGGGGAGGAAGCCTGCGCCGCCGACCCCGCCATATTGGACCGGGCGGGCGAAGGGCTGAACTGGATCGTCGATCCCATCGATGGCACCGGCAATTTCGCGGCAGGCAAGCCGCCCTTCGGCATCATCGTCGCGCTGGCCGATGCGGGGACGATCCTGGCCGGATGGATATTGGACCCGCTGACGGGCCGCCTGTGCCATGCGATTCTGGGCGCTGGCAGCCATATCGACGGCGAGCAGGTTCATGCAAAGGAGAGCGGAGAGCCGCTGCCTGTCGCCGCTCTTGCCGTCTATTTCATGACGGAGGAGGAGCGCGCCGACGTCAGGCGCCGGTCGGACGCCATTTTCCGACTGGTGGATATTCCCCGCTGCGCGGCCGAGCAATATCCGCGCCTGGTGCTGGGGCAGAATGACGTTTCGGTCTTCGCGCGCACTTTGCCCTGGGATCATGCGGCGGGAACGCTGTTCGTGAACGAAGCGGGCGGGCGGTGCCAGCGGCTGGACGGTTCGCCCTATATGGTGGGCGACCTGCGGCGCGGGCTGCTTGGGGCTTCATCCCCCCGGCTGTGGGACTTGGCGGCGGATCGGCTGTTCCGCTGAAGAAGGAAAGGGACGGACATGCTGACGATCTGGGGGCGTCTCAACTCGCATAATGTGAAGAAGGTCGCCTGGTTCGCGGGGGAGATCGGCCTGCCCTATGTCCGCCACGATGTCGGCGGCCGGTTCGGGATGAGCGCCGCCTATGTGGCGATGAACCCCAACCGGCTGATCCCTACCATCGAGGATGGCGACGTCGTGCTATGGGAATCCAACGCGATCCTGCGCTATCTGGCCGCGCGTTACGCGCCGGAAAGCATGTGGCCCGCCGATCCGGCGGCGCGGGCGCAGGGCGACAAGTGGATGGACTGGCAGTTCAGCTTTGCCGACGCGCAGCGGGGCGCCTTTTTCAACCTGGTCCGCAGGAAGGCGGAACACCGCAATGCCGCCGCCATCGCGGATTCGGCGCGGGAATCGGGAGAGGCCATGCTGATCCTGGACCGCGCGCTGGCCGCGCAGCCCTGGCTTTCCGGGGACAGCTTCGGTGTCGCGGACGTGCCGATGGGCGTCTATGCCCACAGTTTCTTCACGCTGGCGATGAACCGGCCCGACGTGCCGCATGTGCGCGCCTGGTATGACAGGCTGCGCCAAAGGCCGGCCTATGCCGAGACGGTCATGATCCCGCTGACGTAGACATGGTGCAATGACGGAGCGGCGACCCGATTGAATCGGATCGCCGCTCCGGCATGAGAAAAGCTGCTCCCGCGAAGGCGTGAGCACGGCATGGACGTGGAAGGCCTTAGAGGACGCTTTCGATCCAGCCCTTGAGGGCGCTCTTGGGCGCAGCGCCGACCTTGGTGGCGGCGGCTTCGCCATTCTTGAAGAGGATCATCGTCGGAATGCCGCGCACGCCGTAACGGCCGGGCGCATCGGGATTTTCGTCGATATTGATCTTCGCGATGACGACCTTGTCCGCCAGTTCGTCCGAAATCTCTTCCAGCGCCGGGCCGATCATCTTGCACGGGCCGCACCATTCCGCCCAGAAATCGACGAGGACGGGCTTGTCCGCGCTGATGACGTCCTGCTGGAAGCTGAGGTCGGTGACTGCCTTGGTAGCCATTTTGGGAATCTCCTTCGGTTGGCGGATATTTAGGATGGTGACGCATCCGTCTCAACGGGCGGGAGCGGCAAATTCTCCTGCGCGGGCGGAAAGCCGGGCTTGTGCCGGGCCAGCAATTCCGTCGGCAAGGCGATCAGCCGCGGCGCCGACGTGTAGAGCAACCCGGCCTCGATCCGGCGTCCAGGGAAGATCACCTGAAGCGCGGCGGCATAGGCCGCCATCTGCCGGACATGGGCCAGCGGCACCTCCTCCACCGCGAGCGGCGATATGCGGCCGGTCTTGAAATCGACCAGTTGCACCAGATCCTCGCCGATGCGCAGCCGGTCGACGGTTCCGGCGATCACCGCCTCCCCCACGACGGCGGCGATGGGCGCCTCGGCCAGCGCGTCCGGCCCGAAAAGCCCGGCATATTGCGGGTCTTCGATCACGCGCAAAGCCTGTTCGATGACGTCATGCCGCCGCGCCGCATCGCCCAGCCCCTGCTGCGCCAGCCATTTGTCGGCGCGGGCGCGGCGGTCGCCGGGCGGCACCTCGGCCAGCCGCTCGAACAGCCGGTGCAGCCAACGCCCCCGCTCGGCCGCATCGCGCATCGCAGGGGTGGGCGGCGGATAGGGCACATCGTCCTCCACGGCGGCGGAGGGAGCCAGCGGGCGCGGCGGCCGCGCTTCTGCGGGAGCGGGCTTGCGAAGCCAGCCTGGCTCGTCGTGATCAGCGCCGTTTTCGGCAACGTCCGCCTCCGCGGCCTTCGGGGGAAGCGTCTCATGGCCCCGCCACTTGCGCCGCGCCCCCCAGAGCGGATCGGCCTCCCACTCCGCATCGAGGGAGATCAATGCTCCTTCGACGGCGGCATACCAGCTCTCCGGCTTGACCTCCCCCTTGGCCCTGGGACCGAGCGATCCGGTCACGACCAGTTTTTCCTCCGCCCGCGTCAGCGCGACATAGAGCAGGCGCCAATGTTCGGCCCGTTCGACGGCGCTCGCTTCCTCCGCCACCCGTCCGATCTCCCCATGCCGTTCCCCCTTGCGCGGCGCGATGATCGGCAGGCCGTTCCACTCCAGCGAGCCGGCGCGGTTGCCCGCGTCCGGATCGAGACAGGCGTCGGCAAGGATGACGATGGGCGCCTGCAATCCCTTCGCGCCATGCACGGTCAGCAGGCGGAGCGAGTCGCCCTGCGCGGCGGCGTCGCGCACGATCTCCACCTCTCCCCGGTCGAACCAGTCGATGAAGCGCTGGAGCGAGGGATAATCGTCATTCTCGAAGGCGAGCGCCGCGTTCAGCAACTCCTCGATCGGATCGGCGGCCTCGGCCCCCAGCCGCTCGACCAGGCGGCGGCGGCCATCCATCGGCCCGGACAGGATCGCCTCCAGATAGCGATAGGGCGTGGTAAAATCCGCCTGCCCCAGCAACCCCCGCAACGGCTCCAGCAGCGCGCCGTCCAGCGTCTGCGTCAGATGCTGCCACAGCCCGACGCGGCGGTTAATCAGGCGATCCATCAGTTCATCCTGCGTCCACCCGATCAGCGGCGACACCAGCAAAGCGGCCAGGTTCAGATCGTCCTCCGGCTGCACGGCAAAACGCAGCGCCGCCAGCAGATCGCGCACCGCCAGCGGCGCGTTCAGGCGCAGCCGGTCGATCCCCGCCACCGCCACCTTCTCCTCATAAAGCCGCGCCACGATCAGCCGCGCCAGTTCGCTGCGGCGGCGCACCAGGATCATGATGTCGCCCGCCGTCACCGGGCGGCCCCGGCTTTCCAGCATCAGCCCGTCATCGATCCACTGCCTGATCTGGCGCGCGATCGTCTGCGCCAGCACCCGCTCCTGATCGGCGGCCCAATCCTCCTCCCCCTCGGCCTCGTCGGACAGGCCCGCGATCACCGGCTTCCACAGCAGCACTTCGCCGGGAAAGCGGTTCGCGCTGACATGCCGGACTTCGCCCGCCTCCAGCCCGAAACGCTCGGCGCTCAACGTCGCGATGGTCCGGTCGACCACATCCAGCACGGCGGGCGTCGAGCGAAAACTGCGCTCCAGCGACAGATCGTGGAAGAGATGCCCGGCCTGCCGCGCATCCCGTTCGAACAGCAACTGGGCAGCGGCGAAATTCTGGGGACTGGTGCCCTGGAACCCGAAGATCGCCTGCTTGAAATCGCCGACGGTGAAGATGGTGCGGACCTTCTGTCCCGGCTCCCACTCGCTGGTGAAAAATTCCTCGGCGATGCTCCGGACGATCCGCCATTGATCGGCATTGGTGTCCTGCGCCTCGTCCACCAGAATATGGTCGATCCGCTGGTCGAGCTTATACCGAATCCAGTCGGCAATGCCCGGCTGAGACAGCAATTGCGCGGTATTGGCGATCAGGTCATTGAAATCGACCGCCCCCGCCAACTGCTTCGCCTCCGCATAGGACCGCGCATAGACCCGCCCGGCATGCAACCCCTTCGCCAATAGGATTGCATAGGCAGCCCGAATCCGAAGCCCCAGCAATTCACCACAACATTCATGCATAAGCGCAATGGCGTCGCCATAGCCGTCCACCTGCGGCGCCCATCCCTTGCCGGTGGAGATGAGTTCGCCATCCGCCTTGGCCCAGACGCCATGAAGATCGGTCAGCGCAGCCGCCCGCTCCGCCGGACCCAGATTCCGCCAGCGCGCAATCCGGTCGCACCGTTCCAGCGCCCGGCCCGTCCCCCAATCCGCATTGGCCTGCGCGATCCACGACAGCGTGCGCATATCAAACAGGTCGTCCGCGCATTGCTCCGCGATATAGGCATCGATATCGCCCTCCGGCAGCCCCAATTCCCGCAGCAGCCAGGGGGCGATATCCTCAGGCAAAGCCTCCAGCGCATCCAGCCGCGCCGCGCAGCGCATCAGAAAATTCTCCGCCCCGCTCTCGCCCATCCGTAGGCTGAGCGCCTGCAAAGCCTCGATCAGCGCATCGTCGCCCTGCTGCTGCGCGACCACCGCCATGTCGGCCAGCGTCTGGCGCGCCAACGCCGCCTGCTCCCGCTGGTCGAGCGGGCGGAAGCCGGGCGGCAGATCGGCTTCCAGCGGAAAGGCGGTCAGCAATTGCTGGCAAAAGCCATGGATCGTCTGGATACGCAGCCCGCCGCCAGTCGATTCCAGCACTTCGGCAAAAAGGCGCCGGGCGACATCCTGCATTTCCTGCCCATGATCCTCCCCCAACGCCATCAGGTCGGCGGCAAGGGCGGGACCGCTCATCTGCACCCAGGCGGCGAGCCGGTCATGAACGCGATCCGCCATTTCCGCCGCGCCTGCCTTGGTGAAGGTGAGGCACAGGATATTTTCCGGCCGCACGCCCTGAAGCAGCAGGCGGAACACGCGAGCGGTCAGCACATGGGTCTTGCCCGTGCCCGCGGAAGCCGACAGCCACACATGGGCGTCGGGCGCGGCCGCCTGCGCCTGAGCGCCCGCCAGCGGTTGCAGGGCCTTCGCCTTTTTAGCCATCGTCCCGGCCATACCATTCCTCCAGCCGCATGAGCTGGTCATAATCGCCGTAATTGGCGACTTCCGGGTTCACCTGCGCGTCGAAGGGCGCCTGTCCGGTAAGCCAGGCGGCGGCGACATCCTCGAACTGCGAATAGACCTGGGACGTGAAGTCGGCGGTGACGATCTTGTCCCGCTTGCCCAGGGGATCGACCGGGCTTTCGCGATAGCCGAAGGAATCGCCCTTCTTGGCGAGCGACCAATATTCGAAGCCGCCCGCGACCGGGGCCGGATGGGTGCCCGGAAAGCCGTCATGCTCCGCGATCAGCCCCAGCAGGCCGAGTTGCAGCGCATAGCCCGCCTTGACCTGGCGCGCGCTGGGCGGCTTGCCGGTCTTGTAGTCGACGATGCCCAGCTTCCCGTCCGGCAGCAGGTCGATGCGGTCCGCCTTGCCGGTCAGCGTCACCCCGGCGATCTCCGCCCGGCCTTCGATCTCCACGGCGAGGATCTTGCGCCCCGCCGCAAGGTCGCTCGCCACCTCGGCGGCGATCCAGCGGATGGCCTCGATCAGGCGCGGCTGCCAGAGCGCCTTCAGCAGCGGATGCACGTCGGGCCGGTCGAACATCGCCCGCGCCCGCGCCTCCAGATCGGCGAGGTCGCCGCTGCCCGCCTCCGCCCATTGTTGCAGGATTTCATGCACCGCCGTGCCGCGCCACGCCGGTCCCGCATCGGCATCCACCGGATCGAGCCGCGCCAGACGCAGAATGCGCTTGGCGTAGAAGGCATAGGGGTCGGCCTTCAACCGGTCGACATCGGTGACGGGAATGACCTTCGGCCGCACCGACAGCGGCGGCACCGGCGCGGGCCGGCTGGCGGGCCTGTGCTCCGCCGCATGGTCGATCGCCTGCGCCAGCGCGGCATAGCGGTCGGCGCTCTTCCATTGCGGCCCGGCCATCGCCTTCAACCGCAGCCAGAAGCGCGATGCGACCGCCGGACCGCCCGATCCCCGCCGCGCCCGCGTGATCAGGATTTGCGGCGCTCCCAACGCACTGGCGAAATCATGGGCGGCAAGGCCGATGCGGCTTTCCAGCCCCGGCAGGCCGATCTCCCGCCGGATGCGCGGCGCCAGCCAGGGGTCGGGCGCGGGCAGCCCCGGCCATGTGCCCTCATTGAGCCCGCCCAGGATCATGAGGTCCGTCTGCACCAGCCGCGCCTCGATCAGGCCCAGAATGGCGATGCGCGGATGCCCGCCCTGCGGCGGACGGACGGACACGCCGCCCAGAAGATGGTCGAACAGGGCAGGCAGGGCGCGAATGTCGGCCTGACGCGGCCCTTCGCTGGCGGCCTCCTCCATCTCGGCGAAGAGGTCGGCGGCGGCATGGCCCTGATGCCCGGCCCAGACCGCATCATGCGACAGGCGACCGGCATGTTCGCGAATGGCCGCCAATTGCGCCGCAAGGCCGGGCGCGGCCAGAAAGGCCTGCTCCAGCGGTTCCAACAGGGCGCGGGCCTCCGCCCACCAGAGCCGCGCGCGGGCGCGCAGGACGCGCTGCCGGTCTTCGCCGTCCCGCTCCGCCAGCAACAGGTCCAGGCCGACGATCCCCGCCTGCGGCCGTGGCCCGCGCAGCAGCAGGTCGAGTCCGCGCACCCCCTCCAGCCAACCAAGCCGTTCCTCCCCCCGCATGACCAGCGGATGCTTGAGCAGGGTCAGCAGCGCGACCGGCGCGAACCGTTCCGCCAGAGCCTCCGCCATGGCGATCAGCAGGGTTCCGGGCGGCAGGCGCGACAGCGGCAGGCCTGCGGAATCGTCGGCCTCTATGCCCCAGCGCCGCAGATGCGCGGACACCCGGGTCGCCAACTGCCGGTCCGGCGTCACCAGCGCGGCGGTGCGGCCCGGCGTCTCGACCGCTTCGCGCAGGGCGATGGCGATGGCCTGCGCCTCCTCTCCGGGCGTCGCGACCTCCAGCGCCTCCACCCCGGCCAGCGAGCGGTCCGCCGTCTTCAGGTCGCGCCAGCGGCTGGTCAGGCGCGGCGGCAGCATGGCGTTGGAGATGTTGCGTCCCCGGACGGCGCGGGCGTCATGCTCGCTGCCCCAGCGCCAGAGCGCCACATCGTCGCGGGTCGCGCTCATCCGGTCGAGCAGGCGTTTCAACGCATATTGCGGATGGGTTTCATGCCCGGCGGGCGCCCGGCCGGTCAGCGGATCGGCGTCGAAGGGACCGATGGCGTCCCACGCATCCCTGTCCATCTCCTGATCCAGACCGGCAAAGACGACAGCCCCTCTGGGCATCAGCGCGATCCGGCGCAACAATCCGGCAATCGCCGGGGCAGTGGTCGACATGCCCGCCGCGATCACGAATCCCTCCGGCGGCGCCTTCGCCCAGCGCGCCGCGATCCGATCCAGTAGCCGGTTGCGCCGATCCGCCAGATCGATGCAGCCGAGCCGCGCCAGTTCCTGCGGCCATTGCGCCAGCAATATGCCGAACAGCTTGAGCGACGTCTGCCAATGCCGCGACAATTCGTCCGACAAAGTGAGATCGGCCAGCGCGGCGACGGAAAGCCGCTCGACCTGGATCTGGTCCAGCACCGCGCCAAGCGCCTGGGCGAGCTTCAACGCCTGCCCCGCGTCCACCGGATGCGCGGACGCCTGCTGCACCATCCGCGCCAGGATCATCTGGCGGCGCATCGGCGCTATGGCGGGGGGGATGGGATCGTCCTCCCCCAGGGGATCGAGCGCGCCGCCCACCTGTTCGCCCAGATCGGGATCGCCCAGCGCGACAAGGCGCGGCAGCAGCAGCCCACCCCCGGATTTCCGCACGAAAGCGTCGCTGACCGAGCGGATGGCGCGATTGTTGGGCAGCAGGATCATGCCCTGCGCCAGCCGCATCGGATCGTCGCCATGTTGTGCCAGGACGCCTGTCACCAGCGCATCGGAAAAGGCGCGATGCGCGGGGATGTTGAACAAAGCCGGGCGGGTGCGATCACCCATGGGCCAGCATCGTCTCCACCACTGGAATGGCCTGCGGCGTGCCGACGTCGAACCACAGCCCCTGATGCGATACGCCATAGAGACGCCCAGCCTCTATCGCCCGGTTCCAGAACACGTTGGTGGAAAAGACGTCCGACGGCGGATCGACCAGCAAGCTGGGCGACATGATCTGCACGCCGGTGAAGACGAAGGGCGCGACATGGGCCGTCCTGCGCCGCGTCAGGCGGCCGTTCGCGTCCATGTGGAAATCGCCCGGCCCGCGGTGGCAATGGGCGCGGGCAAGCGGCACCAGCAGCAGCAGCGCATCCATCCGCTCCGGATTCCAGAGCTTCCGCATCATGCCCAGCGTCTCCTGCGGCCCGTCGATCCACAGATTGTCGCTATTGGCGCAGAAGAAGGGCGCGTCGCCCAACTGCTCCTTCGCGTGGATCAGCCCGCCGCCGGTCTCCAGCAATTTCCCGCGCTCGTCGGAAATCGCGATCCGCATGCCATTATGGTGCGCGGCCAGATGCGCCTCGACCGTGTCGGCCAGATAATGGACATTGACCACCACCTTCCGGATGCCGCCCGCCGCCAGCCGGTCCAGTGCATGGTCCATCAGCGGCTTGCCCGCCACCTTGACCAGCGGCTTGGGGCGGGTCGCGGTCAGCGGCCGCATGCGCTTGCCCAGTCCGGCCGCCATCAGCATCGCCGTGTCGATCATGCGGGGGCATAGTCCTCTAGAGCATGGTGGCGCTTGTCGGCCGGGATATTGGCCGCGAACCACGCCGCCACGGGCGCCAGCGCCGGATGGGCGAGGTCACGCTCCAGCAGGTCCCACATGCGCGGCAGGAAGCTCAGGTAACGCGGCTTGCCGTCGCGCTTCCAGAGGCGGGTGAAGATGCCGATGATCTTCGCGTTGCGCTGCGCACCCAGCACGGCATAGGCCGCGTCGAAATCGGCGGGCGGGTCGGCGACGGCGCGATAATGAGCGAGCATCGCCGCCTCCAGCGCGGGCGACACGTCGCGCCGGGCATCCTGGAGCAGCGAGACGAGATCATAGGCCGGATGCCCCGCCAGCGCGTCCTGAAAGTCGAGCAGACCCAGCCCATGCGACTCCGCCCGGTCGATCAGCATGATATTTTCCGCATGATAATCGCGCAGCACCGTGACGACGGGGCTGGCCGATCGCTCCACGATGGGCAGCACCGCGTCCCATGCCGCGGCATAGCCCACCTCATCCACCGGCAGGCCGATGGCGGGGCAATACCATTCCGTCAGCAATCCCACTTCCCGCTGATAGACCTCACGGTCATAGGGCGGCACATCGGCGGCAGGCAGGCGATGCAGGGCGGCCAGCAGGTCGACGGCGCGGCGATATACGTCGCTTTCAGCCTCCGGCGCATCCTCGACATGTTCCTTGACGCGCAGGTCGCCGAAATCCTCGATCAGGACCAGCCCTTCGTCCAGATCCTGCGCCAATATCCGGGGCGCGGCAAAGCCCTTCTCCGTCAGATGCCGGGCAATGGCGATGAAGGGGCGCGGGTCTTCATGCGGCGGCGGCGCATCCATCAGCACCGCCCGGCGGGCGCCGTCGATCACCCGGAAATAACGGCGGAAGGACGCATCCCCGGCCAGCGGCACGATGGCGGCATGTTCCCACCCCGCTTGCGCGAGAAAGGCGGGAGCGGCGGCGGGCGGGATCATATCTGTGACCATCGCTCCGTCCAAGCGCCCGGCACGTCCGCTGTCAAGCGCCGTGCGCCGCCGGGTTCGATGGCGATGTGGAAGCGCAGGGCATCGGGCCACGCCTTCTCGCCCAGCCGGTCCGGCCATTCGACGATCAGCAGGCTGTCCGTCAGATATTCGTCCAGCGCCAGTTCCTCGGCCTCCTCCGGCCCGTCGAGCCGGTAGAGGTCGACATGAGCGACCGGCAGGCTGACTTCCGGAACGTCATAGGGCTGGACGATGGCGAAGCTGGGGCTTGGCGCTTCCCCCTCCAGCCCCAATCCTTCCAACAGGCCCCGCGCCAAGGTCGTCTTGCCCGCGCCCAGCCCGCCTTCCAGCGCGATCACGTCGCCGATGCGGACGAAAGCGGCCAGCCGGCGCCCGAACGCCAGCATCTCCCCCTCGCCGGTCAGGACGATCCCGCTCTCAGCCACGGGGCAGCTCGATCACGACCATGGTGCCCTGCCCCGGCTCCGAAACCAGTTGCAGCGTCCCGCCATGCGCCTGCGCCAATTGCCGGGCCAGCGGCAGGCCGATCCCCGCCTTGCCGCCATTGCGCGCCTGCTCCGTCCGGGAGGATGCGTCGAAGATCGTCGCCTGCCGCTTGGCGTTGATGCCCGGCCCATTGTCCGACACGACGAGCCGGGCATTGTCCGCCGTCCCGTCGCCATGCAGCAGCACTCGCCCGCCCCGGCTGCAATAGCGCACCGCATTTTCCAGCAGATGGTCCAACGCCTGCCCGATCCGCCGCTTGTCCCCCTGTATCATGCCCAGGCTGGCCTGGAGCGACAGGGCAAGGTCGATCCCCTTGGCGGTGGCGTCGCCCTTTATCCGCGCCACGGCGTCGCGGGCCTCCACCGCCAGGTCAACCGGAGCCTTTTCGACCGGCAGCATCCCCGCCTCGCCCTGGGTCAGGTCCAGCACATTGTCGATCAGCATGGAAAGCCGGTTGGTGCTCTGCAGGATGCCGTCGACATATTCTTTCGCGGATGCGCTGAGTTCCCCCGCATATCCCGCGCTCATCATCTCGGCGAAACCGGCGATGGTGGTCAGCGGCGTGCGCAGTTCATAGCTCATATTGGTGACGAAGGCGGTCTTCACCTTGTCCGCCTGCTCCAGCGCGTCGTTGCGGTCGCGCAGCACCTGCTCCACGCGGCGGCTGTCGGTCACGTCCAGCATGGTGAACAGCGCATTGCCGTCCGGCAGCGGGATCGCCGCGAATTCGAAGATGCGCCCGTCCGCGAAGCCGACATGGCCGACGCGCTGCTTGCGCTCCACCGTGGCGGCGCGCACCAGTTCGCGGACGAGGTTGCCCTGCTGCGGCTTGGCCAGCCGCGATTGGACCGTCCGCATCAGTTCGTCGATGCGCGGATGCTGGGCCAGCAGATCCTCCGAAACGTCCCAGATCGTACGGAAACGGCTGTTCCACAGGTGCAGGCGGCCGTCCGAGGAAAAGACGCCGATCGATTCGAACAGATTGTCGAACGTCGCCGTGCGGACGCGGAGCAGCGTGTCGCGGGCGCTCGACAACTGGACCTGCTCGGTCCGGTCCTCGAAGATCAGCAACAGCCCGCCATCGGGCAGCGGCTGCGCATAGACGCGCAAATGGGTGCCGTCGGCCAGCAGCCAATTCTCCTCGCGCGGATCGGGCGAGAGGAACCAGTCGCGCCGCTCCGCCCGCCATGCCGGAAAATCGCGATTTTCCGGCAGCCGCCGCGCCTCCCGCATCTGATCCAGCACCCGTTCGAACGGCGGATTGTCGGCCAATCGCTCCTGATCCAGCCCGAACAGGCTCATGAAGGGTTGGTTCCAGAAGCGCAGCGCCCGGTCGGACCCGAAACGCGCCACGCCCGCGGACAGGCGGTCCAGCAGGTCGCGCTGCGCCGCCTCCAGCCGCCGATGCTCGACGCGGGCCTGTTCCAGTTCATTCTGGTCCAAGGCGAAACCGGCCACCCCCGCCGCGCCCAGCGGGACATCGACCACGCGGATGGTCCGCCTTTCGCCGTCGATGGTCGCGGGAACCATGCGCTCGACAGGCGTGCCGTCGGCAAGGGTCTGGGCGGCGGCGGCCTGCGGCGTCAGTCCGCCGACCGTCTCGACCAGTTCGGTGCCGTTGGCGATGACCTCGCGGGCGTTCTCTCCATCCACCGCCCGGACATAGGCCGTGTTGACCAGGCTGAGCCGCATGTCCGCCGTGCGATGCCACATGGGAAAGGGCGCCGCCTCCACCAGGCCCGCCAGCGCCTCCAGGGCTTCCCGAAGCTGCTCTACCCGGCCCTTGAGGGTCTGGATTTCCGACTGGCTGTCGGTCGCGTCGAAGATCCAGAGGACGACCCCGCCGCTTTCGGCCAGCACCGACCCTGCCGGCGCGCCCCGCACCAGCAGCAACCGCGACGAATCGACGCCCCGCACCGGCAGCGCGAAGCTGCGCCCTGCGCGCTGGGCGGCGGCGATCTCCTGCGCCAGGGCGGTCGCGTCATCGGGTTCCAGGCCGCCGTCCGGCGCGGTCAGTTCGGACACGAAGGCCGGCACCCGCTCCTTGCCCAGCCATTTGGCGAGCCGGTCGGCCGCTTCCAGCCGTCCGTCGGAATGGATCACGATGGGCGCGGCGGGTGCGGAGGCGATCAGGGCGGACAGCCGGTCCAGCTTTCCCTGCGCCTGCATGCCTTCGCGGCGCCTGCGCTGGCCGCTCGACAAGGCCCAGATCGCCGCGCCCAGCCACAAGGCCAGTACGACGCCCAGGATCACGGCAGCAAGAGGGGTCAACGCCATTAAACCTGCTTCGCCCTCATTGCCGAATGTCTGCCCCCGTCGCTGGTCCTGAGGGGACTAACCCAAGTCAGATGCAGCGTGAAGCACCGAGATGGAAAGAATCATGCTTTGCCGCGAATTCGCCCTTCGGGCATCGGGCAATATTGGGACCATTTGCGTTGAGTAGACTGAGCCCTTCGATGGGCTCAGGAACAGCGTGCATTTTTGATTAAACCCAGTGTGTCCCAGGCGGCGTGGACAAATGCGGATGTCGGGAAATGGCTAGTTCCGGACATTGCCCCACCGTCACCCCGGACTTGATCCGGGGTCCCGCTTTCTTGTCTGAGTGCCCGGCTGGAAAAGGCAGCGGGACCCCGGGTCAAGCCCGGGGTGACGAATAGGGGAATGACAGATAACCACCCAAATCGCTCAGTTCGGGCCTTGAATTTGTCCACGCCGTTTTAGGGATAAGGCCGCATAGGTGGGCGCATCGGCGGAATATGCCGCCCGAATATCCGCATCGCGGAACAAGCCCATGAATGAGGCGCCCATCACCAAAAAAAAGGCCGATCCCAGAAGGACCGGCCTGAAAGTTTTAGGAGAGGATGCCTGAAAGGCCTTTTCTATGTGCAGTGCAGCACGTCATTTTGCAATTGCGAAAAACACGCCACCCATTGCAATGTTTGCAATTCGTTGACGGTTTTCGCGCCGCATCGCTGGAATCAGCGCGTCAGCTTCTTGTAGGCGAGCCGTGTTGGGCGATCCGCCGCATCGCCCAGGCGACGCCGCTTATCCTCCTCATACATGGCGAAATTGCCCTCGAACCATTCGACATGGCTGTCGCCTTCGAAGGCCAGGATATGCGTCGCCAGCCGGTCGAGGAAGAAGCGGTCGTGGCTGATCACCACGGCGCAGCCCGCGAAATTCTCGATCGCCTCTTCCAGCGCCGCCAGCGTTTCGACGTCCAGATCGTTGGTCGGTTCGTCGAGCAGCAGGACGTTGCCGCCCTTCTTCAGCATCTTGGCGATGTGGACGCGGTTGCGCTCGCCGCCCGACAGCTTGCCGACATTCTTCTGCTGGTCCTGCCCCTTGAAGTTGAAGGCGCCGACATAGGCGCGGGTCGACATGTCGTGCCCGTTGACCTTCACATAATCCAGGCCATCCGAAACCTCTTCCCAGACATTCTTCGACGGGTCGAGATGATCGCGGCTCTGGTCGACATAGCCCAGGCGCACGGTCGAACCGATGTCGATCTCGCCCGAATCGGGCTGTTCCTGCCCCGTAATGATCTTGAACAGGGTGGACTTGCCCGCGCCGTTCGGCCCGATGACGCCGACGATGCCGCCCGGCGGCAGCATGAAGGAGAGGTTTTCGAACAGCAGCTTGTCGCCATAGGCCTTCGAGATATTCTTCGCCTCGATCACCTTGCCGCCCAGGCGTTCGGGCACCTGGATGACGATCTGCGCCTTGCCCGGCGTGCGGCTTTCCTGGCTGGCGACCAGTTCCTCGAACTTCTTGATGCGCGCCTTGGACTTGGTCTGGCGGCCCTTGGTGCCGGCCCTGATCCATTCCAGCTCGTCGTTGATCGCCTTCTGGCGGCCGGTCGCCTCGCGGTCTTCCTGCTCCAGACGCTTGGACTTCTTCTCCAGATAAGTGGAGTAATTGCCCTCATAGGGGAAATATTTGCCCCGATCGAGTTCCAGGATCCAACCGACCACATTGTCCAGGAAGTAGCGGTCGTGGGTGATCATCAGCACCGCGCCCGCATATTCCTTCAGGTGGTTTTCCAGCCACTCGACGCTTTCGGCATCCAGATGGTTGGTCGGTTCGTCGAGAAGCAATATGTCCGGCTTCTGGATCAGCAGCCGCGTGAGCGCGATGCGGCGCTTCTCACCGCCCGACAGGCTGTCGACCGGCCAGTCCGAAGGCGGGCAGCGCAGCGCCTCCATCGCGATTTCAAGCTGGTTGTCGAGCGTCCAGCCGTCCACGGCGTCGATCTGCTCCTGCAGCGTGCCCATTTCCTCCATGAGCGCGTCGAAATCGACGTCCTCCGGCGGGTCGGCCATGATCATGCTGATCTCGTTGAAGCGGTCCAGCTTGTCCGCAATCTCCCGCGCGCCGTCCTTGACGTTCTCCAGAACCGTCTTGTTCGGGTCCAGTTGCGGCTCCTGCGGCAGATAGCCGACCGTGATATTCTCGCCCGGCCATGCCTCCCCGCTATAATCGGTATCGATGCCGGCCATGATCTTCATCAGGGTCGACTTGCCCGCGCCGTTGGGGCCGACGATGCCGATCTTCGCCCCGCGATAGAATTGCAGGTTGATCTGGTTGAGCACCGGCTTGGCGGCGCCGGGAAAGCTCTTGGTCATGCTCTTCATGACGAAGGCGTATTGGGACGAGGCGGACATGGCTTGAAGCTGCTCCGAAAGGACAATCGTTGGAAATCGGCGCCGGGTTAGCGGAGGCGGAACGCGTTGGCAAATGGGGGATGCCCCGCTAAGCCTTCATCCATGCAGAAAATCCGACCGGGCACGCTTGCCGCCCTCCTCCTCGGCAGCATCCTCACCCCCTCCCCCCTCCTGGCCGCGTCCAGCATCGATGCGATTCGCGCCGCCGCCCTGACGGACACGGTCGCGATGGACTTCACCGAAGGCCTCACCACCGAAGTCGGCCCCCGCCCCGCCGGCACCCCGCAGGAGGCCCGCGCCCGCGACTGGACAGTGGCGAAGCTCAAGAGCCTGGGCTTCTCCAACGTCCGCGCCGAACCTTACACCATGCCCGTCTGGCTGCGCGGCCATGACGAAGCCCGCGTGATCGCGCCCTTCCCGCAAAATCTGGTCCTCGCCGCGCTGGGCAACAGCGCATCCACCCCGGACAAGGGAATAGAGGGGGAGGTCGCCTATTTCCCCACGCTGGCCGATCTGGAGGCCGCGCCGGAAGGCAGCCTGAAGGGCAGGATCGTCTTCGTCAGCCATGCGATGCATGCGACCCAGGACGGCAGTTCCTACGGCTATTTCGGCGCGACCCGCCGCCAGGGGCCAAGCATCGCGTCGAAAAAGGGCGCCATCGCCATATTGATCCGCTCCATCGGCACCGACAACCACCGCCAGCCCCATACGGGCGTTCAGATGTGGGCCGATGGCGTGAAGCCCATTCCCGCCGCCGCGCTCAGCGTGCCGGACGCCGAACAGCTCGCCCGCATGGTCTCGCGGGGACAGCCCGTGCGGCTGCACCTGACGCTCACCTCCAAAATGCTGAAGGACCAGCCGTCGGGCAACGTCATCGCCGAAATCCCCGGCAGCGATCCCAAGGCGGGCGTCGTCGTCGCCGCATGCCATCTCGATAGCTGGGATCAGGGCACGGGCGCGATAGACGATGGCGCGGGCTGCGGCATCGTGGCCGCCGCGGCGCTCCAGGCCGCCAAGGCCGGGCCGCTACGCCGCACCATCCGCCTGCTGATGGCCGGTGCGGAGGAGGTCGGCGGCAATGGCGGCCGCGCCTATTTCGACGCCCATGGCAAGGAAGCGCATGCCATGGCGATGGAATCGGATTTCGGGGCCGACCGCGTCTGGCGCGTGGATTTCAGGCTGCCGCAGGGCCATGACGCGCTCGCCCGCCGGGTCGCGGCCGGGCTGGCTCCGCTCGGCATCGGCGCCAGCCGCCTGCCCGCCGGCGGGGGTTCCGACATAGAGCCGCTGGTGAAGGCGGGCGTCCCTGTGGTCGATCTCCAGCAGGACGGCACCCGCTATTTCGACATTCATCACACGCCGGACGACACGCTGGACAAGATCGACCCGGCACAGCTTCGGCAGAATGTCGCCGCCTGGGCGGTTGCGCTTTTCGAAATCGCGAATGCGCCGGAATCGTTAGGCGTTAACTGAACTTTTATTGTAGACAACTGCTTGTCGCGTGATTCTGTCGCTTCACCGACGCAGAAAAGCATTGATTTGTGCAGCGCACACGTTAATGCGGGTCGCTCGCGTAAGTCACGATTTTGGCGTGGCAACGCGGCAAAATGCTATGGGAGCCGTACACAATGAAGAAGATCGCTGTTGTTTTCGCTTCGGCCGGCCTGATGGCCCTCGCCGCTTGCGGTGAGAAGCCGGCCAACGAGACCGCGAACGCTTCGAACGCTGTTGTTGAGAACGTTGTCGAAAACGCCACCAACGCTGCCGACAACGCCGCGAACGCTGCCGACAACGCCGCCAACGCTGCGAACGTCGCTGGCAACGCCGCGAACGCCGAATAATCTTCGCTTCAGCGGGATTTTCGAAAGGGCGGATCGTCTTCGTACGATCCGCCCTTTTTCCATGCGGTGAACGGCGGAGGAAACAAAAGCGCGATTGACGCGCCGGTTGCTTCACCGCTAAGGCCCGCGAGCGCCGGGGAGTAGCGCAGTCTGGTAGCGCG
Organism: Sphingobium indicum B90A; assembly: GCF_000264945.2. Lineage (NCBI taxonomy): Bacteria > Pseudomonadati > Pseudomonadota > Alphaproteobacteria > Sphingomonadales > Sphingobiaceae > Sphingobium > Sphingobium indicum. The sequence continues at coordinate 1,360,689 of NZ_CP013070.1, forward strand.
CCTGCTTTGGGAGCAGGATGTCGCAGGTTCGAATCCTGTCTCCCCGACCATTACCCGAAATATCAGGGCTTCCGGCAGGCTTTAGAATGGCCTGCTTAGCGAACAGCAACCACAGCAAAATGCCCTTGCCCATCCTGTCGATCCTCCGCCTTTTACCTTCGCGTGACCAACGGTCGCGGCAGCTTTGGGGTTTCGGCCCTGGACGCGCCATCTGATCGAAGATCAGCCCTTCCCGATTGCGGCGGCTGCCGGCCCTGGAGCGCCCTTTAGGGTGTGTGGGGATTCAGTTCAGGGCGCGGTGAAAATAGTGGATTTCGAGAACCTCGAAACGAGGCGCGTGACTCGTTTCGACGGAGCGTACTTCAGTACGTGAGCACCGGAAGCGCAGAAAGCCGCTATTTGCAGCCCGCCATGGGCTGAATCCCCACACACCCTAAAAAGCAAAGGCCATCGCTGCCGGTCCTTCCATGATCCCGGCAACGATGGCCCATGACGGCGGCCCTGAGGCGCGCCGGCAGAAGTCAGAATGCGTAGTCGATCTGCGCCCAGAACTTCCTGGTGTCGGCATCGCCGGTGAAGCTGGCGATGCCCTTGCGCTGGTAATCGGCATATTTGACGAGCGCGCTCAGATGCTTGTTCAGCTTCAGCGTGACCTGCGCATTATATTCGTCGCCATAATGGATCGACAGGCGGTCGCTACTGAAGCGGTGGAAGGTGAAGGACGCCACCAGCGGCCCCGCCTTGCCGACCTTCGGCACCGTATAGGCGACCCCGGCATAATAGTCCTGAATGCCGGTGCCGGGCGTCGTCAGGAACTTGTCGGCCCAGCCGTTGAACTTGTGCAGCGTGGCGAAGGGCGTCTGGAAGGCGAAGCCGCCCGCAATCCCGGTCGCGCCCCCGTCCGACCCCAGCAGTTCATAGCCGCCCGTCAGCTTGAACGCGGCCACGTCCAGCCCCAGTTCGGCCGTTACGAAATCCGCCGAATAGTCGACCGGATTGGTCGCATAGTCGCTCTGCCGCGCATAGCTGGCGAGGTAGCTGAGCTTCACCTTCTTCGTGAAGGGCACCGCGCCCGCGAAACGCGCGCCATAGGTCTGGCTGCTGTTCCGGCGCAACGCCACGACCGCCTCATCCTCGTCCACCAGATAGGCGAAGCCGGTCAGCGTCCCCAGCTTGGTCTTGTAGGAGATGTTGGCGAAGACATCGTCGCCCTCAATGTCCGTCGGCCGGTTGGCCGAACCGAACTTGCCGCCGTCTATGCCCCAGATGGTCCGCGCCGCAATCGCGTAGGTCAGGTCGACCTTCAGGTTCTTGATCCCCATATATTCGACGCGCACGGCATCGAAGGTCTGCTCATTCTGCCGCCAGGCGACCGAACCGACGAAACGCTGGTCGTCCAGGTTGATCCGCTGGCGGCCCACGGTCACGACCAGCGGCTTTGTGCGGTACTGGATCTGAACGCGGTTGGCCTCGACCGTCTCCGGGTCGGCGACGATGGGATAGAGCGCCTTTCCATTGACGCCGCTGTTATAATCCTCATCGATCGCCAGCGTGCCTTCGGCTTCCGCCAGGAAGGCCCAGGGGCCCTTCGAAATCTCGCCGCCTGCGCGCAGCCGCATCGTCACGGCATGGGCGTCGCGGCTGCTGCTGAGCGGCGCGGGACCGGCCTGATCGACCGTCTCGTACCGCAGGCGCGCCTCCACGATGGGCTTGAACACGACATCCTGCGCCAGCGCCGGCGCCGCGACCGCGGACAGCCCCATTATTGGGGCCGACGCCGACAACAGGAAAGAAACCTTCTTCATAAATCCCCCTTCATTTGCTCCCGATGGCTTTTCTGGGCCTATTCAGGGCATCCTCTCCAAACCGGATTTTCAGGCGGCGAGCGTCGCCGGATTGCGGTAACGCTCGTGCAGGAAGTGGATGACGGCGGAGCGCGCCTCCGCATATTCAAGCGTGTCGATGGCCTCCAGCCGGTTGCGGGGCCGCGCCAGCGTCACGGCCCGGTCTTCGCCGATCCGCGCCGCCGGGCCGTTGGTCATCATGACAACCCGGTCGGCCAGCAGAACCGCCTCGTCGACGTCATGGGTGATCATCAGCACCGTGTTGTTGAGCCGCGCCTGCAAATCCATGACCACATCCTGCAACGCCGCCCGTGTCAGCGCGTCCAGCGCGCCGAACGGCTCGTCCATCAGCAAGACGCGCGGGTTCATGGCGATGGCGCGGGCAATGCCGACGCGCTGCTTCATGCCGCCGGACAGTTCGCCGGGGCGCTTGGCGGCGGCGTGGGCCATCTGGACCAGTTCCAGATTGTGCATGACCCAGTCCCTGCGCTCGGCCTTGCTCTTGCCGCCCGCCGTCTTGTCGACCGCCAGGCGGACATTCTCCTCGACCGTCAGCCAGGGCAGCAGACTGTGGTCCTGGAAGACCACCGCCCGGTCCGGCCCCGGCGCGTCGACCAGTTCGCCATCGAGGAAGATCGCCCCCCGCGTCGGCTTGACCAGCCCGGCGACGGCGTTGAGCAGCGTCGACTTGCCGCAGCCCGAATGGCCGATCAGCGCCACGAACTGGCCCTTTTCAACCTCCAGGTCGATCCCGTCGAGCGCGCAGAAGCGCCCTGCCCTGGTCGGAAATTCGACGGTGATGCCCTCTAGCGCGAGATAGCTGCGCTGTTTCATGACAATGCCCTCCCCTTCTCAGCCTGCGCGGCCGATGATGCGGCCCGCAAAGGCGACGATGCGGTCCAGCGCGAAGCCCACCATGCCGATCCAGATCAGCGCGACGATGGTGTCGGTCAGCAGCGAGCTGTTGTAGCTGTCCCAGATGAAGAAGCCGACGCCGGTGCCGCCCTGCACCATTTCGGCGGCGACGATGGCCAGCCAGCTCATGCCCACGCCGATGCGAAGGCCCGTGAACATGTGCGGCACGGTGGCGGGCAGCATGATGCGGACGAAATATTCGACCGGATTGAGCGCCAGCACCTTGGCGACGTTGCGATAGGCGACCGGCAGCGTCTGCACGCCCGCCGCCGTGTTCAAGATGATCGGCCAGATCGCCGTGATGAAGATCAGGAAGATCGCCGAAGGCTGCGCCTGCTGGAAAATGGCGAGGCTGATCGGCAGCCAGGCCAGCGGCGGCACGGTGCGCAGCACCTGGAACAGCGGGTCGAGGGCGCGGAAGGCGAAGACGCTCTGCCCGATCAATATGCCCAGCGCCACGCCGATCACCGCCGCGATGCTGTAGCCGATCAGCACGCGGCTGAGGCTGGTCAGCACATGCCCGGCAATGCCGACATCGCCCCCATCCTGGATGCTGAAATGGGTGAAGCCGATCTCCACGCCCTTGAACGGGTGGACGATGACCTCATGGCTTTCCTGCCATACTTTGAGCGGGCTGGGGAAAGTCGCGTCCGGCGATCCGCAGAGCAACTGCCAGAAGGCCAGCAGCACGGCGATCATCACCATGGTTGGCAGCATGCCAGCCGCCAAGGACCGGGCGCGGCGCACCAGCGGGTGCACCGGCACGGCCACCGGCTCGAAGCTGCGGCGGGCGATGGCTTCTTCGGGATAGGGCACGATGACCCCCAATTCGGCGGCGGCACCGCCGGCCGAAGCCGACGGTCCACCATTTTTGCTGGGCGATGGCGACGCCATGCTGCTCTCCTTGCTCATCTGGCCTTGCTCATCAGACCCGCTTGATCGCCAGGCTGGCGAGATAGGCCTTGGGATTGGCGGGGTCGAAGGTCTTTCCATCGAAGAATTTTTCGACGCCGCGGCTGTCGCTGGCAGGCCCCTTGCCGCCCAGCATCGCGGCGGCCTTGCGCCAGATGTCGGACCGATTGACCTTGGCGATCACGCCCTTGGTGTCGAGCGACATGGGCAGCTTGCCCCAGCGCTGGTTCTCCGTGAGGAACCAGAGATCGTGGCTCTTGTACGGGAAGGAGGCATAGCCCGCGAAGAACTTCATCTTGAAGGCCGCGTTCGGGAATTTGCGCCCGTCGCCCATGTTGAAATTGCCCTGCAAGCGGTCGGCGATGTCGGTGATCGGGCACTTCAGATAATCGCGCCCGGCTATCGTTCCGGCCAGCCGGGTGATGTTGCCCGGATTGTCGGCCCAGCGCTGCGCCTCGATGATCGCAGCCGTGATCGCCTGCGCCGCCTTGGGATATTTCGCCACCCAGTCGGATCGCATGGCGAAGCTCTTTTCGGGATGGTTCATCCACATCTGGCCGGTCGACACGGCGGTATAGCCAAGCTGCTGCGCGACCAACTGGTCGTTCCACGGTTCGCCCACGCAGAAGGCGTCCATGGTGTCGGCCTTCATGTTCGCGACCATCTGCGGCGGCGGGACGGTGATCAGTTCCACATCCTTGTCCGGGTCGATCCCGCCGGCCGCCAGCCAGTAGCGCAGCCACATGTCATGCGTGCCGCCGGGGAAGGTCATGGCCATGGTGATCTTCTTGCCCGCGCCCTTGCGCTGGGCGATGACGCCCTTCATCTTGGCTGCGTTCATGTCCGCCTTGGCGCCCAGATATTCCTTGGACACGGAGATGGCCTGGCCGTTGACGTTCAGGCGGGCGAGGATGCTCATCGGCGTCGCCTTGCCGATGGCGCCCAGCGTCAGCAGATAGGGCATGGGCGTCAGGATATGCGCGCCGTCAATGCCGCCGCCGCCGCTGCCCAGCACCAGATTGTCGCGGGTCGCGCCCCAACTGGCCTGCTTCGTCACCTGCACGTCGGGCATGCCATATTTGGCGAAGAAACCCAGTTCCTTGGCGATGATCAGCGGCGCGGCATCGGTCAGCGCGATGAAGCCCAGCTTCGCGCCCGTGACCTCCGGCCCCGTACCGGCCGCGAACGCGCCCGACGGAAAGGCCTGCTGCACCGCGGCGAACAGCGCCGCCGTTCCACTCGTCTTCAGCAGTCCGCGCCGGTCGACGCCATGCCGATTATCCCCCTCTGCCATTCCCCAATGCCCTTTCCTTGTTGATCGTGACCGCCGGAAGCAGTGCGCGACCGGCCACCGCCGGAAGCGGTCCAGCGTGCGAAATCGATGTCGAAAACCGCCCGGCGGCATCCATGCCGCCAGCGAAAATCAATAAAAAAAGCCGCCGGAACGCAGGTCATTGACCTTGTCCAGGCGGCGTCATTGCCATGTCGGACCTTTGAAGGACCGCAGTCGAACCCTCGCCGTCATCGGCAGGTTCAACCTATGTGTCGAAGCGCCCATGCTTCGACGGGTCGAAAACTGTCACCGATTGCTCCGAGTCGCAAGCGAAATTTTTGCATTGCACAAACTGCAATCGCTCCGCCTTTTCCTGCATTCGTCCGCAGGCAGCACGAAACCATGCATGCCCGCCCAAGACAGAATGCGCCACGGTGATCGAAGCGAAGGGATTTGGTGGGCCCGGCAGGACTCGAACCCGCAACCTAGCCGTTATGAGCGGCCAGCTCTAACCATTGAGCTACAGGCCCCACCTTGTTGCCCGGATAGGCAGCATCAGGCCGCTTGGCAAGCCTGTCCTCGCGGTTGGACCGCCTTGAGGAAGGCGTCGAGCGTCGCGGGTCGGACATTCCGCTTGTCCAGATGATCGAGCACCGCGTCCCACCAGCCATAGAAGGCTGTCCTGTCGGCCTCGTCGCGCACATAGGGCGTATGCCCCGGCTCCAGCGTCGGGGAATGGAAGCTGAAATTCAGCACCGGCGCGCCTTCCCGCAGCAAGGCGTCGATCGCGGCGATGGCCTCCTGCGCGCCGATGCCTTCGGGCGTCAGCGGTATGCGGCTCAACATCCCGGTTCGCGCCAATGCGCCGGCCACCGGCCCCATGCGCTGCACGGTCCGGTACAGCCGCTCGCCGCCGCCGCGCAGCAGGCCAGCAAAGGCGGTGGACAGCGGCAGCTCCACCAGGCTCCGTCCCGGTCCGGCCCAATAGGGATATTGCGGCAGGCCTTGGAAATCCGGGCCATATTGCGCGCTGTAATCGAATCGGCTGCGCACCGAACTGTCCAGCCGGAACCCCGCCTCCTCCAGCAGGCGGGCGCTGTTGGGCCCGACGCCGTAGCGGCCGGCCCGGTAGGCGACGGGCCGCGCGCCGAAGCGTTCCGCGATCCGCTGGCACAGCGCTTCCAGCTTCGCTCGCTCCACCGCCTCCGGCAGAAAGCCGACATAGCTGTTGGCGGCCGTCACCTCCTCGACATGCGGCGGATTGACCCAGGGATGGAGATGCGCGCCGATGTCGGCCGCGCCGTCGGCCAGCCAGCGTCCCATCATTGCCGCCGCCGCGTCGCTGTCGACCACCGGATAGTCGGTCACATAGACGGGCTTCACCCCGGCGGCCGCGAAATAGGCCTGGCCGCGTTCCATCCCCTGCAACGCCGTCACGCCATGGCCCGTCCGGCGGAAGGGGGCGTTCCAGTCGAACTCCTCCTCCGTATCCACGAACAGCATGAAGCGCGTGCCGAAATCCGGATCGAGCATGATCCTGTCCTCCGCCGCCGGGGCGCGGAGCAGGTTGCCGTCATGGGAAAGCGTGGTCATCCCGTCACCGCTACCCTGATTTGGTTGCGATAGGGTTTCCCCCAGCGCATCAGGCGCTGCCGACGGCGTCCTCCGTCTCCGCCATGGCCGGCACGGCGAGCAGGAAGCGGCCCGGTTCGATGTCCAGCGCGCCGCCGCACCCGGTCGCCAGGCTGCGGATCAACCGCAGGGAAAAGCCCAGGCCCAGCAGCGGCCCGTCCGCCCAATTGCCGTCCGGCATATAGCCGGGATCGAGCAGCCGCTCCTCCTCCATCCCCGCCAGCGTCGACGGCCGGTCGATGGCCAGCACCACGCGGCCTTCCGCCCCGTCCGGCTGATACCAGCAGGCGCCGGTCAACGCTTCCCCCGCCGGCGAGACGGAGATCAGCGTGCGCAGCAGATGCTGGATCATCCGCTCCCCCTGCACCGGGTCGATCCGCACCATCGGCAGGCCCCGCGCCATGGCGATGTCGATCTGCGCGCCGTCGCCCTGTTCGCGGAAGCGGGTCGACACCTGCGTCACCAGAAGCGCGGGATCGATTGCGCGGGGCGGCTCGGTCCCGCCCTCGCCCCGCGACACCCGGGCCGCAAGGTCCAGATCGTCGAAGGCCGTCAGCAGATGCCGCGCATCCACCGCGATCTTGCCCGCCATGTCGCGATATTCAGGACCGGCCGGACCGAACAGCTCCTGCTCTATGATCTCGGCAAAGCCCAATATCGCATTCAGCGGCGTGCGCAGTTCATGCACCAGTTGCCGGATCGAATCGGCGGACAGGCCCGCGATGGACACGGGTTCGGCACGCGGTTCGGCGGCGACTTCGTGGAGATAGGGCCGCCGCGCCTGCCCGCGATAGCCCTGGAAACGGCCGGAGCGCGGATCGAAAAAAGGCGTCGCCGACAGCCGCCACTCGCCCGCCATGGTGCCGCCGACGATCGTGTAGCGGCCGTTCTGAAAACCGCTGCGCCGCATGAAGGCGCCCGCGACATGGCCGTCCGGGCCGCTGCCGCCTTCCAGCGCCGTTTCATTGAGCGCAAGGCCGATCAGCGCCGCCCGCGGCCCCTGGTCGATCCAGACGATCGTCCCTGACGCATCGGTTTCGAAGGCGAAGGCGCGCGGCCCGGCGATGGCGGGGCGTTGCGGCGCTTCGTCCGCGTCGCCTGCGCGCCGGGCGCTGGTGAAGCGCGCTATCCGGTCGACCAGGTTGCGGATTTGGCTGCGGTCTTCCTCCGCCGGCTCGGCCGGGGCCGGATCGACCGGGGGATCGGCAGGAACGATCATCGCCTCTGTCAGCAGCATGTCTTCCTGCTCGACGACGACATCGCTGGTCAACACAAGGTCGGTCGCGCCGAAAGCCTCCAGCCCCTGCAACGTCGCGGGGCCAAGGTCGCGCCGCGACCGCAGCACGCCGCGCGCCGTGGGCGTCAGGCGGGGCAACATCTCCACCCAGGCCGCATCGGACAGGCGCGCGCGGGACATGGCGGCGGCCGCGATCGCCGGGCGATCATTGGCGAAGAATTCGACCAGCCTGGGCGACCGCAACCGCCCGCCCAATTCCACCACGGTCGCGATCCGCTGCGTTTCCGACAGCTTGGGCAACAGTCCGGACAGCCGTTCCAGCAGGGCCGCGCGCTCCGCATCGGACATGATCGGACGGTCATGCCGGTCATTTTGCGCCAGCAGATCCACGCATTGCCGCCACAAGGTGACCGCGCCCAGGCCGCTGCGTCCTTCCGCGGCGAGAACCGTCTGCATGAGATCGTTGAAGCGCACCAAAATTCCCCAAATTCCAGCCCCGGCGCAGCGCTGAACAACCTTCGCCGGAGAGATCGTTACACAGGAATAATGCTTCGGGCCGCAAAGGGGAAGGGCCGCGGACGGGTTCTTATGCGAACGTCGCATAGTGGGACAATTGCATTGTCCTGAAATATTATTATGGTAACGCCATATTAACAGGCAAGGAAATAAGCGGAATAATGGCCGGCCCCAATATTGACGACATCGACCTCCAGATCCTGGGCGAATTGCAGGATGACGGCAGGATGACCAATGTGGAGCTGGCCCGCAAGGTGGGCCTGACGGCTCCCCCCTGCCTGCGCCGCGTCCGCGCATTGGAGGAAAGCGGCGCCATCAGCTCCTACCATGCCGTGGTCAACCCATCGATGCTGGGCTACACCATCACGGTCTTCGCTATGGTCAGCCTGAAAAGCCAGGCCGAAGCGGACCTCAAGGCGTTCGAGGATCATATCGCCACCCTGCCGGAGGTGCGCGAATGCTATATGCTGAACGGCGAGATCGACTTCATCCTGAAGGTGGTGGCGAAGGATCTGCAAAGTTTCCAGCAGTTCCTGACGTCAAAACTGACGCCCGCCCCCAATGTCGTGAGCGTGAAGACCTCGCTCACCATCCGCACATCGAAGAACCTGCCGGGCGTGCCGCTCCCGGTTTGAGAAATCCCTGGTTGGCGAGCGGAATGGACCATGAGGGAAATGGACCACTTTACGCCTTGCCCACCTATCCCGCAGCCTTGACGATTTCGGCCCAGGCCGCTTCGTCGATCACTTCGATGCCCAGAGCGGCGGCCTGTTTCAGTTTGGAACCCGCGCCGGGGCCTGCGACGACCAGGTCGGTCTTGGCGCTGACCGATCCGGCGGCCTTGGCGCCCAGGCGTTCGGCCTGCGCCTTCGCCTCGTCGCGGCTCATGGTTTCCAGCTTGCCGGTGAAGACGACGGTCTTGCCGGTGACCGCGCTGGCGGTGGTTTCGACCACATAGTCGGGCGGGGAGACTTCGCTCAGCAGGTCGTTCCAGACCTCCACATTATGCGGTTCGTGGAAGAAATCGGCCAGCGCGTGGCCGACCGCCGAGCCCACATTCTCGACCCCGATCTGTTCGGCGATGGCCTTGTCCAGGCGGTTGCGGAAGCGGCTTTCCTCCTCCCCCTCCGCAGGCTGCGCGGCGTCGCGCAGGGCGATGATCTCCAGCGCGAGGGCGTGGATGGCAGGCAGCCTGGTATAGCGTTTCAGCAGGTCGCGGGCCGTCACCGCGCCGATATGGCGGATGCCCAGGCCAAAGAGCAGGCGGGCGGCGTCGGGCTGGCGCTTGGCCTCTATGGCGGCGAGGAGATTGTCGACGGATTTCTCCTTCCACCCCTCCCGGCCCATCAGGTCGGCGCGGTGCGTCTTCAGGCGGAAGATGTCGGCCGGTTCCGCGATCCAGCCGAGGTCGAGAAATTCCTCTATGCTCTTTTCGCCCAGCCCCTCTATGTCGAGCGCGGCGCGGCTGACGAAATGGCGCAGCCGTTCGAACCGCTGGGCGGGGCAGATGAGGCCGCCGGTGCATCTTATGTCGACCTCCCCTTCCTCGCGCACGGCTTCGGACTGGCAGACGGGGCAATGGTCGGGGAAGGCGAAGGGCGCGCGCGGATCGTCGCGGGTGAGGTTGTCGACCACCTGCGGGATGACGTCGCCTGCGCGCTGGACGACGATGCGGTCGCCGGGGCGCACGCCGAGGCGGGCGATCTCGTCCGCATTGTGCAGGGTGACGTTGGAGACGACGACGCCGCCGACGGTGACGGGGGTCAGGCGGCCGACCGGGGTCAGCTTGCCGGTGCGGCCGACCTGGATGTCGATGGCCTCCAGCGTGGTCTGCGCCCGTTCGGCGGGGAATTTATGGGCAATGGCCCAGCGCGGGGCCTTGGCGACGAAGCCCAGGCGCTGTTGCCAGTCGAGGCGGTCGACCTTGTAGACGACGCCATCGATGTCGAAGGGCAGTTCGGCGCGGGCGGCTTCGATGGCGCGATAGTGGGCGATCAGCGATTCCAGCGTGTCGACGCAGGTCAGGCGGTCGGAGACGGGCAGGCCCCAGCTTGCGATGGCCTGCATGACGCCGAGCTGGGTTTCGGCGGGGACGGCGCTGACTTCGCCCCAGCCATGGGCGAGGAAGCGCAGCGGACGGCTGGCGGTGACGGCGGCGTCCTTCTGGCGCAGCGAACCGGCGGCGGCGTTGCGGGGATTGGCGAACTGGCGGGCCTTTTCGGGGTCTTCGGCTTCGGCCAGCAGGCGTTCGTTCAAGGCCACGAAATCGGCCTTGGCCATATAGACTTCGCCCCGGACTTCAAACAGGTCGGGGACGGTGTCGCCGGTCAGGCGCTCAGGGATGTCGGCAATGGTGCGGACATTGGCGGTGACGTCCTCCCCCGTCGTGCCGTCGCCCCGCGTGGCGGCGAGGACCAGTTCGCCCTTCTCATAGCGCAGCGAGCAGGACAGGCCGTCGATCTTGGGTTCGGCGGTGAGGGCGACGGGCGCGTCTTCGGGGAGCGCGAGGAAGCGGCGGACACGGGCGATGAATTCGGCGATGTCCTCGTCCGCGAAGCCGTTGTCGAGGCTCATCATGCGAACGGCGTGCTGGACCTTCTTGAGGGCGGAAGTGGGTGCCGCGCCGACCTGGGCGTTGGGGGAATCGCTGCGGATAAGGTGCGGGAAGGCAGCTTCCAGCGCGTTATTCTCGCGGATCAGCGCGTCATAGGCGGCGTCGGTGATCTCCGGCTGGTCCTGATCATGATAGAGCCGGTTGTGGCGCGCAATCTCCCGCGCCAGGCGCATGAGGCGGTTGGCGGCTTCGGCTTCGGTCATGGACGTAAGGTCGGTCATGCGCCTGTCTTTAGCGTCGGCCTTTGCGCACGGGTAGCGGATATTCTGGGTCCGCGGGGGAACAGGGTTGTCGAAATGGTTATTGGTGAAAAGAGGAATGTCGGCTTACCGACGAGCCGAGCGCGATAATTGACAGAAACACATCGACATTATCCGATGCGTTATTGACCACCCGCATTCCATCGGATAATTCCGATGCATGAAAACTGAAGCGGCGCTCTCAATTCTTGCGGCTCTCGCGCATCCAACCCGCCTGGCGACCTTCAGGCTGCTGGTTCAGCATGAGCCGGAAGGCCTTTCGACCGGGCAGTTGGCGGAAGCTGGCGGGCTGAGCCAGAGCACATTCTCCAGCCATCTGGCGGTCCTCGTAAAAGCCGGGCTGGTCGTCCCCGAAAAGCGCGGGCGACGGCAGATACAGCGTGTCAGCATCGATGCGTTGCGCGGCCTGATGATCTTCCTCGCCAAAGACTGTTGCGGAGGGCGCGCCGAACTGTGCGAGCCGCTGCGCGCCGAACTTGCCTGCTGCTGAAGGACCAGGCCGTGACCGACATCATTATCTATCACAATCCTGAGTGCGGGACGTCGCGCAACGCGCTCGCCATGATCCGCAACGCCGGAATGGAGCCGCATGTCGTCGAATATCTGAAGACGCCCCCCGCAAGGGCGCTTCTTGTCCAACTCATCGAACGCGCCGGCATGTCGCCTCGCGACCTGCTGCGCGAGAAGGGCACGCCCTATGCCGAACTCGGCCTGGATGACGAGACGCTGACCGACGACGCCCTTATCGACGCGATGATGGCGCACCCGATCCTCATCAACCGGCCGCTGGTCGTGACGCCGCTGGGCGTGAAGCTGTGCCGCCCGTCGGAGGCGGTGCTGGACATTCTCCCCGCGCAGCAGCGCGGCGCGTTCGCGAAGGAGGATGGGGAGCAGGTCGTCGACGCGGACGGCAATCGCATTCGACCGGCATGAACCACCGCGCTGTTCTGGCCGAGGCGCTTGGCAGCCTGCTGCTGTTTGCGACCGTCATCGGGTCCGGGATCATGGCCGAGCGCATCGCGGGCGGAAACATCGCCATCGCGCTTCTGGGCAACACGCTGGCGACCGGCGCGATCCTGTTCGTGCTGATCACGATGCTGGGGCCGGTGTCGGGCGCGCACATGAATCCTGCCGTCACGTTCGTCATGTGCATGCGCGGCCACATACGCATCCATGCGGCGCTGGCCTATGCCGCCGCCCAGTTGGCGGGCGGGATCATGGGCGTGTGGCTGGCCCACCTGATGTTCGACGTCCCATTGCTCCAGCTATCCGCCAAGTTGCGCGGCGGCGGCGGGCAATGGGCCGGTGAGGCCATCGCCACCTTCGGTCTGGTGCTGACGATCATCGGAACCGTGCGGATGCGCCCGGAAAGCGTGCCGATCAGCGTCGCCCTCTATATCGTGGCCGCCTATTGGTTCACCTCTTCAACCAGCTTCGCAAACCCCGCCATCACCCTTGCCCGATCGCTGAGCGACAGTTTCGCCGGGATCGCCCCATCCTGCGTGCCTGCATTCGTCGCCGCGCAGATGGGCGGCGCGATCACCGCTCATATCGTCAGCGGACTCGTCTTCCCCGCAGCCCCGCAAAACGCCGCCCTTGCCGATGGGCCGTGACCGCTTGCCGGCAACGGCGCTCCTTACACGAATGACTGCAAGTGGTTGCTTGCGGCCGGGCTACTTCGGGAACGCGGCTGCTTTATAGCTTTTCCAGCAGGCGTTCGGCCTGGGCGCGGGCTTCGGCTGTGATTTCGGCGCCGGAGAGCATGCGCGCGATTTCCTCGCGGCGTTCGCCGTCGCTCAGCGCATGGACGCCGGTGCGGGTGACGGTGCCGTCGCTGGATTTGGCGATCAGCATATGGCCGGCGCCGCGTGCGGCGACTTGCGGGCTGTGGGTGACGACGAGTATCTGGTTGGTTCGGGACAGGCGGGACAGGCGCTCCCCGATAGCGGAAGCGACGGCGCCCCCTACCCCGCGGTCGATCTCGTCGAAGATCAGCGTGTCCGCGTCGCCCTGTTCCGCCAGCGCGACCTTGAGCGCGAGGATGAAGCGGGAGAGTTCGCCGCCAGAGGCGATCTTGACCAGCGGGGCGAAGGGCGCGCCGGGGTTGGTGGAAATTTCGAATTCCACCCGGTCCATGCCGTGGGCGCCCCATTGCCCCTCCTCCTGCGGCGCGACGACGGTGCGGAAGCGGGCGGCGTCCAGTTTCAGCGGGGCGAGTTCGGCGGCGACGGCGGCGTCCAGCTTTCCGGCGGCTTGTCGGCGTTCGGCGGAGAGGGACTGGGCGGCTTCGCGATAGGCGGCGGCCTTGGCCTTCACATCGGTTTCCAGGGCGGCGAGATGGTCTTCCCCGCCCTCTATGGCAGCCAGTTTCGCGGCCATCTCGTCGCGCAGGGCGGCGAGGTCGTCGGGTTGGACCTGATGCTTGCGGGCCAGGCCGCGCAGGTCGAACAGGCGGGTTTCGATGGCGTCGAGGCGAGCGGGGTCGAAGCTCAAAGCCTCGGCGGCTTCGTTGAGGCGGTCCTCCGCTTCGCTGGCTTCGATGACGGCGCGGTCGAGGGCGGCGAGGACTTCGGCCAGCGGTTCATATTCGCTGACGATGCGGTCGAGGCGGCGGGCGGCCTGGCGCAATTGGGCGAGGCCGCCGTCGGAGCCGGTGAAGCATTCGGTGACGGCGGAAAGGTCGTCGGAGAGGCGCGCGCCCTTCTGCATGGTGGCGCGTTCTTCGGCCAGCGTGGCTTCCTCGCCGGGTTCGGGGGCGAAGCGGGTGAGTTCGTCCACCGCATGGGTCAGGTATTCGCGGTCGCGGGCGGCGTTCTCGACGCTGGCGCGGCTTTCCGCGAGGCGGTCGGCGGCGGCGCGCCAGGCGTGATAGGCTTGTGCGACCGCGCCCGTGTCGCAGCGGCCATAGGCGTCGAGCAGGGCGCGGTGGCCGCGTGGGTTGAGCAGGCCGCGATCGTCATGCTGGCCGTGGATTTCGACCAGCGCGCTGCCGAGGTCGCGCAGCAGGGCGGCCGAACAGGCCTGATCGTTGACGAAGGCGCGGCTGCCGCCGTCGGCCTTGACGATGCGACGGATGATCAGCGGTTCGCCCGGTTCGATGTCTATGCCGTTGTCGGCCAGCAGGTCCGTCACGCGATGACCGGCGCGGGGCGCTTCGAAGGTGGCGGCGACGCTGGCCTGCGCTTCCCCGTTGCGGACGAGGCCGCTGTCGGCGCGGGCGCCCAGCGCGAGGCCGAGCGAATCGAGCAGGATCGACTTGCCCGCGCCCGTCTCGCCGGTCAGCACGCCAAGGCCAGACCCGAAATCCAGGTCCAGCGCCTCGATCAGCACGACATTGCGGATGGAGAGAGCGGTCAGCAAAGGCGAGCGACTCCCCCCTCCCGCAAGCGGGAGGGGCCGGGGGTGGGTGCGCCGCGCCAGCGGCGCTTCTTTCAACGCTAGGGCGGAACGCTCGCTTTGCTCGCGGCCCACCCCTCGCCCCTCCCGCCTGCGGGAGGGGGATAATTCAGGTCAGGCCTTGTTCGGATGTTCGCGCATCAGCTTGTAGCTGCGCTCATACCATTTCGAACCGGGATAGTTGCGGCCCAGCACGGCGGCGGCCTTCTGCGCTTCGGCGGGGATGCCGAGCGAGAGATAGCTTTCCACCAGGCGCTCCAGCGCTTCGGGGGTGTGGGTGGTCGTCTGATATTTGTCGATGACCGTGCGGAAACGCAGCGTGGCGGCCAGCCATTGGCCGCGACGCTGGTAGAAGCGGCCGATCTCCATCTCCTTGCCCGCGAGGTGATCGTTCACGAGGTCGAGCTTCAGCCGGGCGTCGGCCGCGTAGCGCGTGTCGGGATAGCGGCGGATCAGTTCGCCCAGCGCGTCCAGCGCCTGTTGCGTGATCTTCTGGTCGCGGGTGACGTCGGCGATCTGTTCATAATAGCAGAGCGCGATCAGATAATAAGCGTAGGGCGCGTCCTTGTTGCCGGTGTGGATCGACAGGAAGCGCTGCGCCGCGCCGATCGATTCCGGATAATCCTGATTCATGTAATAGCTGAAGGCCGACATAAGCTGCGCCCGGCGCGCCCAGGGCGAATAGGGGTGCTGGCGCTCCACCTCGTCGAACAGGGCGGCGGCGAGCTTGTACTGCCCGCGATCCAGGCGATATTTGCCGGCATTGTAGAGCGTGGACACGTCGCGGGCGACATATTGTGTGTCGGCCTTGTTCTTCGACGTCGCGCAGCCCGACAGCAGGGCGGCGAGCAGAAGCGGTGCGGTAGCCGCGCCGATGCGCGTCATGGTTTTCGTCAGCATGGCCGGGTCATAGCCGAGGGAATGGCCCTCGCCAAGCGGCAGAATGTGCCTGTCTGTCGCTATGCGCGAACAGGCAGGTCGAGCCGCGCTGTCGCGCCGCCCTTCGCCGCGGGCATGAGCGAGAAGCGGCCGTTCAGTTGGCCGGCAAGGGCGTTGGAAATCCGCAGGCCCAGGCTCTGGCCGAAACCGGGGTCGAAATTGGCGGGCAGTCCCTTTCCATCGTCCGTGATGTCGAGCGTTATCGTACCGTCGCTGATGTCCAGGCCGACATGGATGCTGCCGCCCCGATGCGGCAGGCCATGTTCGATGGCATTGTTGACCGCTTCGGTCACGATCAGCGCCATCGACACGGCGATGTCGGGTTCCAGGGTCAGGCCGTCGGGCGCATCGACGGTCAGGACGATGTCGTCGCGGCCGCTGGCCTCCAGCACGTCGGCGGTCAATGTCGTCAGGAAGGAGCGGACATTCTGCCCCTCCCCCGAAGGATTGTAGAGCGCCCGGCTGATCCGGCCGACCAGCGCCAGCCGGGCCGAGGCGTCGTCGAGCGCCCGGCGAGCCACGTCATGATCGACATGGCGCCGCTGGAGCGAGAGCATGGCGGCGACGACCTGAAGATTGTTGGACACGCGGTGCTGCAATTCGTGGAACAGCAGTTCGCGGTTTTCGGCCAGGGCGCGGCTGCGTTCCCGCTCTACCGCCAGTTTGAAGTTCGCCTTCTGCAGCAGGTTGATCAGCGCGATGTCCACCACCACCACGGCGCCGTAGAAGACCAGCGCCAACAGCACGCCCGGATGAAGATCGAACGCCATGCGCGGCGGAATGAAGAAATACCAGGAGATGAGGCCGCACAGCACGCCCGCATAGATGCCCGGCCGCACCCCGAACAGGAAGGAGGTCAGGATCACGGCGGGAAAGAAGGACACGAAGGGATAGCCGACCGGCATGGCGATTTCCGCGACGGTGCGAATGGCAAAAGCGATCAGGCAGAAAACGGTCGCCAGCAGATAAGCATGCCAAGGCCGGCGCAAGACAAGCGGCAACCGCTCCACGAATCTTTCGTTCTTGCGCTGCATATATCCCCCCGGTTCCTTGGTCGTTACAGTAACATAACTGCCGGAAACGCCAATTGATGGAGATCAGGAAGCGGTCAAATTCATCGAAAAGGGCGCCCGGATGACCGGACGCCCTTCCTTTTTTTCTGAACCTGATGGACCAGGATCAATCCTGGGTCAGGAAATCCGGCAGGCCGGCGCTGGAGCCGTCATCGTCGCCCTTGCCTTCGGCCCGGGGGCCGCGGTCGCGGCGCGGGCCGCGATCGCCCCCGCGTCCGCCGCGGTCCCCGCCACGGTCGCGGCGATTGCGGTCGCCACGGCCGCCTTCGCGGTCGCCGCCCCGATCCCCTCTGGGTTCGCGGGGCGGACGGGTGTCTTCCAGTTCCTCGCCGGTTTCCTGGTCGACCACGCGCATCGACAGGCGAACCTTGCCGCGCGGGTCGATTTCGAGAACCTTGACCTTCACTTCCTGGCCTTCCGACACGACGTCGGTCGGCTTTTCCACGCGCTCATTCTTCATTTCGGAGACGTGGACGAGGCCGTCCTTGCCGCCCATGAAGTTCACGAACGCGCCGAAGTCGACGATGTTGACGACCTTGCCGGTGTAGATCTTGCCGACTTCCGCTTCCTCGACGATGCCGAGGATCCACTTCTTGGCGGCTTCGATCTGGTTGATGTCGGACGAGCTGATCTTGATGATGCCCTCGTCGTCGATGTCGACCTTCGCGCCGGTTTCCGCGACGATCTCGCGGATGACCTTGCCGCCGGTGCCGATGACGTCGCGGATCTTCGACTTGTCGATCTGGATCGTCTCGATGCGCGGAGCGTGCGCGCTCAGTTCGGTGCGGGTCGAGGACAGGGCCTTGCTCATCTCACCCAGGATGTGGGCGCGGCCTTCCTTCGCCTGGCGCAGCGCGACTTCGAAGATTTCCTGCGTGATGCCGGCGACCTTGATGTCCATCTGCATGGTGGTGATGCCCGCTTCCGTGCCCGCCACCTTGAAGTCCATGTCGCCGAGGTGATCCTCATCGCCCAGGATGTCGCTGATGACCGCGAACTCCTTGCCTTCCAGGATCAGGCCCATGGCGATGCCGGAGACGGGACGCTTCAGCGGAACGCCGGCATCCATCATCGAGAGCGAACCGCCGCAGACCGTCGCCATCGAGGACGATCCGTTGGATTCGGTGATGTCGCTGAGGACACGGATCGTGTAGGGGAATTCCTCCTTGCTGGGCAGCACGGGGTGCAGGGCGCGCCATGCGAGCTTGCCATGGCCGACTTCGCGACGGCCCGGCGCGCCGAAGCGACCCACTTCGCCGACCGAATAGGGCGGGAAGTTATAGTGCAGCATGAAGCTTTCATAGTGGAGGCCGGTCAGGCCGTCGATCATCTGCTCAGCGTCCTTGGTGCCAAGCGTGGTGGTGCAGATCGCCTGCGTTTCGCCGCGGGTGAACAGCGCCGAACCATGGGTGCGCGGCAGGAAGCCTACCATCGCCTCGATCGGACGGATCTGCGTGGTGGTGCGGCCGTCGATGCGCTTGCCTTCCTTGAGGATGGCGGTGCGGACGATCTCCGCCTCCAGCTTCTTGGTCAGCTTGATGCCGGCCATGACGGTCTGGGCGTCCAGGCCCTCTTCCGCGAAAAAGGCCTTGGCCTTGTCGCGGGCGGCGTTGATCGCGCTCGAACGGGCGGACTTGTCGGTCAGCTTGTAGGCGGCCGCAATGTCCTTGCCGATCAGCTTCTTGAGCTTCTTCTTGAGGTCGTCGAGATTGTCGCCCTTGGCGACGTCCCACGGATCCTTCGCGGCCTTTTCGGCGAGGTCGATGATCGCGTTGACGACCTTCTTCGACGCTTCATGGGCGAAGAGGACGGCGCCGAGCATGACGTCTTCCGAAAGCTCCTTGGCTTCGGATTCGACCATCATCACCGCATTGCCGGTGGCGGCGACGACCAGGTCGAGCTCGCCGGTCTTCACTTCGTCCAGCGAGGGGTTGAGCTGATATTCGCCATCCTTGTAGCCGACGCGGGCGGCGCCGATCGGACCCAGGAAGGGCACGCCCGACAGGGTCAGCGCGGCCGAAGCGGCGATCATCGCCACGATGTCGGGCTCGCTTTCGCCGTCGAAGCTCAGAACCTGGGCAATGACGTTGATTTCATTATAGAAACCTTCGGGGAAGAGCGGGCGAACCGGGCGGTCGATCAGGCGGGAAACCAGCGTTTCCTTTTCCGTCGCGCCGCGCTCGCGCTTGAAGAAGCCGCCCGGAATGCGACCGGCGGCCGAATATTTTTCCTGATAATGGACGGTCAGCGGGAAGAAGTCCTGTCCTTCCTTCACCGACTTGGCGGCGGTCACGGCGCACAGCACCACGGTTTCGCCATAGGTCGCCAGCACGGCGGCGTCGGCCTGACGCGCAATGCGGCCGGTTTCGAGCGTGAGGGTCTTGCCGCCCAGCTCGATTGATACCTTCTTTACATCAAACATTGGTTTTTTCCTTCGCCCGCCTGGCCCTATTGCCGGGCGGGGCCTGTTTCGGACCGGATGGTCCATGGATGGAGAGCCTATCTCTCCTCCGTTCGGGCTGAGCCTGTCGAAGCCCAATCCTTCCCTTCAAAAGAAGGAGTGCCCTTCGACTAGCTCAGGGCGAACGGTGTGGGGGATGTCCCCCGGATCATGACGCCGTGCCGGATTGCCCAGCGCCATGTTGTCAGAATCGGAAACGGCCCCGACATGGGGGCCGTTCCTTCTATAGGAGGCTTACTTGCGCAGGCCCAGCTTGGCGATGAGGTCGGTGTAGCGCGCCCCATCCTTCTTCTTCAGGTAATCCAGCAGCGAACGGCGCTTGTTGACCAGCATCAGCAGGCCGCGACGGCTGTGGTTATCCTTGTGATGACCCTTGAAATGCTCGGTCAGGTTGGCGATGCGCTCCGAGAGGATCGCAACCTGGACTTCCGGCGAACCTGTGTCGCCCTCGGCGCGGGCATGTTCCTTGATCAGCGCTTCCTTGCGCTCGGCAGTAATCGACATCGGCTTCCTTTCGTAACATCTAGAGATTGAAGCCGCGCACCACCCGGATTTCCCTAAGGGGTTCTGGGCCACTGGCCTCCACCAGCGCGACGGGCGTTGCGCCCTCCATCGCCAGCATGAGACCGGTATGCGGTTTCCCCACAAGCACCTTCCCCTGTCGGAGAGCCAGCGCTTCGTCGGGAGAGACTGCGAGAGCCGGGATGTCGTCCAGCCCTGCGGTCAACGGCAGCATAAGCTGCGCGATGCCGCCGCCCCTAGCAGCTTCGTCCAATTTGTCCAGCGAAATCGCGGATTCCAGGGTGAACGGCCCTGCCTTGACGCGGCGGAGCATGGTGACATGGCCGACCGTGCCGAGCGCCAGCGCGATGTCGCGGGCGAGGGAGCGGATATAGGTGCCCTTGGAGACATGGGCGCGGAGGGTGACGGAGGCGAGCCCCCTTGTCCCGATCTCTGGCCCTTCCGCCTCTTGTCCCTTGATGGCGAGAGCATGGATGGTGACGGCGCGGGTCTTCATCTCCACATCCTCCCCCTTGCGGGCGAGGTCGTAGGCGCGCCGGCCGTCGATCAGGATGGCGCTGTAGGCGGGGGGCGCCTGTTCGATGGGGCCGGTGAAGCGGGGCAATATCGCCTCCACCTCCGCCAGCGTCGGGCGATGGTCGCTGGCGGCGATTTCCTTGCCCTCCAGGTCCAGCGTGTCCGTCTGGACGCCGAAACGGACGGTGAAATCATAGATTTTGTCGCTGTCGAGCATCCGCCCGGCGAGCTTGGTCGCCTCCCCGACCGCGATGGGCAGCACGCCGGTCGCCAGCGGATCGAGCGTGCCGCCATGGCCGACCTTCCACTTGCCCGCGCCGCTGACGCGCAGGGCGCGTTTGACCGCGCTCACCGCCTGCGTCGAGCCAAGGCCATGGGGTTTATCGAGGATGATCCAGCCGTGCATGGCGGCGCGCTCTAGCCCTCCTGTCGCCGGTTGTCAGCCCTTCCTGGACCGTTACGGCATTTGCGGTGGTCAGCGAGCGGAGCGCTTTTCCACGAAATGGCGGCGGCAGAGCGCGACATAGCGGTCGTTTCCGCCGATTTCGGTCTGTTCGCCTTCGCGGATCGGGCGCCCTTCCCCATCCACGCGCAGGTTCATGGTCGCCTTGCGCCCGCATTCGCAGATCGTCTTGATCTCCGTCAGCGTGTCGGCGAGGCCGAGCAGCGCGGCGCTGCCTTCGAACAATTGCCCCTGGAAATCGGTGCGGATGCCGTAGCAAAGAACGGGGATGGCCAGCCGGTCGGCCACCGCCGCAAGCTGCCAGACCTGGTCGGCGTTCAGGAACTGCGCCTCATCCACCAGCACGCAGGACAGGGGCGTCCGGGCATGCCGGGCGGAGATGGGCGCGAACAGGTCCGTCGCGGCGTCGAACAGATGCGCCTTCGCCTCCAGCCCGATGCGCGAGACGATCAGGCCCCGTTCGTAGCGGTCGTCTATCGCGGCGGTCCACAACATGGTCTCCATGCCGCGCTCGCGATAGTTGAAGCTGGATTGCAGCAGGGTGGTCGATTTGCCCGCGTTCATCGAGCTATAGTAGAAATAGAGCTTGGCCATCAGCGGGTCATCGGCGCGATCTGCTTGAGGAAGCGGACGAGCGCGTCCGCCAGGGCGATGCGCTTGTCCGAGAAGCTGTGGTCAGTCGGCCAGACCATCAGCCGCGTGTCGGGATTGGCGGATTGCGCGTCGGCGGTGACCTTGCGCGCCATGGCCCCGATGCCGCGTTCCGCCCCGATGATGACGAGCGGACGGCGGGCATAGCCCACCAGCTTGCGGCCGAGGTCGAATTTTTCCGTGTCGGCGCGGATTTCCGTGGTCAGGCTGTCATAGGTGGCGCCGTGCAGGGGCGGCAGGTCGCTGGCGACTTCGGCTTTCCAGGCGGCCTCGCCCTCCGGGGTGGAGAGGGCGGCGGCGGTTTCGGACGGATCCCAGGGGTCGATCAGGAAGAGGCCCGCGACATGGGGTTCGGCGGCGGCGACATCGGCGGCCATGAAGCCGCCCATGCTGTGGCCCGCGACAACGATGGCGCTGGTATCAATGCGGTATCGGGCGACGGTGGCGGATTGCTGAAGATATTGCAGGGCGTTCCAGGCGTCTTCGGAGGCGTGGGTGAAGGAGAAGCTGCCGGGGCTGCCCCAACTGCCGCGATAATGGAGGGTCAGGACATTCCATCCGGCGCGGCGGGCGGCCTGGGCAAGGTCCAGATTCTGCTCGTTGCCGGGGAAGCCGTGGAGGAGGAGCAGCGTCGGGTGCAGGCCGGAACCGGCGGCGGTGTAGAGGACCGCGTTGAGCGCGCCGTCTTCGGAGGGAATGGTGAAGGCGCTCATGCCGGCGGGATAGGCGGCGTCGGGCGCGGGGTCGCTGGTGACGGCGGGGTGGATCGGCGCTTCCTTGGCGGCGGCGGGTATGGCCAGCGTCAGCGCGACTGCCAATATGCCGATCTTTTTCATGCGCCTCAGCCCCTTTTGCTCCTGCCGGAGAGACGCTGTTAGCGGGGCTGCGCCGTCACGTCGACGGTGGAAAAAGACTTTCGATCAAGCGCGATGTGCTCCTGCGAAGGCAGGAGCCCAGTTCTGCCGCCTGGACTAGGCTCCTGCCTTCGCAGGAGCACGTCGCGCTTAATCGTCCTCGATTTCCGGCTGCTCCAGGTCGCGGGCAACCTTTGGGTCGCGGAGCAGCTTGTCGATATGGCTGCCCTCGTCGAAGCTTTCGTCCGCGAGGAATTTGAGCTTCGCCGCATATTTGAGGCGGATGCGGGTCGCGACCTCCCGCTGGAGAAAGGCGGTGTTGGTGCGCAGCGCCTTCAGCACGGCGGCCTCATCCTGGCCGAGCAGCGATTTGATGAAGACGGTCGCGTGGCGCAGGTCGGGGGACATGCGGACTTCGGTGACGCTGACCACATGGCTGGCGAGGACATCGTCATGCACGTCACCGCGCTGGAGGATGTCGGACAGGACATGGCGCACCTGTTCGCCCACGCGGAGGAGCCGGACGGAGGGGCCTTCATTGGGAGCGGGCATTATATCCTCCCCTCCCGCAAGCGGGAGGGGCCGGGGGTGGGCTCTCCCCATCGGCCATTGCAGTTCAGGAGAGGGCGAGCCCACCCCCCAGCCCCCTCCCGCCTGCGGAAGGGGGAACATGGATCACAGCGTGCGGGCGCGTTCCTCGACCTCGAACAGTTCCAGCGTGTCGCCGGGCTTGATGTCGTTGGTGTCCTGGAGCACCGCGCCGCATTCCATGCCTGCCCGGACTTCGGACACATCGTCCTTGAAGCGGCGCAGCGAGGCGATGTGGGTGCGCGACACGATGACATCCTCGCGGGTGAGGCGCGCTGCCAGACCCTTGCGGATGATGCCCTCGAGGACGAGCAGGCCCGCCGCCTTGTCCTTCTTGCCCGCCGGGAAGACCTGAAGCACCTCGGCCCGGCCGACGATGGTTTCGATGCGTTCCGGCGCCAACTGGCCGGCCATTTCGCCGCGCACTTCCTCAAGCAGGTCGTAGATCACGTCATAATAGCGCAACGAGATCTTCTCGCGCTCCGCCAACTGGCGCGCCTTGGCATTGGGGCGCACGTTGAAGCCGATCAGCGGGGCGCGGCTGGCGGCCGCCAGCGTGACGTCGCTTTCAGTGATCGCGCCGACGCCCGAATGCAGGATGCGGACCTTGATCTCGTCGGTCGAGATGCGGTTCAGCGACGAGACGATCGCTTCCACCGAACCCTGCACGTCGCCCTTCACCACCACCGGATATTCGATGACCTTGGTGTTCAGCGCCGAGAACATATGTTCAAAGCTGGTCGGGGCGGCCGTGGTGCGCTTCTTGGTCGCCTGTTCCTGGCGATAGGCGGCGACTTCGCGGGCACGGGCCTCGTTCTCGACGACGGTGAGCTGGTCGCCCGCCATCGGCACGCCGGACAGGCCCAGAACCTCGACCGGGGTCGAGGGACCGGCGGTCTTCACATTCTGGCCCTTGTCGTTGATCATTGCGCGGACCTTGCCGCTTTCCGACCCGATGACGAAGGTGTCGCCGATCTTGAGCGTGCCCTTGCGCACCAGCACGGTGGCGACCGCGCCGCGGCCCTTGTCGAGCTGCGCCTCGACCACATTGCCTTCGGCGGCGCGGTCGGGATTGGCGGTCAGTTCGAGCAGTTCGGCCTGGAGCATGATCTTGTCGAGCAGATCGTCGAGGCCCGTCCGCTTGAGCGCGGAAACCTCCACGTCCTGCGTTTCGCCGCCCATATCCTCGACCACGATCTCATGTTCGAGCAGGCGTTCGCGGATACGCTGGGGATTGGCTTCGGGCTTGTCGACCTTGTTGATCGCGACGATCATCGGCACGCCGGCGGCCTTGGTGTGGTTGATGGCCTCGATGGTCTGGGGCATCAGCCCGTCGTCCGCCGCCACCACCAGGATGACGATGTCGGTGACGTTGGCGCCGCGCGCGCGCATTTCCGAAAAGGCCTCGTGGCCCGGCGTGTCGAGGAAGGTGATGGTGTCGCCGCCCTTCGTCTTCACCTGATAGGCGCCGATATGCTGGGTGATGCCGCCGCTTTCGCCCGACACGACGTTGGTGCCGCGCAACGCGTCGAGCAACGACGTCTTGCCATGGTCGACATGGCCCATGATGGTCACGACCGGCGGACGGGCTTTAAGCGTTTCGGGCGCGTCGACCTCACCCTCCATGCCGATTTCAACGTCGGCGTCGGACACGCGCTGGATACGGTGGCCGAACTCCTCGACCAGCAGTTCCGCCGTATCCTGGTCGATCGGCTGGTTGAGCGTGACGGCGGTGCCCATCTTGAACAGGGCCTTCACCAGGTCCGCGCCCTTTTCGGCCATGCGGTTGGCCAGTTCCTGGACGGTGATGCTTTCCGGCACGACCACGTCGCGCGTCTGCTTCTCGCGCTGCTGAGCGCCGCCGGAATAATGGGCGCGACGCTCCTTCTCGCGGGCGCGCTTCAGCGCGGCGAGGCTGCGGGCGCGGGCGCTGTCGTCATCTGCAAGGGCGCGGGTGACGGTGAGCTTGCCGGCCTGGCGGCGATTGTCGTCGCCGCGCTTGGCGCGGTCGGGCTTGGCCGGTTCGGGGCGCTTGACCGGCGCGACCGGCGTGAAGCGGCGCGGCGGCGGCATGGCGGTCGAGGCGGCGGACTTCGGCTCGGCGGCGGAGGGCGCGGCGTCGACCGGAACATCGGCGGCGGTCGGCCCGGATTCCTCGACAGGCGCCCTGGCGGCTTCCTCGGCCGGCCCGGTCTCGACTTCGGGCTGACGCGTGGTTTCGACCTCGGCCGCTTCGGTAGTCTGGCGGTTTTCCTCGGCGCGGCGCTTTTCCTCCTCGCTCGCGGCAAGGCGCTGGGCGTCTTCGCGGCGGCGCGCTTCCTCCAGCGCGGACATGCGGGCTTCCTCGGCCTCGCGCAGCAGCTTCGCCTGCAATTCCTGACGCGACATCAGGCTTTGCGGTGGCGCCGGACGGGCGGGGGCCGGCTGCGGCGCGCGGGCCTGCGGCGGCTGCGTCGAAGGCGCGGCAGCAACGGGCGTGGGGTCGGCCTGCGGCTCAGGCGCAGCGTGACCGGCTTCGCCCGGCTTGCCCAGGATGCGGCGCCGCTTCACCTCGACCACGACCGTATTCTTGCGGCCATGGCTGAACTGCTGCTGCACCTGACCGGACTCGACCGTGCGCTTGATCCCCAGCGGCTTGCGGCCCAGAACCGGCTTGTCTTCCTTGCTGTCACTCATACGACTGAACTATACCCTTCACATCAACCCGACCGGCAAGGCCCGTCGGCGCCTTCATTCCAATGCTACCTCAGGCGCCCAGTGCCCCTGCGGAGTCACGCTCCCCATGCACCGGCGCTCCGTTAGCGCAACCCAGATAGCTTTCCAAGCGGCCTATGGCGCCGCGCAGACGTGACGCCGCACGCGAGTCGGTCACCGCGATATGGACGACATTGTCCCGCCCCATTGCCATAGATAGGGCGTGTCGGTCCACAGGCAAGACGATGCCCGCCAAATCCGTGCCCTCGGCCTCCTGTCCGACGCGGAGCGCCTGGTCCAGCTTCCGGTTGCCGTCGGCGGCAGCGTCGGCGGCGTGGAGCAGCAGCGTGACGTCGCCCTTGCGGCAGGCGACATCGATCTTTTCCGAGCCGGTCAGGACCATGGACGCCTTCGCCTCCAGGCCCAGGCGGTCGAGCAATGCCTTGCGCAGGCCGTCCTCTATGAGGGCGGGCAGCGTTTCGGGGATTTGCAGGTCGCCGGTCTTGAAGGCGCGGGCGAGCGCGCCCTTGAGCTTGCCCTTTGTCAGCGCCTGTTCAAGTTCGGCGCGGGTGACGCCGATCCAGGCGCCGCGGCCGGGGGCCTTGGCGCGGATGTCGGGCAGGATTTCGCCGTTCGGGCCGCAGGCGAGGCGCACCAGCATTTCCGGGTCGGCGCGGTCGCCGGACAGGATGCATTTGCGTTCGGTCATGCTTTTTCTCCCCTCCCTTCCAGGGAGGGGTTGGGGGTGGGTCGCGCGTAGCGCGCATCCGCCCTCGCCCAATCGCCGTTGCTGGCGATTGCTGATGCAATCGCACCCACCCTTGATCGGAGGCACGTGACTCCGATCAACCCCTCCCTGGAAGGGAGGGGAGTTGGTAGGGTAGCGCTATGGGGCGAGCTTAACCTCTCATCGGGAAGTGACCGCGGCATGGGCGTCCTCCCCTGCTTTGGGCGCGTCGCGGTCGGCGATGAGTTGGCCGCCTGCGCCGTAATTTTCCGTCGAAACCTCCGAAATCACCACCTGAACGGCAGCAGGCGACTTGCCCAGTCGCTCGACGAGCGACCGGGTGACGTCGGCGACGATGGCCGCCTTCTGCTCGCGGGTGGCGTTTCCGGCCAGACGGATGTCTACGAAGGGCATTGGCGCTTACGCTTCCTCGCCTTCGAACCAGTGGGCGCGGGCGGCCATGATGATCTCATTGCCCTGTTCCTCGGTGAGGCCATATTCGGCCAATATGCCGCCCTTGTCCTCTTCCTTGTTCTCGCGGCGGCGGCGCTGGTCGACGCGCTTCTTCGCGACCAGTTCGTCGGTGGCGAGATCGGCCAGATCGTCCAGCGTCTTGATGCCCGCCTTGCCCAGCGTCACCAGCATGGCTTCGGTGAGGTGCGGCATGTCGGCCAGCGCGTCCTCGACGCCCAGCGCCTGGCGTTCCTCACGGGCGGCGGCTTCGCGGCGGTCCAGCGCTTCCTGGGCGCGGCTCTGCAATTCGGCGGCAAGGTCTTCGTCGAAGCCCTCGATCGCGGCCAGTTCCTCGACGCCGACATAGGCGACTTCTTCCAGTTCGCCGAAGCCCTCCGCCACCAGAAGCTGCGAGAGGGTTTCGTCCACGTCCAGTTCGTTCTGGAACATCTCGGAGCGGGCGACGAATTCCTTCTGGCGCTTTTCGGACGCATCGGCCTCGGTCATGATGTCGATGGCCTTGCCGGTGAGCTGGCTGGCCAGGCGGACATTCTGGCCGCGGCGGCCGATGGCGAGCGAAAGCTGATCGTCGGGAACGACGACCTCGATCCGCTCCTCCTCCTCGTCGATGACGACGCGCGCGACCTGCGCGGGCTGGAGCGCGTTGACGACGAAGGTGGCGGTGTCTTCCGACCAGGGGATGATGTCGATCTTCTCGCCCTGCATTTCCTGCACGACGGCCTGCACGCGGCTGCCCTTCATGCCGACGCAGGCGCCGACCGGGTCGATGCTCGAATCGCGGCTGATGACGCCGATCTTGGCGCGGCTGCCCGGATCGCGGGCGGCGGCCTTGATCTCGATCACGCCGTCGTAGATTTCGGGCACTTCCTGCGCAAACAGCTTCTTCATGAATTCGGGATGGGCGCGGCTGAGGAAAATCTGCGGACCCCGGTTTTCGCGGCGCACGTTCAGGATCACCGAGCGGATGCGGTCGCCGACGCGGACGACTTCGCGGGGGATCTGCTGATCGCGGCGGATGACGCCCTCGGCGCGGCCGAGATTCACCACGACATGGCCGAATTCGACCGACTTGACGACGCCGGTGATGATTTCACCCACGCGGTCCTTGAATTCCTCATGCTGGCGCTCGCGCTCGGCGTCGCGGACCTTCTGGAAGATCACCTGCTTGGCCGACTGGGCGTCGATGCGGCCCAGGTCGATAGGAGGCAGCGGGTCGACGATGAAGTCGCCGATCACGGCGTCCTTCTTCAGCTTCTGCGCCTGGCGCAGGTCGACCTGCTTGAAATAATCGTCCACGACCTCGACCACTTCGACCACGCGCCACAAGCGCAGATCGCCGGTTTCCGGGTCCAGCTTGGCACGGATGTCGTTTTCCGCGCCGTAGCGGGCGCGGGCGGCGCGCTGGATCGCGTCTTCCATCGCCTCTATGACGATGGCCTTGTCGATCATCTTTTCGCTGGCCACCGAATTGGCGATGGCGAGCAGTTCGGCCTTGTTGGCGGAAATGGCGTTGGCCATGATCGTTAAACCCTTACTCTTCGGTTTCGAACTCGTCCGCCCCATCGGAGGAGAGCGGCATACTAGCAGCAATCAGCGCGTCGGTCAGTATCAGCTTGGCGTCGCCCACCAGCGCGAAGGGGATGGCGACGTCGCCGGCCTTGGCATCGGCGAACAAAATGTCCTCGCCCTCCACGCCTTTCAGCACGCCCCGGAAGCTCTTGCGGCCGGAGACGGTTTCGGTGGCGGCGATCTTCGCCTCATGCCCCGTCCATTCGAGGAAATCGGTGAGGCGGGTCAGCGGGCGGTCGATGCCCGGCGAACTGACCTCCAGACGATAGGCCTCCTCGATCGGGTCGGCTTCGTCCAGCACGTCCGAGAGGCGGCGGGAGATGGCGGCGCAATCCTCTATGACGAGCTGCTTCGTTTCAGGGCGCTCCGCCATGATCTGAAGCGTATATTCGTCGCCCGACCCGAACAGCTTGATGCGCACGAGGTCGAAGCCCAGGGCCTTCACCTCCGGTTCGATCAGGGCTGTCAGTTCGGCGATGTCCGCCATGAAGTCTCCACAAGCAATATGCAGCTTCCCTGTTGCCGCAGGCGTTCCGCCCGCGACCCCGACATGTTTGACGATGTAAGGAAGCAAGCGCGATATAGGCAGAATGCCGCAAAGCTGCAACATTATTTGTCGCGGGACATTTCATCGTCCGACGAGGAGGAAAAAGATGCGCCATTTCGCCCTGACCGCCCTGCCGCTAGCCCTGATCGCCTGTTCGGCGGACAATGCCACCGGGCAGAATGTCGCGACGGAAAAGCCGTTCAAGACGTCGGTGATCGCGGATTTCGAGTCTCCTTGGGCGATGGCCTTCCTGCCCGACGGGCGGATGCTGGTGACGGAGAAGGCGGGCGAGATGATCCTGTTCGATCCGAAGAATGGGACGAAAATTCCCGTCGCGGGGATTCCGCCGGTGGACAGCGCAGGTCAGGGCGCGCTGATGGACGTAGTGCCAGCGCCCGGCTTTGCGAAGAATGGGACGGTTTATTTCAGCTTTTCGGAGGCGGGTCCGGGCGGCAAGGGCGTGGCGCTGGCCACCGGGCGTTTCGATCAGGCGAGCGACGGGACGACCAAGCTGGACGGGGTGAAGGTGATTTTCCGGGCCAGCCCCTATGTCGAGGGCAACGGCCATTATTCGGGGCGGATCGCCTTTTCGCCGGACGGGAAATATCTGTTCTTCACCAATGGCGAGCGGCAGAAATTCGATCCGGCGCAAGATCCGAAATCGACCTTGGGCAAGGTATTGCGGTTGAATTTGGATGGAAGCCCGGCGGCGGGCAATCCGCTGGCGGCGAAGGGGTTTCATCCTGCGGTCTGGTCCTATGGGCATCGCAACCTGCTGGGGATCGCCTTCGACAAGGACGGGCGGCTGTGGGAGCAGGAAATGGGGCCCAAGGGCGGGGATGAGGTCAATCTGATCAAGCCGGGGTTGAATTATGGCTATCCCCTCGCCTCCAACGGCAGCCATTATGATGGGCGGGACATTCCCGATCATAAGGCGGGCGACGGTTTCGAGGCGCCGAAGGTCTGGTGGAATCCGGTGATCTCTCCGGGCGGGCTTGTCTATTATTCGGGCGACCTGTTTCCGCAGTGGAAGGATTCGCTGTTCATCGGCGGGCTGTCGAGCAAGGCGCTGGTGCGGGTGAAGCTGGACGGGGAGAATGCCGCCAAGGCCGACCAGTGGGACATGGGCGCGCGTATCCGCGAGGTGGAGCAAGGTCCGGATGGGGCGCTCTGGCTGCTGGAGGATGGCGGGCAAGGGTCGCGGGGGCGGTTGTTGAAGTTGACGCCTGTCCAGGGGTGATCCGTGTTCCTGCGTAGGCAGGAACCCAGTTCAGACGGTGCATTTCAACTTAGACGGCGGGACTGGGCTCCTGCTTTCGCAGGAGCACGATATCCATATTTCGGTGTAGGAGAAAACGGGGCCTTTGCGGCCCCGTTCCTCTTACACCAGCCGGCTCTGCTTCACCGCCGCTTCGATGAAGCTGGCGAAGAGCGGATGCGGGTCGAAGGGTTTGGACTTGAGTTCCGGGTGGAACTGCACGCCGACGAACCAGGGGTGGTCGGGCCGCTCGACGATTTCCGGGAGCGTGCCGTCGGGGGACATGCCGGAGAAGATCAGCCCGCCCTTTTCCAGCGGTTCGCGATAGCCCGCGTTCACCTCATAGCGGTGGCGGTGCCGTTCGCTGATGTCGGTGGCGTCATAGATGCCCGCGACGACGCTGTTGCCGGTGAGCTTCGCCGGATAGGCGCCCAGGCGCATGGTGCCGCCAAGGTCGGTTTCGGCGGTGCGCTTCTGCAGGCCTTCCTTGCTCATCCATTCGGTGATGAGGCCGACGACCGGCTCGCTGGTTTCGCCGAATTCGGTGGTGGAGGCGTTGGCGATGCCCGCCGTGTTCCGCGCCCCCTCTATGCAGGCCATCTGCATGCCGAGGCAAATGCCGAAGAAGGGCACGTTGCGTTCGCGGGCGAATTTGACGGAGGCGATCTTCCCCTCCGACCCGCGCACGCCGAAGCCGCCGGGGACGAGGATGCCGTGCATCGGTTCCAGGCGGGCGGCGATGTCCGCGCCCTCTTCCTCGAACAGCTCGGCGTCCAGCCATTTGATGTTGACCTTCACCCGGTTGGCGAAGCCGCCATGGGTCAGCGCCTCATAGAGCGACTTGTAGGCATCGGGCAGGCCGACATATTTGCCGACGACGCCGATGGTGACCTCGCCCTCCGGATTCTGCTGCCGGTCCATGATGTCGTGCCAGCGGTCCAGCTTGGGCGCGGGGGCGTTTTCGATGCCGAAGGCGCGCAGCACTTCATCGTCCAGCCCTTCGGCATGATATTGCGTCGGGACCGCGTAGATGCTGCTGGCGTCGAGCGCGGGGATGACCGCTTCGGGACGGACATTGCAGAAGAGGGCGATCTTGCGCCGCTCGCTTTCCGGCAGCGGATGTTCGCAGCGGCAGAGCAATATGTCGGGCTGGATGCCCAGCGACGTCAGTTCCCGCACGCTGTGCTGGGTCGGCTTGGTCTTCAGCTCGCCCGCCGCCGCGATATAGGGGACCAGCGTCACATGGACGAAGATGGAGCGGTTGCGCCCCAGATCGTTATGCAACTGGCGGATCGCCTCCATGAAGGGGAGCGATTCGATGTCGCCCACCGTGCCGCCGATCTCGCACAGCACGAAATCGAGGTCGTCGGAGTCGGCCAGGGCGAAGGCCTTGATCTCGTCGGTGACGTGCGGGATCACCTGAACCGTCGCGCCCAGATAGTCGCCGCGCCGTTCGCGCTGGATGATGGTCTGATAGACCCGGCCCTGCGTCACATTGTCCGACTGCCGCGCCGAAACGCCGGTGAAGCGCTCATAATGGCCAAGATCGAGGTCGGTTTCCGCCCCGTCGTCGGTCACATAGACCTCGCCATGCTGATAGGGACTCATCGTGCCCGGATCGACGTTGAGATAGGGATCGAATTTCCGAATGCGCACACGGAAACCTCGCGCCTGCAGCAGTGCTGCGAGCGAAGCGGCCATCAGGCCCTTGCCAAGCGAGGAGACCACGCCGCCGGTGATGAAAATATACCGCGCCATGGGAGGAGAGGCTTAGCCTTTTACAAACGAGTTGGGCAAGCGCGCGAATCATCGCGCGTGCGAAAAAAGATCGAAATGACCGTAAGGCGGCTTAGTTGGCGAGCGGAACCGCGCCGTTGGCGGCATTGCCGCTCGCCGCGCCAGCAGCGCCGGCCAGCGGATCGTTGCCGGTCGCCGGGGCCGGACCGGATGCCGGAGCGGCCGGCGCCTGCTTCACCAGAGAGGTGTCGATGTCGCTCGGCCGGTGCTGGATCGAGGCGATCACCGCGAGCACGACCGACAGCGTCACGAAGATGCCGGCGAGAACCGTGGTCGATCGGGTCAGAAAGTCCGCCGCGCCGCGCGCCGACATGAACCCCGCCGGGCTGCCGCCGACGCCCAGGCCGCCGCCTTCCGACTTCTGCATCAGGATGACGGTGACCAGCAGGGCAGCGACGATGGCCTGCACGACAAGGATGAAGGTGAACATGAGACGAATATCTGTCCGGTAAAGGGTGCGTTGACGCGCACATAGCGATGATGGCGCGCCGGGGCAACCGCCCCCGTCCTCTCCCCCTCCCGCAGGCGGGAGGGGTTGGAGGTGAGTGGGCGGCGGCATGCGGCGTTATCGCATGGTTGATGGCATGGAAGCTCGCTGCGCTCGCACCCACCCCTTCCCCCTCCCTTGAAAGGGAGGGGCTTATTTTTTTTGTTGGGGTCAGGCCGCCGCCGCGATCACCGGGGCGAATTTCGCCGCCGTCAGGCTCGCGCCGCCGATCAGGCCGCCGTCGACATCGGCCAGCGCCAGAAGCTCCGCCGCATTGTCGCCGTTCATCGATCCGCCATAGAGGATTCGCATCGCGTCGGCATCCGCGCCGATCCGGCTCGCCAGCGCGGCGCGCAGGGCGGCGTGCATCGCGGCGACCGCTTCCATTGTGGGGATCCGGCCCGTGCCGATGGCCCAGATCGGTTCATAGGCGATGGCCAGCCAGTCGGACGCCGCGCCTTCCGGCAAGGAGGCGAGCAGTTGCGCCGAAACCACCGCCTCCGCATCCCCCGCGTCGCGCACGTCCAGGCTTTCGCCCACGCAGAGGATGACCTTCAGCCCCGCAGCCTTGGCCGCCAGCGCCTTCGCCGCGATGTCCGCGTCGGTTTCGCCCTGGTCCTGCCGCCGCTCGCTATGGCCGACGATGGTCCAGCTTGCCCCGGCTTCGGCCAGCATGGCGGCGGAGAGGCAGCCGGTATGCGCGCCGCTTTCCTTCATATGGCAGTCCTGCGCGCCGATGAAGGCCGCGCCCTTCACGCCGTCCGCCGCCGAAATCAGCGTCGCGGGCAGGCACAGCCCGACTTCCGCCGCCGGATAGTCGCGCGCCAGCCCGCCAATGGCCTCCACCTCGCCCAATTGGGCGCGCAGGCCGTTCATCTTCCAGTTGCCGACAACCAGCTTCCGCCTGCTCATCGATCTTTCCCCTTATGCTTTTGCTGCACGGTCCCCTGCGGCGCGGCTCTCCAATCCGCGCGCCGGGTTGGCCGAGCCGATGAACGGCGTGCGGGCATTTGTCCAGCCTTGGCGCCCCACCGCCCCTTGCCCACGCGACGATCCGCCCTTAAAGCGGGCCGCCATCAAAGCCGCTTTTACGGACTTTCCTCCATGCTTTCAGTCTTTCGCCGTTTCATCCGCTCCAAATTGGGCGCCTTTGCGGCCCTGATCTTCCTGGGGATCATCGCGGCCGCCTTCATCATGGGGGACATCACGAGCGGCAAGTTCGGATCGTCCATGGGCGGCGGCGAAACCGCGGCCAGGGCGGGCGGAGCGCGCCTCACCATGACCGAATTCCAGGACCGGGTGCAGCGCGTGTTCGAAAATGCGCGCCGGTCCAATCCGGGGTTGCAGATCGGCGACTTCCTGGCGCAGGGCGGCGCGGCGCAGGTCTATGACCAGCTTGTCGCGTCGATGACGCTGAAGGAATATGCGAGCGACCAGAAGGTCCATATCTCCAAGCGGCTGGTCGATGCCCAGATCGCGCAGATCCCCGCCTTCCAGGATGCAGCCGGCAATTTCAGCCAGGAGAATTTCCGGCAGTTGCTGCTGCGCGAACGGATCACCGAGCAGGCGCTGCGCGACGACATCAGCCGGGAGATATTGGAGCGCCAGATGCTCGCCCCCTTGGGACTCGGCGTGAAGCTGACCGACTCCATGGTGCTGCCCTATGCCTCGCTGCTGCTGGAGGCGCGCCAGGGCACCATCGCCGTCATTCCCGCCACCGCTTTCAAGGACATCGCCGACCCGACCGACGCGCAGCTTGACGACTTCTACAGGAAGAATGCGGCGCGCTACACCATTCCGGAACAGCGCCGCATCCGCTATGCCGTGATCGACGCCGAACGCTTCGCCCAGGCGGCGCAGCCGACCGATGCGGAAATCGCCAGCTATTACAACCAGAACAAGGCAGCCTATGCCGCGAAGGAAAGCCGCAGCTTCGAGCAGTTGATCCTGCCGACGCAGGCCGCCGCGAAGGCGATCGCGGATCAGGTGAAGGGCGGCAAGTCGCTCGCCGCCGCAGCGCAATCGGCCGGCCTCTCCGTCTCCGAACTGAAGGACCAGAGCCGGGAGGCGCTGGCCTCCGCCGCGTCCGCCGCCGTCGCCAATGCCGGTTTTGCCGCGAAACAGGGCGAGCTGGTGGGGCCGCTGCGTGGATCGCTGGGCTGGGTGCTGCTGCGGGTCACGGCGGTCAGCACGACCCCGGCCCGCGCCCTGGCGGCGGTGCGGGACGAGATCGTCGCCGCGCTGCGCGCACAGAAGGAAAAGCGGCTGCTCAACGACTTCACCGGCAAGATAGAGGATCAGATCGCCAATGGCGGCAGCTTCGATGAAGTGGTGAAGGACAATGGCCTGAAGCTGGAGACCACGCCCTTCCTCGTCTCCTCCGGCAAGCAGGTGGAGGATGCCGCCTATCAGGTTCCGGCCGACGTGAAGCCGCTGCTCGCCCCCGTCTTCGGCATGAGCCAGGACGACGACGCGCAACTGGTTCCGATCGTGGCGGAGAAGCGCTATGCGCTGGCCGCGCCCGGCGACATCCAGGCCGCCGCGCCGCCGCCGCTCGCCAAGGTGAAGCCGCTGGTGGCGATGCAGTACAAGCTCGCCCAGGGCAATGAGAAGGCCAAGGCGCTGGCCGAGCAGATCCGCGCCAAGGTCGCCAAGGGCATGAAACTGGACGAGGCGGTCGCCTCCGCCGGCGTCGCCCTGCCCAGGCCGCAAGTGGTGGGCGGCCGCCGCGCCGACATCATGCGCGACGGCCAGCGTCCGCCCGCCGAGGTGGCGATGCTGTTCACCATGGCGACCAACAGCGTGAAGACGCTGCCCGCCGGGCAGGATCGGGGCTATTTCGTGGTGCAGTTGAACGGCATCAAGCGCGGCGACGCGGGCAGCGACAAGGCGCTGGTCAACCAGGTTCGCGACCAGCTCAGCGAAGTGGTGGGCCAGGAATATGGCCAGCAGTTCGAGCGCGCCGTCGAAAAGGAACTGGGCGTCAAGCGCAACCCCAATGCCGTGGCCTCCGTCCAGCGCGCGCTGGCCAGCGCCAATGGCGGCGGTCAGTAAGATGGGCGCAGGGGGACCGGCGGCAATGGACGGCATGGAAAGCGCGCGCAAGGCACTGGCGGCGGGTCGATCCGCGCTGGTGTGGCGGCGCCAGATCGCCGACACCGACACGCCGATTTCCGCGGCGCTCAAATTGTTCGAGGCCGACCGTGGCGACTTCCTGCTGGAATCGGTCGAGGGCGGCGCGGTGCGGGGCCGTCACAGCCTGATCGGCCTGGCCCCCGACCTCGTCTTCCGGGCGCAGGGCCATGCGGCGGAGATCAACCGGCAATGGGCGACCGACCGGCAGGCCTTCGTGCCGGAAGGCGCCTACGCGCTGGATGCTTTGCGGGCGCTGGTGGCGGAATGCCGGGCGGAACTCGACCCGGCGCTGCCCGCCGCTCTGGCCTGCCTGGTCGGCTATTTCGGCTACGAGACGGTCGGGCTGGTGGAAAAGCTGCCGCGTCCGCCTGAAAATTCTATCGCTCTGCCGGACATGCTGTTCGTGCGGCCGACCGTCATATTGGTGTTCGACCGGCTGGCCGACGCGCTGTTCCTGGTCGCGCCGGTGTGGAAGGGCAGCTTTGCCGATGCCGACCGCGCCGTCGAGCAGGCGCTGGAGCGGATCGATGCGGTCGCCGCGAAGCTGGCGGCCCCCCTGCCCGCGCCGGCCGCCCCGGCCGAGATCGCCGATGTCGCGGTGACGCCGGTGCTGGAGCCGGGCCGCTACGCCGCGATGGTCGAGAAGGCGAAGGATTATATCGTCGCGGGCGACATTTTTCAGGTGGTGCTGGCGCAGCGCTTCACCAGCCCGTTCACCCTGCCGCCGATTGCGCTTTACCGGGCGTTGCGGCGGATCAATCCCTCGCCCTTCCTTTATTATCTCGACCTGCCCGGCTTTGCGCTGATCGGGTCGAGTCCGGAAATATTGGTTCGGGCGCGGGACGGCGAGGTCACGATCAGGCCCATCGCCGGCACCCGCCCACGCGGCCGGAATGCCGTCGAGGACGCCGCCAACCGCGAAAGCCTGCTGGCCGATCCCAAGGAACGAGCAGAGCATCTGATGCTGCTCGACCTGGGGCGCAACGATGTGGGACGGGTGGCGACGGCGGGCAGCGTGACCGTGACGGACAGCTATAGCGTCGAATTCTACAGCCATGTGATGCATATCGTGTCGAACGTGGTGGGACGGCTGGCTCCCGACAAGGACGCGCTCGACGCCTTGTTCGCGGGCTTTCCGGCAGGGACCGTATCGGGAGCGCCCAAGGTGCGCGCCTGCGAGATCATCGCGGAACTGGAGCCGGAAACGCGGGGGGCCTATGCCGGGGGCGTCGGCTATTTCGGGCCGGACGGCAATATGGATAGCTGCATCGTGCTGCGCACCGCCGTGCTCAAGGACGGGGTGATGCATGTGCAGGCAGGGGCCGGCATCGTCGCGGATTCGACCGCGGAATATGAACAGCGGGAGTGCGAGGCGAAAAGCGGCGCATTGCTCGCCGCCGCGCGGGAAGCGGTGGCGTTGGCGCGCGAGTCGGGGTTTGGGCAGTAGAGCCGGCGATTGGCGGCGGCGGGTTGTGCCAGTTGCGGACGTCAGTTTCCCGTCACCCCGGACTTGATCGGGGTCCCGCTTTCCTTCTGAGTGCTGCGCCTCGTCCAAGGCAGCGGGACCCCGGATCAAGTCCGGGGTGACGAATAGGGAGAGGGGTGACGAATAGGGGAACGTCCGCTCCCCACCCAAGCGCGCCATCGGTCCGCTCACTTCAAAGCTCCCCCCTCGCCCGCCGGATTTCGAACCATTTGCGCACATTGTCATTATGCTCTTGCAGCGTGTCCGCGAAGATATGGCCGCCCTTCCCGTCCGCGACGAAGTAGAGCGCCTTCGTTTCCGCCGGGTGCAGCACCGCCAGGATCGACAGGCGGCCCGGATTGGCGATCGGTCCCTTGGGCAGGCCGATCATCGCATAGGTGTTATAGTCGTTGACCGCCGCGATTTCGGATTTCCTGATCCGTCGGCCCAGGGGCTTGCCCTTGGTGATCGGATAGATGATCGTCGGATCGGCCTGCAACATCATGCGCGCCTTCAGGCGATTGCCGTAAACCCCCGCAACGGTCGGCCGTTCCGAAGGCACCGCCGTTTCCTTTTCGACGATGCTGGCAAGGATAATGGCTTCCCTGGGCGTTTTCGCGACCGTGTTCGGCGCCCGCTCCGCCCACATCTTGGCGAGCGCCTTGCTCATGGCATCCTGCATCCGCTTCAGCACTGCCGCCCGGCCTTCGCCCTTGTCGAAGGCATAGCTGTCGGGCAGCACGCTGCCTTCCTCCGGCACAGGAATCTCGCCGGTCAGTTCCTCATTCGCCATCAACCGCTCATGCACCAATATGGAGGGCATGCCTTCCGGTATGGTGATCAGCCGGGTCAGCGTCCTGCCGCCCTGGAGGATGCGGAAAATATCGGAATTGCTGGCGCCCTTGGGGATCAGGAATTCGCCCGCCTTGATCGACTTGCCGCGGCCGAAGACCTTGGCCCGCGTGAGGAAAGCGTCGGCCGAGCGCACCGCCCCCTTTTGTTTCAGGAGAATGGCTGCGTCCGCGATGGTCGAACCTTCCGGCACGACCAGCGTGATGTCCTTCATCGCCGGGCCGGTTTCGGTCCAGCCATGGACGAAGCGGAACGCTACGAACGCCGCGACGGCCAGGCCGATCAGCACTATGCCAAAGCCAAGCCGCCGCATTGGAGCCTTCTCAGACCGCCTTCATGATGAGGGAGGCGTTGGTCCCGCCGAAACCGAAGCTGTTGTTCAGCACGGCCCGCACCTTGCGTTCCTTGGCGACATGCGGGACCAGGTCGACGCCCTTGCAGCTTTCGCTCGGCTCGTCGAGGTTCAGCGTCGGCGGCACGATCTGGTCGCGCAGCGCCAGGATGCAGAAGATGCTCTCCACCGCGCCAGCGCCGCCCAGCAGGTGGCCGATGGCCGACTTGGTCGAACTCATCGACATGGTGCCCAGATGATCGCCGAACAGCCGCTTCACCGCGCCCAGTTCCAGTTCGTCGCCCAGAGGCGTCGAGGTGCCATGCGCGTTCACATAATCGATGTCGCCCAGGCCCAGGCCCGATTTCTTGAGCGCCATCTCCATCGAACGATAGGCGCCATGGCCCTCCGGATGGGGGGCGGTCACGTGATAGGCGTCGCCCGACAAGCCATAGCCGACCACTTCGGCATAGATTTTCGCGCCGCGCGCCTTGGCCCGCTCATATTCCTCCAGCACGACCACGCCCGCGCCCTCGCCCATGACGAAGCCGTCGCGGTTGACGTCATAGGGTCGCGAAGCCTTTTCCGGGCTGTCGTTGAAGGCGGTCGAGAGCGCGCGCGCCTGCGCGAATCCGGCGATGCCGATGGGGCAGATCGCGCTTTCCGCGCCGCCGGCCAGCATCACGTCGGCATCGTCCAGCGCGATCATGCGGGCGGCGTCGCCGATGGAATGTGCGCCGGTCGAACAGGCGGTGACGACGGCATGGTTGGGGCCCATCAGGCCATATTTGATCGAAACCTGCCCGGAGATCAGGTTGATCAGGCGGCCATGGACGAAATGCGGACTGACCCGGCCCGGCCCACGGTTCGCCAGCACCAGCGATTCGCTTTCGATGCCCGGCAGGCCGCCGATGCCCGAGCCGATGGAGCAGCCGGCGCGCAGCCGCTCCTCCTCGCTCATATCGTCCAGCCCCGCGTCGCGCAGCGCCTGGCTGGCGGCGGAAATGCCGTAGACGATGAAGGGGTCGACCTGCCGCTGGATCTTGTGATCGACGTCCAGCCCGGCGTCATAGCCATATTCATGATCCGCCGGCTTCACTTCGCAGGCGATGCGGCACTTATACTCACTGGCGTCGAAGCGCGTGATCGTCGCCGCGCCGGACTTGGACGCGATGATGTTCTTCCAGGTCGTTTCCACATCCCCGCCAAGCGGGCTGACCATGCCAAGGCCGGTTACGACAACACGACGCATATGCTTGCTCCGAAAAATCTTTTTGGCTCAACGCCGCCCATCTAACCCTTCGAAAGGGGATTGTGAACGGGGACCAGATGCGAAAAGGCTCCCCAAGACCCGGTTTCGCCGGACAGGAGGAGCCTTTTCCTTTTCAAACGCGGCGGCCACCCGTCTTCGGGCAGGCCGCCAGGCGCCCTTACTGCTTGCTGTCGATATAATCGATGGCATCCTTGACGGTGGCGATCTTTTCCGCCGCGTCGTCGGGGATTTCGACGCCGAATTCTTCCTCGAACGCCATCACCAGCTCGACGATGTCCAGGCTGTCAGCGCCCAGATCGTCGATGAAGCTCGCATCCTCGGTCACCTTTTCGGCTTCGACGCCCAGATGCTCGACGACGATTTTCTTTACGCGATCCGCGGTCTCACTCATGAGTGGTCCTTCTTACTGGGTATCGTTGATGGTTCTGAATATCTGTTAAGGCATGCCCTAGAGGCAAGCCCAACGAGAGGCAAGAGGCAAGAGACAATCGGGTGGCATCGCCCCACCTGCGTTCGACTCTTCAGCCCCGATGGCACAAGGCGGCGGCTTTGCAAATGCCCAAAATTTCCGGGCGCGATGGAATAAAGCCGCAGCGTGGGACTTTGGGATCGACCGATCCTTCCCCTTCAGATCATCGCCATGCCGCCATTGACGTGCAGCGTCTGGCCGGTGACGTAACCCGCTTCCTTGCTGGCGAGATAGACCACAGCCGCGCCGATATCCTCGCCCGCGCCCAGGTCGCCCGCCGGAATCTTCGTCAGGATCGCGCTTTTCTGCGCGTCGTTCAGCGCGTCGGTCATGGCCGAACGGATGAAGCCCGGCGCGACGCAGTTCACGGTGATGCCCCGGCTCGCCAGTTCCTGGCCCAGCGACTTGGACATGCCGATGATGCCCGCCTTCGACGCCGCATAATTGGCCTGGCCCGGATTGCCGGTGACGCCCACGACGGAGGTGATGGAGATGATGCGGCCGAAACGGGCCTTCATCATCGGCTTGGCGGCGGCGCGGGCAAGGCGGAAGGCCGCCTCCAGATTGACCGAGATCACGTCCGACCATTCCTCATCCTTCATCCGCAGGATCAGGTTGTCGCGGGTGATGCCCGCATTGTTGACGAGGATGTCGATCTTCCCGCCCAGCGCTTCGACCGCCTGCCCCACCAGCGCGTCGACCGCCGCCGGATCGCCGAGGTTGCAGACCAGAATCTTGTGGTCCCCGCCCAGTTCCGCGGCAAAGGCCTTCAGCTTCTCCTCATTGCTGCCCGAAAGGGCCAAGGTGGCGCCCTGCGCGGCGAGGGCTTTCGCGATGGCGGAGCCGATACCCCCCGAAGCGCCCGTCACCAGCGCGGTCATGCCTGTCAGATCGAACATTCTAATCTCCCTTGAAGTTCGGCGTCCGGCGCTCGAAAAAGGCGTCTATCGCCTCGTCATGATCCGCCGTCGCATGGGCCAGCGCCTGCATCGCGCCCGCCATTTCCATGATCTGGTTCAATTCCGCCGTCTGCGCGGCGCGCAGCAGCCGCTTGGTCATGCGCGTCGCGTGCGGCGGATTGGCGGCGATCTTGTCCGCCACGGCCCGCGCCGCCGCCAGCAGGTCGGCGTCCGGCACCACCTCGCTCACCAGCCCGATGCGCAGCGCCTCCTGCGCGTCGATGGTCTCGCCGGTCAGCGCCAGTTCGGTCGCCTTGGAAAAGCCGACGATGCGCGGCAGCAGCCAGGCCCCGCCATCGCCCGACACGATGCCCAGCTTCACGAAGGACTCGGCGAATTTGGCCGATTCCGCCGCGATCCTGACGTCGCACATCAACGTCAGGTCGCAGCCAGCGCCGATAGCGGGGCCATTGACCGCCGCGATCACCGGCAATTCCAAAGCCTGGAACAGCAAAGGCAATCGCTGGATTCCCGCCCGGTAATTGCGCCGCGTCTGCGCAGGCAGCCCCGCCCGCAACCCGCCCGCATCAGGCCGCATCGCATTCAGGTCGCCGCCGGAGGAAAAGGCGCTCCCCGCCCCGGTCAGGATCGCGACGCGGATCGACAAATCCCGCTCCGCCTCCTCGAACACAGCGCAGAGCGCATCGACCATCGCCGGATCGGAGATCGGATTGCGCCGGTCCGGCATGTTGAGCGTGACCGTCAACACGGCCCCGTCGCGGCTGGTCAGGACGGGAGCGCTGCTCATGCCGCCGGTCACAGCGCGCCCAGCGCGGCCTCTATATCGTCCATCGTCACGATGCTGCGCACGGTGGCGTCGGGCGCGATGCGCTTGACCATCGGTCCCAGCACCTTGCCGCCCAGTTCGACGAATTCGGTCACGCCCGCGTCCCACATCGCCGCGACGGATTCGCGCCAGCGGACCCGGCCCGTCACCTGCTCCACCAGCCGCAGCTTGATCTCTTCCGGATCGGCAATCGCGCTCGCCAGCACATTGGCATAGACCGGCAGCAGCGGCGTGCCGATCGCCGCCTTGCCCAGCGCTTCCTCCATCGCCTCGGCGGCGGGCTGCATCAGCGGGCAGTGGAAGGGCGCCGACACCGGCAGCAGCACGCCGCGCTTGATGCCATGGTCCTTGACCAGCGCCACCGCGCGCTCGATGGCCCCGCGATGCCCAGAAATCACCACCTGGGTCGGGTCATTGTCGTTGGCGACGGTGCACACCTCGCCCTCGGCGGCAGCGTCGGCCAGTGCCTGCGCCTTTTCGATATCCGCGCCCAGCAGAGCCGCCATCGCGCCTTCGCCCACCGGCACGGCGGCCTGCATCGCCCGCCCGCGCAGCTTCAGCAGC
Source organism: Sphingobium indicum B90A (assembly GCF_000264945.2). Taxonomy (NCBI): domain Bacteria; kingdom Pseudomonadati; phylum Pseudomonadota; class Alphaproteobacteria; order Sphingomonadales; family Sphingobiaceae; genus Sphingobium; species Sphingobium indicum. The sequence goes on from NZ_CP013070.1 coordinate 1,402,743, forward strand.
TTCGCCGTGGTGCCGATGTCGAACGCCTCCGCCGCGCAGAGCGCGCTATATTCGCCAAGGCTGTGCCCGGCGACATAATCGCCCTTTTCCGCCAGCGAAAAACCGCCCTCCCTCTGCATCACGCGCAGGGTCGCCAGCGCATTGGCCATGATCGCGGGCTGGGCATTCTCCGTCAGCGTCAGGTCGCTTTCCGGCCCCTCCACCATGATGCGGAACAGATGCTGCGACAGGGCGTCGTCGACCTCCTGAAACAGCTCCTTCGCGGCCGGGCTGGCGTCGGCCAACGCCTTGCCCATGCCCACCGACTGGCTGCCCTGCCCCGGAAAAAGAAATGCCCTCATCATCCACCTTCTGACCTGCGCGCCCCTGCAAAAGCGCAATTTTTCAAAGCCGTTACACTTTGAGACACAAATGCCGTTGAGGCGCCCGGCCCATTTCGGCAGTTCTCGCTGGAGGACCGCCTTTAACGATGACGGAGTATAAGGAAAAGGTGCGATATCGCTTTGGATGGATCACGGGAACCGCGTTGGTCCTGTCGGGCTGCGCGGCCGGCCCCGATTATCGCGCCCCCGCCCCCGCAGCGCTCGGCGTGCCGGCGGCCTATATCCAGGGCGCCGGCGCTCCGCTGGACGAGGCGGAACTGGCCGCCTGGTGGACGCGGCTCGACGATCCGGCGCTGAGCGGCCTCATCGACCGGGCCATCGCCCATAATCTGGACATCGTGCAGGCGCAGGCGCGCCTTCGCCAGGCGCGGGAATCGCTGCGGCAGGCAAGGGCCGCCTTCCTGCCGCAGGTGAACGGATCGGCCAGCGGCGGGCGCAACTACAGCAGCCGGGATGCGGGCGGCCGGCTGGACCCCAGCGGCAATCCGATCGGCGGCGGCGGCTCCAACTGGTCGAGCAGCTATTCGGTGGGCGCCAATGCAAGCTGGCAGGTCGACCTGTTCGGCGAGCTTTCCCGTTCGGCGGAGGCTGCGCGGGCCGATCTTGCCGCTTCCGGATACGACCTCGCCAATGTGCGTGCGACGATCGTCTCCGAACTCGTCACCAACTATGTGCAGGCGCGCCTGGCGCAGGAGCAGTTGCGCATCGCGCGCGAGACGCAGGCGATCCAGCAGGACAATTACAATATCGCCAGCTGGCGGCTTCAGGCGGGCCTGGTTTCCTCGCTGGACGCAGAGCAGGCGCGGGCGCAACTGGCGCAGACCAACGCGACCGTGCCCCAGCTTGAGGCGAGCCTTCGGGGCAGCCTCAACCGCATCGCAGTGCTGACGGGGCAGGCGCCCGGCGAAGCGACCCGGAGCCTTGAAACCCCCGCCCCGATCCCCGCCGCGCCCGCGCAGATCGCCACCGGCATCCCCGCCGACACGCTGCGCCAGCGGCCGGACGTGCGCTCGGCCGAACGGGCGCTGGCCGCCGCAACGGCGCGCATCGGCGTGGCGCAGGCGCAGCTTTATCCCTCATTGGGCATCAGCGGCAATATCGGCACGACCTCCAACAGCTTCAAAGACCTGTTCAGCCTGGTCACCGGCGGCGTCTTCGCCAATGTGGCGCAGGTCATCTTCGACGGCGGACGCCTCGCCTCGCAGGTCCGTTCGCAACGGGCGGCGACCGACGCCGCCTTCGCCGCCTACAAGCAGGCGGTGCTGTCCGCTCTGGAGGATGTGGAGAATGCCATGGTGTCGCTGTCGAGCGCCCGCGCCCGCAAGGCGGAGTTCGCGACCGCCTATGAAGCGTCGAACAACGCCGCGATCCTGGCGCGCAGCCAGTATCAGGCGGGCCTGATCGATTTCCAGACGCTTTCCCAGAGCGAGAACAGCCTTTTGAATGCGCGCAACAGCCTTGCCGGCGCGCAATCCGACGAAGTCCTTGGCCTGGCCCAGCTCTACAATGCGCTGGGCGGCGGCTGGCAGAATATGGAAAACCGTCCCAATGACTAACGATGCGACCAGCGATCAGGGCCTGAACGACTTTCTGGGGGAGCGGCCCGAAAGGCCGTGGCGCAAATGGGCGGTCCGGGGCGCGGTCGGCGTCGCCCTGCTGATCCTCGTCCTGCTGCTTGCCCGCTGCTTTTCGGGGGACGACAAGCCCAATTACGCGACGCGGGAAGTGCGCAAGGGCGACCTCACCGTCTCCGTATCCGCCACCGGCAATCTGAAGCCCATCAACCAGGTCGATGTCGGTTCAGAACAGTCGGGCAAGATCACGGCGGTCCATGTCGATGTGAACGACCGCGTGACCAGGGGGCAGAAGCTGGCCGAACTCGACACCCGGCGGCTGGTGGACACGATCAACCAGAACCGGGCGCAGCTTGCCTCCTCGCAGGCTGGCGTTGCACAGGCGGAGGCGCAGGCGGCGCTGGCCAAGGCGACGCTCGACCGCCAGCTCAACGTGTTCAAGCTCTCCGGCGGGCGCGTTCCCGCCAGGACGGAACTGGATGCCGCCCGCGCCGACTACAGTTCCGCCCTCGCCAACCTCCGCTCGGCGCAGGCGCAGGTTCGCGTTTCGCAGGCGCAGCTTTCCACGGCGCAGACCAATCTTTCCATCGCCCAGATCGTCTCGCCCGTGACCGGCGTCGTCCTGTCCCGCGACATAGAGCCGGGACAAACCGTCGCCGCCTCGCTGAACGCGCCGGTCCTTTTCACCATCGCCGAAGACCTGACCCAGATGGAGGTGGAGGTTTCGGTCGACGAAGCGGATGTCGGACAGGTGAAGGAAGGCCAGAGCGCCAATTTCTCCGTCGACGCCTTCCCCGGCCGCACCTTTCCGGCGCGGGTGACGCGGGTCAATGTCGGCTCCAACAGCGCCAGCGCCAGTTCCTCCTCCTCATCGGGCAGCAGCGCGGCCAGCAGCACGACGGGCACCGTCGTCGCCTATACGGCGGTGCTGTCGGTGGACAACAAGGACGAGATATTGCGCCCCGGCATGACCGCGACCGCCGACATCGTGACGCAGGAACTGCATGACGTGCTGCTCGTCCCCAACAGCGCGCTTCGCTTCAAGCCCAGCGCGGGCAACCAGGGCGGCGGCATCACCAGCCAGATCGTCCCCGGCCCCCGCCGTTTCCGCCGGGGCGGCGCGAACCGGCAGGTCAGCTTCGGCATCGGCAGCAGCCAGACCGTCTACGTCGTGGGCGAGGACGGCAATCCCAGGGCAGTGCAGGTGACCGTCGGCGCCAGCGACGGCGCGCGCACGGTCATCACCGGCGGCGGCCTCAAGCCCGGCATGCGCGTCATCACCGGGCAACTTGCCGCCGGCCAGCAGGCTCCGGCGGAGGACCAGGCCGATGGCGGTTCGCGGGGCGGCGGACCGCGTGACCGCAACCGCAGGCCGGAAGGCGACCGCTCCACCGACGGCAGCCCGGCGACCGTCGGCAAGCTCGGCAATTCGGGCGGCGGGAAGGCGGAAACAGCGCCGGTCCGCACCGGCCGCCAGAGCGGAAGCTGACGCGCATGGCGGCCGATCCGATCATCTCCCTGCGCGGCGTCACCAAGGTCTATGGTGCCGGCCCGACCGCCTTTCAGGCGCTGAAGGGCATCGATCTCGACATTGCGCAGGGCGATTTCGTGGCGGTCATGGGGCCTTCCGGCTCCGGCAAGTCGACGACGATGAACATATTGGGCTGCCTCGACGTGCCCACGGGCGGGGAGTTCCTGTTCAAGGGGCGGCATGTCGAAACGCTCGACCGCGACCAGCGCGCCCTGCTGCGCCGCCGCTATCTGGGCTTCGTGTTCCAGGGGTTCAACCTGTTGTCCCGCACCACGGCGCTGGAGAATGTCGAGTTGCCCCTGCTCTATCGCGGCGAGGACAAGAAGACCCGATATGAGGCCGGCATGGCCGCGCTGGACAAGGTCGGCCTGAAGGACTGGTGGGACCACACGCCCGCCGAACTGTCCGGCGGGCAGCAGCAGCGCGTCGCCATCGCCCGCGCCATCGTGACCCAGCCCGACGTGCTGCTGGCGGACGAGCCGACCGGCAACCTCGATTCCGAAAGATCGGTGGAGATCATGGAACTGCTGACCGACCTCAACCGCAATGGCGGCATCAACGTGCTGATGGTGACGCATGAGCCGGACATGGCCGCCTTTGCGCGGACCATCGTGCATTTCAAGGACGGGCTGGTGGAGCGGGTCGAGCAGGGGGTGACGGCGTGATGGCGATACCCTCCCCCGTCAATCCCGCGAAGGCGGGAATGAACGAAGGCGCGCGCGAAAGATGCTAGGCACCACCGTCATCCTCGCCTTCCGGGCGATCAACCGGCACAAGCTGCGCAGCTTCCTCACCACGCTGGGTATCATCATCGGCGTGGCGGCGGTCGTCACCATGGTCACGCTGGGCAATGGCGCGACCGCCGCCGTGCGCGAGCAGATCAGCTCGCTCGGCGCCAATGTGCTGCAACTCCGCCCCGGCCAGGGTTTCGGCCGGGGCGGCGGCGGCCCGCGCCCGCCCGACTTCAAGCCCGCCGACCTGACCGCCATCGAAAACCAGCTTACCGGCGTCCGCGCCGTGGCGCCGATGGTGCAATCCAGCGGCACGGCCATTTACGAAGGCAGCAACTGGTCCACCACCGTCTACGGCACCACCGCCGCCTATTTCGAGGTGCAAAGCTGGAAGGCCGATACCGGCCGCCTTTTCATGCCGGAGGAGGAGGAGGCGGGAAAACCCGTCTGCATCATCGGCAATACGGTGCGCACCAACCTGTTCCAGAGCAATGACCCGGTCGGCAAGCGCATACGCATCAAGGGCGTATCCTGCCAGGTGATCGGCGCGCTCGCCACGCGGGGCCAGGGCGGATTCGGGGATCAGGACGATGTCGTCGTCATGCCGATCAAGTTCGTCCAGCGCCGCTTCACCGGCGACCGCGACATCAGCCAGATCATGGTCGCGGTGGACGACGCCTACGACACCAGCGCGGTCCAGGCCAGCCTGGAGGAACTGATGCGCGAACGCCGCAAGGTGAAGCCGGGCGCGGAGGACAATTTCAACGTCTTCGACACCAAGCAGATCAGCGACACGCTGACCGGCACCACCACCATATTGACGCAGATCGTGGCGGCGGTGGCGGCGATTTCCCTGCTGGTCGGCGGCATCGGCATCATGAACATCATGCTGGTTTCGGTAACGGAGCGCACGCGGGAGATCGGCATCCGCCTCGCCATCGGCGCGGTCGCGCGCGAAGTGCTGATGCAGTTCCTGGTCGAGGCCATCGTGCTGTCCTGCCTGGGCGGGCTGATCGGCCTGTTCCTGGCGCTGGTCGCGTCGGTCGCGATCGCGCCGCTGATGCAGGTGCCCTTCATCTTCGACGTGAAGGTGAATGTGATCGCCTTCCTCTTTTCGGCCGCCATCGGGGTGGTCTTCGGCTATTTCCCGGCCCGACGCGCCGCCGCGCTCAACCCCATCGACGCCCTGCGCCACGAATGACGGCGGACCGAAAGTTCCTTCAAGCCCTTGAAAGGCGGTCTTTTCTGAACCGATATTCAGACTAATTCCGCTTCTGTTACAATTTTCGACAATCCTTGGGCATGGTCGGCACAGGCCTGCGACAAATGGCTCCTAATTCTGTCTTCAACGCCGGGAGAGCCGGCCGGAGCAAGAAAGAAGGAGCAAGATCATGTTCAAGAAGATTCTGATGGGCCTGGCCGCCACCGCCATGACCGCCAGCCCGATGGTCGCCTCGCAGGCGCAGGCCGCGCATCAGCGTGAAGTCCGCCAGGTCGTGAAGCACGGCCCCCACGGCCGCACCGTCACCCGGACCACGGTGGTCCGCAAGGACAATCATCGCCGCTGGGCCAAGGGGCAGCGATTCGACCGTCGCTATGCGACCAACTATCGCGTGATCGACAATTATCGCGGCTATCGCCTGAACGCCCCGCCGCGCGGTTACCGCTGGGTCCGCTCCGGCAATGACGCGGTCCTGATCGCCATCACCAGCGGCATCATCGGCACGGTCGTCGCAGGCGCCCTCCGCTAAGCCGGCCATATCGGCCGGAACGCTCCGGAGCCACGCTCCGGGGCGTTTTTCATGTCAACCCCGTCAGATAATAGACCGCGATCACCACGAACACGGTGAAGGTCTTGATCAGGGTCAGCGCGAAAATATCCTTATAGGCCTGCCGATGGGTCAGCCCCGTCACCGCCAGCAGGGTGATGATGGCCCCGTTATGCGGCAGGCTGTCCATGCCCCCGCTCGCCATGGAGGCCACCCGATGCAGCACCTCGCGCGGGATGCCCGCCGCGTCCCCCGCCGCCGCGAACTGCTCCGCCATAGCCGCCAGCGCTATCGACAGCCCGCCCGAAGCAGACCCCGTGATCCCGGCAAGCGACGTCACCGTGATCGCCTCATTGACCAACGGATCGGGCACGGCCCTCAGCGCCTCCTTCACCACCAGGAAACCCGGCAGCGCCGCGATCACCGCGCCGAAGCCATATTCGACCGCCGTATTCATCCCCGCCAGCAGGGCGCCGCCCACCGCCGCCTTCGACCCGTCGGCGAAGCGCCGCGCCACGGGGCGGAAGGCAAAGAGCAGGATCGTCCCGATGCCCAGCAGCAAGGCGCCCTCCACGGCCCAGAGCGCAGCGACCTGCGCCACCTTCGCCGCGACCGGATCGGTCAAGCCGGGCAGCGACATGCTAACCTCCTCCCCCGCAGCCAGGCGCGGGATCAGCATGGTCAGCGCCAGATTGCCCAATCCCACCACCAGCAACGGCAGCAGGGCGACCAGCGGATGCACGGCCCGCCCGCCCATGTCCGCCGCCTCCGGTTCGTTCACCAGCGTCTCCGGCGCGCCATAGCCCTCCCCCGCCGCCCGCATCGCCCGCCGGCGCCAGCCCAGATAGGCAAGGCCCAGCCCCATGATGCAGGCCGATCCGATCAGCCCCAGCACCGGCGCCGCCCAGGCGGTCGTGCCGAAGAAGCTGGTGGGGATGATGTTCTGGATCTGCGGCGTCCCCGGCATCGCGTCCATGGTGAAGGTGATCGCCCCCAGGCCGATGGTCGCGGGCACCAGCCGCTTGGGGATGTCGCCCTGCCGGAACATCTCGGCGGCGAAGGGATAGACGGCGAACACCGCCACGAACACCGAAACCCCGCCATAGGTCAGCAGCGCGGTCACCAGCATGATCGCCGGGATCGCCCTCTGCGCCCCCACCAGCCCGATCACAGCCGTCACGATGACACGCGAAAAGCCCGAAATCTCGATCAGCTTCCCGAACAGAGCGCCCAGCAGGAAGACCGGGAAATAGAGTTTCAGGAAGCTCCCCACCTTGTCCATGAACAGGCCGGAAAAGACCGCCGGCACCGCGGCCGGATCGGTCAGGAACACCGCCAGCATCGCCAGCAACGGCGCCATCACGATGACGCTCATCCCCCGATAGGCCGCGACCATCAGCAAAATCAGCGAAAGCGCCGCGATCCCGACCGCCATTACCATCTCCCCCAGAAATCACATCCGTTCGCACTGAGCTTGTCGAAGTGCTTTCCTTACTTTTCCATGGATAGAAGGAAGTGGAAGGCGTCGACAAGCCTGTCCTGAGCCCGTCGAAGGGCTCAGCCCGAACGGAGGAGGGATTGGCTCAAACCCTTTCAACTCTTCCTTGCCTTTCCCCCGCATTTCCGCCATAGGCGCCGCTTCGCTTGGCCGGAGGTGACTCGCGGCCCTGCGAACGAATGCTTATGGACGACAGCCGGAGGGGCGTTCCGCATGGGGCGGGCGTCAGCGATCGGCCAACAGATGAGGCAATATCCATGGCTCTTTACGAGCATGTGTTCCTTGCGCGCCAGGATCTGGCACAGGCGCAGGTGGACGCCCTGGCGGAAACCGCCACCAAGATCGTCGAGGAAATGCAGGGCAAGGTGACCAAGGTGGAAACCTGGGGCCTGCGCAGCCTGGCCTACAAGATCGCCAAGAACCGCAAGGCGCACTATGTGATGCTGAACATCGACGCCCCCGCCGGCGTCGTCGCGGAACTGGAACGCCAGACCCAGATCAACGAAGACATCATCCGCTACATGACCATCAAGGTCGATGAGCTGGAAACCGGCCCGTCGGTCATGATGCGCAAGCAGGAACGCGCCGAGCGCGGTCCGCGCGGCGAGCGTGGCGATCGCGGCCCGCGCCGCGAGCGCGAAGAAGCCCCGGCTGGCGAATAAGGAGATCTGAAACATGGCACGCCCGTTTTTCCGCCGCCGCAAGAGCTGCCCCTTCGCCGCCAAGGATGCGCCGAAGATCGATTACAAGGACGTCCGTCTGCTCCAGGGCTTCGTGTCCGAGCGCGGCAAGATCGTCCCCAGCCGCATCACCGCGGTGTCCGCCAAGAAGCAGCGCGAACTGGCCCAGGCCATCAAGCGCGCCCGTCACCTGGGCCTGCTGCCCTACATCGTGAAGTGAGGGAGTAAGACCCATGGAAATCATTCTCCTCGAACGGATCGAGAAGCTGGGCGCCATCGGCGACGTCGTCACCGTGAAGGACGGTTACGCGCGTAACTACCTGCTGCCCAACAAGAAGGCGCTGCGTTCGAACGCCGCCAACAAAAAGGTGTTCGAAGCCAACCGCGCCAAGATCGAGGCGGACAACGCCGCCCGCCGCTCGGACGCCGAAAAGGCTGCCGAAGGCGTCAACGGCAAGCAGATCGTCCTGATCCGCCAGTCGTCCAACGCCGGCCATCTCTACGGTTCAGTCGCCGTCCGCGACGTGGTGGAAGCGCTGCACGCCGATGGCGTCACCAACGTCACCAAGGCGATGGTCGTGCTGGAACGCCCGATCAAGGCGCTGGGCGTGTTCGACGTCAAGGTCGCGCTGCACCCGGAAGTCGCCGTCACCATCACGGTGAACGTCGCCCGCTCGCCGGAAGAAGCAGAGCTTCAGAGCCAGGGCGTGGACGTGATGGCCGACCTGTTCGAAAAGGACGAGAGCGGCTTCATCGAAGATTATGATCCGAATGCGGAACCCGGCGAAATCGCCGTGGAAGCCGAAGAAGCTCCGGCCGAAGAAGCCTGAGCCTTCCTTTCGGAACGACAATAGGAAAGCCGCCCCTCACCGGGCGGCTTTTTTATTGGCGCCGGGTTGTCGGCAGATGGGGAGAGAGGCTGTCCGGCGGACCTGGGAGGGCAGCACCCCAACCCAGAGCGCCGAACAGCCTTTCCGCCGCTCTCCATAGAGCGCCCTTCCGGCGCGCTCTTCAATTCCCGTTCAGATTCAGGCTGCTATTCGCCATTTACGCACCCCGGCATGAATTCCAGCCGGTCATCAAGGGAAGAGGACAATCGATGATTTCGAGGTTCGCCGCGCTCGCCGCTTCCATGCTGATCGCGAGCCCCGCGCTCGCCCAGGCGGGCGACGCCGCCAAGGGCAAGGCGGTCTTCGCCCGCTGCATGGCCTGTCATGCGGTCGATCCGGGAGTCAACCGTCTGGGTCCGTCGCTCGCGGGAATCGTGGGCCGGCCATCCGGCGCGGCTCCGGGTTTCGCCTATTCCGCCGCGATGAAGAAAGCCAGTATCCGCTGGGACGCCAAGTCGCTGGACGCTTTCCTGACCAAGCCGTCCGCCAGCGTGCCGGGCAACAAGATGATGTTCGCGGGCCTGCCCAATCCCGCGGATCGCGCCAATCTGATCGCCTATCTCGCCAGCGCGGGCAGGAAATGATCTGAAAACCATGCCATGAAGATTTTCCGCCTGCTTGGGAAATCCCTCCAGGCAGGCGGGCAATTCAACATTCGAAGGACTGAGGGATTTGGGTGGTTTCCCGCCACTCCTCCTTTCGTCACCCCGTGCTTGACTCGGAGTGACGGGAAGTAGCCAACGCGCTCCAGCGCCGATCGGCATTCGGTTCAGCGCGAGAAGGCGGACGATGGCCAGCCTTATCCCACTTCACGGAAACACCCCGGTTCAAAGCCCCAGGCGGCTCCAGAACTCGTCGGGCTTGACCGGCGTCCCGCTTTCGGATGGACGTTCGGGACGGGTCCAGGAGGAATGGGGAATGTGGATCTGCGGGCTGGCGCCGAATCGGCGTTGGCGGCGGGAACGAATGGCATTGCGGGTCATCGTCTTCTCCTGTCGAGGAGGAACACGAAACCTTGCGTCGTCGCTTCAGTACCGTGCGCTTTAGCCGTTGGTGACGCGGAGCAAGCTGACATCCTTCAAAAGCCGCGGAGCGTTGCGCTCGGCAATATATCTACTGTATTTGTAGAGAGATGGAAGATAGCTTTGCTTAAGTCGTGCAGACCGCAGGTTTCGCGGCACAGCCGGCCCGAGTTCGGTCATTTAGAGAACAAGGGTGAGACGCGCCTGTCAGAACACCACATTGTAGAGGAACCAGCCCATGATCAGCAGGCTCGTCACAACACAGAGACGATCACCGAAAATGTCGATCCGCGACATCGCTTGCATCCTTCCTTGGTCGAGCGATCTTCGTCGCCTCGTTTATGAAGGATAAACCATCAGCGCGGAGAAAGGAATAGAATAACTGCGCCCAGCCGAACCATAAAAGCGCCGAACCGAAAATACGGGGTCTTGAACATCATTAGGGCGCAATGCGGCAAGAAGTGCCGCTTCATCCCGGCAGTCCTCGCAAATCAATCTATATTCAAGCTGTTAGCGAAAGCCGGCGCCGCGATGTTCCAGGAAGGAACGGGTCGCTTCCTCCGGCCCCCGATAAGCCTCCTGAAACTCCGCGCTCCAATATTTGAGGTCTTCCAGATCGATACGCGCACCCGAAACCGCGCAGAGCACGAACTGCCCCGGTCGCACGACATCGAAATGCGGCGTGTCGTAATGCAGCACCGCCAGTCCCTGAATATCCGCCATCAGTCGCCGGTCAGGATGCGATCGACGAGCTGCTTCACGGTCGGCACGAACCCGTTGGAGTAGAAGGGATCCTGCTTGAACTTATAGGCGCCATGGCCCGCGAACAGCAGATTCTTGTCGAGATCGCCGCCATGCACCGCCTCCTGCAAGGACTTCTGGATGCAGAAGCTGCGCGGGTCGGCCAGGCGCCCGGTCGAGTTGGTCTCGCTGTCCATCCAGCTTGAGAAGGCGCATTGGCTGAGGCAGCCCATGCAGTCGGTCTGGTCCTTGCGGATTTCGGCCTTTTCCTCCTCGGTCACGAACACCAGCGTATTGTCGGGCGTCTTGAGCGCGGAGGTGAAGCCCTGCCCCACCCATTCGCGGGCGCGCAGCAGGTCGCCCCGCGTCACCCAGAAATTCTTGCCCTTCACGCCCGCGTCGAGCTGGTGCGTATGGTCGCCCGCCTGTTCGGTGCTGAAGGGAATCTGCCGTTCGGAGCGCGCCTCAAGCTGGCGCAGGAAGGGATTGCGAACCGCCGAACTGTAGAAGCCGGTCGGCGAGAAGCGGTGCAGCAGCACGTCGCCCGGCTCCAACTGCATCAGCCGCTCTTTCCAGAGCTGCGGGATCGGGCTTTCCTGCGTCAGCAGCGGACGGGTGCCGAACTGGAACATGATCGCGCCCAGTTCGGGATTGTCGATCCAGTCGTTCCAGTCCTTGAGCGCCCAGACGCCGCCCGCCATGACGATGGGCACATCGTCGGAAATGCCGCCTTCCCGCATGGTGACGCGCAGGTCGCGGACGCGGGGATAGGGATCCTGCGGCGCCTTCGGGTCTTCGGCGTTGGACAGGCCGTTATGCCCGCCCGCCAGCCACGGGTCCTCATAGACCACGGCGGCGAGCCATTCCGACGCCTTGGAATAGGCGCGCTTCCACAGGGCGCGGAAGGCGCGGCCGGAACTGACGATGGGCAGATAGTTGACGCCGTAGGAGGCGGCGATCTCCGACAGCTTGTAGGGCATGCCCGCGCCGCAGGTGACGCCCGCGACCATTCCCTTCGTCTTTTCCAGGACGCCGTGCAGGACGCGCTGCGCGCCGCCCATTTCCCAGAGCACGTTGATGTTGATCGCGCCCTTGCCGCCCGCGATTTCGAAGGCGCGCTTCACCTGTTCGACCGCGCCGTCTATGGCATAGGCGATCAGTTCCTCATGCCGGTCGCGACGGGTGCGGCCATGATAGACCTGGGGAATGACGTTGCCGAAGCTGTCATAGCTGTCCGCATTGACCGCCGACACCGTGCCGATGCCGCCGGCCGCCGCCCAGGCGCCGGAACTGGCATGGTTGGAAACGGCCACCCCCTTGCCGCCTTCGACCAATGGCCAGACTTCCCGGCCGCCGTAAACGATGGGCTTCAACCCCTTGAACAACGCAATCTCCCACGCAAAAAATTCCGTGGCCCCCAACCACATGAAGGCCGCCCTATAGCAGCTTTGCGGTCGGATGACGAATATTTGGGCGCGCCCTACCGCAAAATATGGGGACTGGATAGTGCCTGCCCGTAAAGCGCGGCATAGGCGTCCACCATCGCGGCTTCGGTGAAATCGCGCCCGGCGCGGTGACGATTCGCCTCGCCAAGCCGTTGCCGCAGGTCGGGGTCGCCGGCCAGCGTGCCGAGCGCGGCCGACAGGGCCGCCTCGTCCGGGACGATGAACGGCCGGTTTTCGGGCGCGACCATGGCGGCGACGTCGCCCACGTCGGTCGATGCGACGGGCAGGCCCGCCGCCATCGCCTCCACCAGCGAGATCGGGAACTGCTCGCTGTCGGAAGACAAAGCGAAGATGTCGAACAGGCCCATGAAGCGCCAGGGTTCCGGCAGGAATCCGGCCATGCAGATGTCCGCCAGCCCATGATCCCTGGCTTCCGCCGCTATGGCGTCGCGCTCCGGCCCCTCCCCCACCACCACCAGTTGCAGCCGGTCGCGATGCGGCGCGACGGCGCGGACGAGGCGGCGGATATTCTTGACCGGACGCAGGCCCGCCACGGTGCCGACCAGCAGCTTGCCGGCCGCGCGGTCGAGGGCGGGAATGGCGTCGGGCAAGGGCGGCTGCCCATAGCGCGCCGTGTCGATGCCGTTGCGGATCAGATGGACCTTCCGCGGCGGCTGACGCCACATGTCGCGGGCGATGCCTTCAAGCCGGACGGACGGGACGACCAGCGCATGCGCGCGCTGGAGCGCCAGGCGGCGATAGAGGTTGCGCTGCGGCTTGAGGCCGCCCGCCTCATCCGCGTTGAAGCCGTCCTCATGATGGATCAGTGGCGGCCCGCCATGGATGCGCCGCGCCATCACCGCGTCCATCGCGCCCCAATTATAGCTGAGGACAAGGTCGTAATCCGCCAGGAAGGCCGCGATCGCCCTGAAGCGCCCAAGGCCCGGCCTGCCAGCGAGCGGAGGGGGTTCGGGAAAGTCGACCGGCGTGGCGGGGTCGATGGCGTCGCGCGCGCTCATCAGTTGGGGTGCGGCGCTGACGATGCTGTGACGGGCGCGGTCGCCCCAGAGGTTCATCAGGCGCACGGCCCGCGCCTCCTTGCCGCCCAGGGAAAAGCTGCCGTGGACATGCAGCAGCCGGGGCGGGCCATCGATCTGCCGAGGCCGGGGCGCGGCGAAACGGACCATGCCGCTCAAGCCGCTTCAGCCATTCAGCACCCGCGCCAGCAGCCGGTCGATGGCGACGACGGATTCCGGCTCGTCCAGGACGGGGGCGTGACCGACATTGGAAATGGTCGCGCATTCCGCGCCAGGGCCGATTTCCGCCACCATGCGGGCGGCGGTGGCGGCGGAGAGCAGGTCGGAACGCTCGCCCCGCAGCACCAGCGTCGGAATGTCGCGAAAGGCCTGCATGACCGGCCACATGTCCACGCTCCCCTCGCTGCCCGCGACCCGCAGCGGCTCCGCTATGCGCATGTCATAGTCGAGCACGACGCGCCCCGCGCTGTTGAGGCGGTAGAGGCGCTTGGCCATGGCCAGCCATTGGTCGAGGCCATAGCCGGGATAGATGTCCCGGTTCGATTCCTCCAGGGCGCGGGCGGCATGGACCCAGCTTGGATGCGACTGGCCGATGCCGACATAAGTGCGGATGCGCGCAAGGCCGGCCTCCTCCAGCGTCGGCCCGACATCGTTGAGCAGCGCGCCCGCCAGCCATTCGCGATGGGTCGCCGCGATCAGCATGGTGATGATGCCGCCCAGCGACGTGCCGATGGCGACGAAGCGGGTGATGGCCAAGTCCGCCAGCAGGCGGCCGATGTCCTGCAGATAGGTGAGCGGGACATAGGTCATCGGGTCCTTCGCTTGCGCGCTTTCGGCGCGGCCGCGCATGTCGGGACAGATGAGGCGCCATGGCCCGGCGAGGCGCGCCGCCAGCGGCTCGAAATCGCGGGCGTTGCGAGTGAGGCCCGGCAGGCAGAGCAGGGGCGGACGGCCATCCTCCCCCCCGGCATAATCGCGATAATGGAGCCTCAGCCCGTCGGGGGACCACCAGTATCCGTCGCTATGGCTGCTCAAGCTGCTTGATCCTTCCACCCTGCATCCCCCATATCGCCGCATGCGTCCTGCCCTGCAACCCGCCAAATTCAGCCCCGCGAATGAAATCGCCGTGCTGCAGCCCGATTTTGCCGATCCCGTCGCGGCGGCGGACTTTCCCCGGACCATCCTGCGTTTCCGCAATGACCGATGGGCGAAAGCGGTGGGCCTCAGCGACCTGAGCGATGAGCAATGGCTGGCGCATTTCGGCCGGTTCCAGCCGCTGGAGGGATCGCTGCCCCAGCCGCTGGCGCTGCGCTATCATGGGCATCAGTTCCGCGTGTACAATCCCGACATCGGGGACGGCCGCGGCTTCCTGTTCGCGCAGCTTCGGGACGGCGTCGGCCGGCTGCTGGACCTGGGCACCAAGGGTTCGGGCCGGACGCCCTATAGCCGCTTCGGCGACGGCAGGCTGACGCTGAAGGGCGGCGTGCGGGAGATTTTGGCGACGGAGATGCTCGAGGCGCTGGGCGTCAACAGCTCGAAGACCTTTTCCATCGTCGAGACGGGCGAGGCGCTGGAGCGCAATGACGAACCCTCCCCCACCCGCGCGGCGGTTATGGTGCGGCTCAGCCACTCGCATATCCGAATCGGCTCCTTCCAGCGCGCCGCCTATTTCGACGACAAGGCGCTGCTGGAGCGGCTGGTCGACTATGCGCTGACGAAGCTCTACGGCGAGGAGCCGGGCGACAATCCTCCCGCGCAACTGCTGGGCCGGGTGGTTGAACGCACGGCCGATCTGGCGGCGAGCTATATGGTGGCGGGCTTCGTCCATGGCGTGCTCAACAGCGACAACATCAATGTGACGGGCGAGAGCTTCGACTATGGGCCGTGGCGGTTCGCGCCGCTTTGGGAACCGGGGTTCACCGCCGCCTATTTCGACCATGCCGGGCTCTACGCCTTCGGACGGCAGGCGGAGGCGATCCATTGGGACGTGGCGCAGCTTGCCGTGTCGCTGCGTCCCTTGACGGAGGCCGAACCGCTGATCGCGCAGTTGGAGCGTTTTCCAGCGCTTTATGGCGAAGCGATGGCGCGCCGCTTCTGCTGGCGCCTGGGAGTCTTGCCGACGGACGATGCCGCCGCCATGGTCGAGGCGGCGGTTCGGGGCATGGTCGCCACCCAGCGGCCGATCGATCGCTTCTTCCAAGACTGGCGGGGCGGCGACCCCCGCGACGGCGCGCCTTATGCCGCGGAGGAATGGGCCGGTTTCCGCGAGGCGATCGCCGGGTTCGAGGCGAGCGGGCCGATGGATCATGGCTATTGGGCCGATCCGCTGCCCTGCTCCATGCATATCGATGAGGTGGAGGCGATCTGGAGCGCCATCGACCGGGATGATGACTGGGCGCCGCTGCATGCGAAGGTGGCGGCGGTCCGGCGCATGGGCGAAGCGATGGGCGACGCCCCGGACCTGCCCTGAGCCGATGCCTCGCCGGGAGCCAGGCCCTTCCCTAAAGCGGAATTAATTGCCATATCGGCACCATGTCCGCCGCGCTGACTTCGTTCGAACCCGCCACTGGCGCGCTTTTGTGGCAGGGGACCGCCAGCGATGTGGAGGCGGAGGTCGCCCTGGCCCGTGCCGCCTGGCCGAAATGGGCCGCCCAGCCCATCGCCTACCGCATCGAAACGCTGCGCCGCTTCGTCAATGTGGTGCGCGCCAATGAGGAGGCGCTGGCCGACCTGATCGCCCGCGAAACCGGCAAGCCGCTGTGGGATGCGCGGACCGAAGTGATGGCGGTGATGAACAAGGTCGACATTTCCGTCGCCGCCTTTTCCGAACGCACCGGACAGAGGCGGCTGGAGGCCGCGATGGGCGCGCGCCAGTCCGTGCGGCACAAGCCGCATGGCGTCATGGCGGTGCTGGGGCCATATAATTTCCCGGCGCACCTGCCCAACGGGCATATCGTCCCTGCCCTGCTGGCCGGCAACGCCGTCCTCTTCAAGCCGTCGGAAAAAACGCCCGCCGTGGGCGAGATGCTGGTGCGCTGCTACCATGAGGCGGGCGTGCCGGAGGATGCCGTGCGGCTGGTGCTGGGCGGACCCGACGAGGGCAAGGCGCTGGCCGCCCATCCCGATGTGGGGGGCGTCCTCTTCACCGGGTCGGCGCAGACCGGGATCGCGATCAACCGGCAATTCGCGGCCAATCCCGGCAAGATATTGGCGCTGGAAATGGGCGGGAACAACCCGATCGTCGCCTGGGACACGGCGGACATCGCCAGCGCGGCGACGCTGATCGTGCAGTCGGCCTTCCTGTCGAGCGGGCAGCGCTGCACCGCGGCGAGCCGGCTGATCGTCAAGGAGGAACTGGCCGACACGCTGGTCGGAGAGGTCAAGAGGCTGGCCGACCGGCTGATCGTCGATCATCCCCATGCCGACCCCGCGCCCTATATGGGTCCGGTGATCGACAACCAGGCGGCGGATCATCTGACCGAGAGTTTCCTCTATCTGATGAGCAACGGCGGCAAGCCGATCAAGCATATGGTCCGCACGACCAAGGGGCTGCCCTTCGTAACGCCGGCGATCATCGACGTGACCGCCATGGCGGAGCGGCCCGATGTCGAACTGTTCGGCCCCTTGTTGCAGGTCGTCCGGGTGCCGGATTTCGAATCCGCGATCCGGGAGGCGAACAACACCCGCTACGGCCTGTCCGCCGCTCTGATAGGCGGATCGCCGGAGCAATATAACCAGTTCTGGGCCAATATCCGGGCGGGCATCGTCAACTGGAACCGGCCGACCAACGGAGCCTCCTCCTCCGCGCCCTTCGGCGGAGTGGGCATTTCGGGCAATCATCGGCCCAGCGCCTATTATGCGGCGGACTATTGCGCCTATCCGGTCGCGTCGGTGGAGATCGAGCAGCCGCGCGCGTCCATCGGCATCGGCCTTAAGGACATCGACACGAGCGCGATGGGGGATTGAGCCACCGGGGGGATTGAGCCACCGGGCGGCAGCGCGACGGATCAAATCGATCCTCCCCAAATTTTCCTTCGTCCCGGCCAACGCATTCTGAATTGAAACCGGGGTCGGTTTTCGCCATCTGCCCAGCATGGCTGAAATTCCACCTGCCACTGTCACCCTTGTCGGCGCGGGTCCGGGCGATCCGGAACTGCTGACGCTGCGCGCCGCGCGGCTGATCGGCGAGGCGGAGGTGATCGTGCATGACGGGCTGGTTTCGGCGGACATATTGGCGCTCGCCTCCCCCCATGCCGAACTGATTTCCGTCGCCAAGCGGCGCAGCCGCCATTCGGTGCCTCAGCATGGGATCAATGCCCTGCTGGTCGAACTGGCGCTCGCCGGGCGCAGGGTCGTGCGGCTGAAGGGCGGCGATCCCTTCATCTTCGGCCGCGGCGGCGAGGAGATGGAGGCGTGCCGCGCCGCCGGAGTGCCGGTGGAAATCGTGCCGGGCATCAGCGCCGCCATCGGCTGCGCGGCGCAGGCGCAACTGCCCCTCACCCATCGCGACGCGGCAAGCGCGGTCAGCTTCGTCGCCGGGCAATGCAAGGGGCTGACCGATCAGGACTGGTCCGGGCTGGCTGGCGCGGGGCGCACGCTGGTCATCTACATGGGCGTAGCGACGGCGGCGGACATCGCCGACAAGCTGATCGCGGACGGCGTGTCCCCGGCCATTCCCGTCGCCGTTCTGGAAAACGGCACGCGCGCCGACATGCGGACGCTGCGCACCCTGCTTGCCGATCTGGGCGAGATGGTGGCGCGGGAAAAAGTGAAAAGCCCCGCCCTGATTGTGGTTGGGGAGGTGGCGGCCTATGCGCTGGCGCAGGATGTGCTGGGCGGCTGGGCCGCGCGGGAGACATTTGGGGCGGAGACTGAAAAGTGAAGATTTTGACCGGCAATGACCTTGGCACCGGGGACGTGATCTGGTGGGCGGGCGACGGCTGGTCGCGACAGGTCGGCGATTCCGTCGATGTGGGCGACAAGGGCGAGGATCTGGCCCGGGCGGAGGAAGCCGCGCTGCGGGTCGTGGGCGCCTATGTGATCGATGCGACCGTGACCGAAGACGGCGTGCGCCCCGCGCATATCAAGGACCGCATCCGCGCCCTGGGACCGACGGTGCGCCCCGACCTGACGCTGAAACCGAATGACGCCGATGCCGGCAACTGGGTGATCTGAACCATGTATCGTTACGACAGCTACGACCAGTCCATCGTCGACGCCCGCGTCGAGGAATTTCGCGACCAGACCCAGCGCCGTCTGGCCGGGCAGTTGACGGAGGACCAGTTCAAGCCGCTGCGGCTGATGAACGGCCTCTATCTTCAGCTGCACGCCTATATGCTGCGCGTCGCCATTCCCTATGGCACGCTGAGCGCCCGGCAGATGCGCAAGCTGGGCGAGATCGCGGCGAAATATGACCGGGGCTACGGCCACTTCACCACGCGGCAGAACCTGCAATATAACTGGATCAAGCTGGCCGACGCGCCGGACATCCTTGCCGAGCTTGCGACGGTCGAGATGCATGCCATCCAGACCAGCGGCAATTGCATCCGCAACATCTCTTCCGACCAATATGCCGGGGTTTCGGCGGACGAAGTGGCCGACCCGCGTCCCTGGGCGGAACTGCTGCGCCAATGGTCGACCTTCCATCCCGAATTCACCTATCTGCCGCGCAAGTTCAAGATCGCCGTGATCGCGAGCGAGGAGGACCGCTCCGCCATGCGCCTGCACGACATCGGCCTCAAGCTGGTGTCGCGCGACGGCCGGATAGGCGCGGAGGTCTATGCCGGCGGCGGCATGGGGCGCACGCCCATGGTTGCGCCGCTTATCAGGGACTTCGTGCCCGAAGATGAAATCGTCTCTTATCTGGAGGCGTGCCTGCGCGTCTACAACCGCTATGGCCGGCGCGACAACAAGTACAAGGCGCGGATCAAGATTCTGGTCCATGAACTGGGCGTCGAGGAATATAGGCGGCAGGTCGAGGAGGAGTTCGCCCATATGCGGACGCTGGGCCTCAACCCGCCGACCGAGGAACTGGACCGCATCCGCGCCTATTTCGCCGGCCCCGCCTATGAAACGGGCCTGGGCGACAGCATCGACCGCAGCGATCCAGCCTTCGCCCTGTGGGTGGACCGTCAGGTCGCGGCGCACAAGCAGCCGGGCTATGCCATCGTCAACATCAGCCTGAAGCCGCGCGGCGGCATTCCGGGCGACGCCTCCGCGGAGCAGATCGCGCTGGTGGCGGACCTGGCCGAACAATATTCGCTCGACGAGCTGCGCGTCACCCATGCGCAGAACCTGGTCCTGCCGCATGTGAAGAAGGCGGACCTCCACGCCATCTGGCAGAAGCTGGACGAGGCCGGCCTTGCCGAGGCCAATCTGGACCTGATCACCGACATCATCGCCTGCCCTGGCCTGGATTATTGCAGCCTCGCCAATGCCCGCTCCATCCCGCTGGCGCAGAAGCTGTCGGAACGGTTCGCCGCGGCGGACCGGCAGAAGGAGCTGGGCGAGCTGAAGGTCAAGATTTCCGGCTGCATCAATGCCTGCGGCCATCATCATGCCGGCCATATCGGCGTGCTGGGCGTGGACCGGAAGGGCGTGGAGAATTTCCAGCTTTCGCTCGGCGGGTCAGGCGCGGAGGACGCCAGCGTCGGCCAGATCACCGGCCCCGGCTTTTCGGAGGACGGCGTGGTCGACGCGATCGAGAAGGTCACCAACCTCTATCTCGAACAGCGGGAGGAGGGCGAACGCTTCCTCGACACCTATCGCCGTCTTGGCATGAGGCCCTTCAAGGAGGCGATCTATGGTTGAGTTCCTGTCCTTCCGCGAAGGCGATGGCGGCCAGGAACCGGCCGTCACGGTCGAATCCTTCACCGGCCAGTCCAATTCGACCGCCGTCCGGATCGAAGCGGGCGAGGATGCCCGCGAATTGCTGCCCTATCTGGACAGGCTGTCGCTGGTGGAGGTGAACTTCCCCGCCTTCGGCGACGGGCGCGGCTATTCGGCGGCGCGGATATTGCGCGAGGCCGGCTATCGGGGCGAACTGCGCGCCGTGGGCGATGTGCTGGTGGACCAGATCGTCGCGATGCGCCGCTGCGGCTTCGACAGCTTCCGGCCCGACAAGGCGCTGGACGATGCCGCCGTGGAGCGCGCGCTCCATCGTTATGAGGACGTCTATCAGAAGACGATCGACGGCCGCCGCCCGGTCTGGGCGAAACGGCACCCGGAGAATGCAAATGGCTGAACCTGCCCGCCAGCTTGACGTGATCGACGCCCGCCCCGCCTTCACCCAGGCGGATGCGGATGCGCTCAACGCCCGCTTCGAGGGCGTCGACACGCTCTCCATGCTCAAGACCGTCTTTGCCGAGGGGCTGGCGGGCAATGTCGCCGTCGTCTCCTCCTTCGGCACGGAAAGCGCAGTGCTGCTCGATCTGGTGGCGAAGGCCGACAAGAACGTGCCGGTGATCTTCGTCGACACGCTCAAGATGTTTCGCGAAACGCTGGATTATCGCGAAACGCTGATCCGGACGCTGGGCTTTACCGACAGCCGCGCCGTCGCGCCCCATGCCGAAGTGCTGGCGGCGAAGGACGAGACCGGCCTGCGCTGGTCCTACGATCCCGACGGCTGCTGCGAAATCCGCAAGGTCGAGCCGATGAACCGCGCCAAGGAAGGGCTGGACGCCTGGATTTCCGGGCGCAAGGCGTTCCAGTCGGTGACGCGCCAGAACCTGCCCCGTTTCGAGGTCGAGGACGGGCGGTTGAAGATCAACCCGCTGGGCGACTGGACGAAGGACGACCTGGAGGCCTGGTTCGAGGCGGAGAAGCTGCCGCGCCACCCGCTGGAGGCGCAGGGCTATCTCTCCATCGGCTGCGAACCCTGCACGTCCAAGGTGCTGCCGGGCGAAGACCCCCGCGCCGGGCGCTGGCGCGGGTGGGACAAGGTGGAATGCGGCATTCACTCGCCGGTGACGCCGATCCCCTCCTCCGCCGCCGATCCAGACGATCCGGCTAACCAGCCGGTGTTCTGACCGAAAGGGCGGCTGCGTCGAGAATATCTCGACTCGTGGAACCTTGCGCTCTTCCGAATCTTCCGGCTTCGAAAGAGAGTGCCTATGTCATTCATCGAAAAAAAGGGGGGGGTCCGCCCCCCCTGCCGGTTCGGGAAGCAAGGCTCGCCCGATCGGTGAGCAAGATGCGCTGGTCAGCGCGGAATTGCTGCTAACCCTCGTCCGGGCGCGCCGACAGTATCTTGACGATTTCCTGGACGGGGACGGGCCCTTCTGGATCAGCATCGGGCTTTTCATCGACGGCGAGAACGGCACCGAAACGTCGCTGGAGCGGGTCATCGAATTTGCCGATGAGTCGATCGAAACCAGCCGCTACATCCTGCGGCGCCTGATCGACCGGCATGTGGTGCAGCAATACAGGACCGGCGATGGCGATGTCGCCTATCGGCTATCGGCGCCTTTCGCCGTTCAGTTCAGCCGCTATCTGATTCAGCAGACACCCCATATCCGCAATGCGCATGCGCGATTGACCTGAGATCCGACGATGGGCGCCGGCAGCCAATCCGCTGCCGACGGCAATCGAGACTTATGGCGCGGGCCAAGCGGGCGCGATATGGTCGCCGGTCATGACAGACTGAGCGGAGGGACGAGACATGGCGGTCGAGCTGAAGATATTGGCGTGGAGTTGCGTGCTGCTGCTGGTCCACATCTTCGCGGCGGCGCACATCAAGACGCGGCAATATGGCGCCAAATGGAACATGGGGGCGCGGGACGAGGAATTGCCGCCGCTCGATCCCGTCGGCGGGCGGCTGGTGCGGGCGCAGGCGAATTTCCTGGAAACCTATCCGATCGCGATCATCGTGCTCCTGGGCGTGGTGATCGCCGGGAAGACCAGCGGGACGACGGCGCTTGGCGGGTGGCTCTGGCTGGGGGCGCGGGCGGTTTACCTGCCGCTTTACGGCATGGGCGTGCCCATGGTGCGGACCATCGCCTATCTCGTCAGCATGGTGGGGCTGGCGCTGGTGTTCCAGGCGTTTGTTTCGGGCTGAACCATGCCCCTGCGCAGGCAGGAACCCAGGTGGAACGTCCGGACTGGGCTCCTGCCTGCGCAGGAGCACGCATGCTTCTACTCGTAATCCTCCATATAGCTGCCTTCCGCCAGGTCGGAGAAGCGGGTGATCTTCGCGTCGAACTTCATGCGGATGCGCCCGGTCGAACCATGGCGCTGCTTGGCGACGATGATCTCGGCCAGGCCGTAGATGCGCTCCATCTCCTGCGCCCATTCCAGATGTTCGGGGCTTTCCTTGTTCCCTGGCTCCTTCGCGGCGACATAATAATCCTCGCGGAAGACGAACCAGACCATGTCCGCGTCCTGCTCGATGGAGCCGGACTCGCGAAGGTCCGATAGCTGGGGCCGCTTGTCCTCGCGCTGTTCGACGGCGCGGCTGAGCTGGGACAGCGCCAGAACCGGGCAATTCAATTCCTTCGCCAGCGTCTTAAGGCCCCGGGAAATCTCCGAAATCTCGTTGACGCGATTGTCGCCCTTTCCCGTGCCCTGGAGCAGTTGGAGATAGTCGACCACGACGAAGCCGATGTCATGCCGCCGCTTCAACCGGCGGGCGCGGGTGCGCAGCGCGGCGATGGTCAGGCCTGGCGTATCGTCGATGAACAGCGGCAATTCCTGCAACTCCCGCGCAGCGCGGGAGAGGTTCTGGAAATCGGCGCGGCTGATCTTGCCCATGCGCAACGCTTCGCCGCTGATGCCCGACTGTTCGGCCAGCACGCGGGTGGCAAGCTGATCGGCGGACATTTCCAGGCTGAAGAAAGCTGTCTTCGCGCCCATATTCTTTTCCGGCGGAATGCCGTCGGCATTGTCGCGCAGCCAGCGCGAGGCCGCATTATAGGCGATATTGGTCGCCAGCGACGTCTTGCCCATGCCCGGACGACCCGCAAGGATCATCAGGTCCGAATTGTGCATGCCGCCGATCTTTTCGTTCAGGCTGTTGATGCCGGTGGTGATGCCCGACACATGCCCGCCGCTGTTGAGCGCGCGCTCCGCGATCTGGACCGCCATGGTGGTGGCCGTGGCGAAGCTCTTGACCGACCCGGTCTCTCCCTCCCCTTCCGACACCTTGTAGAGCGCGACCTCGGCCTGCTCGATCTGCTCGCGGGGGTTTACGTCCTCGCTGGTGTCCAGCGCGTTTTCAACCAGTTCCCGGCCGACATGAACAAGCTGTCGCAGCAAGGCGAGGTCGTATATCTGCGTCGCGAAGTCCCTCGCGCCCAGCAGCGCCGCGCCATTGCCGGTCAATTGCGCCAGATAGCCGACGCCGCCCAGTTCCTTGAGCGCCGGATCCTGCTCCAACAGCGGCTTCAGCGTCACCGGGTTGGCGACCATGTCCCGCTCGACCAGCTTCATCACGGCTTCGTAGATGCGGCCGTGCAGGGGTTCGAAGAAATGCTCCGGCTTCAGCTTGAGCTGCACATCCTCGGCAATGCGGTTGTCGATCATCAGCGCGCCCAGCAGCGCGGCCTCCGCCTCCACATTGCGCGGGAGTTCGGTGATGCCGGCTTCCGCGGCGGCGTTTATTTGCACGAGTTCGACCATGCCTCCCTCATCGCTTCGCTGGCGGCGGGGCGCAAGGTCCGACATTGAAACGATTGGGAAAAGCTGTGGACAACCGCGCCCCTGCTTTTCCCGGTTGCATTTCCCCTTGCGCCGCCGCACTGACCATAGCGTTCATGGCCGATCCGCGCATCATCGATATCACGCTCGACGAGCGGACGATCCTCTGGCGCAACGCCGATGTGGAGCAGGAACGGCGCATCGCCATATTCGACCTGCTGGAGGATAATTATTTCGAGCCGCAGCGCAGCCATGAGGACGGCTATGCCGGCCCCTACAAGGTGCACCTGCGCGTCGAGGAAGGCCGGCTGGTCATGGAGATACGCCGGGAAAACGGCGATCCGCTGGAGGCGATCGTCCTCGGCCTGGGTCGGTTCCGCCGCCCGATCCGGGATTATTTCGCGATCTGCGACAGCTATTACCAGGCGATCAGCAACGCTTCGCCGCAGCAGATCGAAACGGTGGACATGGCGCGCCGGGGCATCCACAATGCCGCCGCCGAGACGCTGATCGAGCGGCTGGACGGCAAGGTCAAGGTCGATTTCGATACGGCCCGTCGCCTGTTCACGCTGATCTGCGTCCTGCACATCAAGGGGTAAGGGGCATCCATATCGTCAGCGCCGGCCATTTCATGGCCCGTCTTTGCCTGTTTCTTGCCGTTCCGGGCCTGCTGGCCCTGGGCGGGTGGCTCTATGCGCGGGAATGGGCGCCCGGCCGGGAGGCGTTCCCGACCCAGGGCGTGTCGGTGTCGTCGGACAACGGCCCGATCGACTGGGGCACGCTGGCGGCGCAGGGGGCCGATTTCGCCTATATCCGCGCATCGAGCGGCGGGCGCTTCCGCGATCCAGCGTTCGAGGCGAACTGGGCGGGCGCGAGGGCGGCGGGGATGCGCTATGGCGCCGCGCTCGATTTCAGCCTGTGCGCCAGGGCTTCGGAACAGGCGACGGGCTTCATGACCATGGTGCCGCGCGACAATGCCGCGCTGCCCCCGGTGATCAGGCTGGCGTTCGATCCGGGCTGCCGCGCGCGGCCGGGGCAGGATGCGGTGCTGTCGGAACTGAACACGCTGATCAACCTGATCGAAAGTCATGCGGGCACGCCGGTGCTGCTCAACGTCAGCGACGATTTCGACGCCCAATACGCCATCGCGTCGGGGATCAACCGCACCTTGTGGCTGGACCGCAATTTCTTCGCGCCCGATGGCGGGCAGCGCAAATGGGTGATGTGGACAGCCAATGATATGCGGCATATCGACGGCATCGACGGTCCGGTGCGATGGGATGTGATGGCGCGATGAATGCGACGGAAAAGCTGGTCGAAGCGGCGCGGGAAGCGATGCGCCATGCGCACGCGCCCTACAGCCGCTTCGCCGTCGGCGCGGCGGTGCGGCTGACCGACGGGCGGATCGTGACCGGCTGCAATTTCGAGAATGCGAGCTATGGCCTGTCGCTCTGCGCCGAAACGGTGGCGCTGGCCGCGGCGAATGCGCAGGGCCGCCTTGCCGATGTGGAGGCGGTTGCGGTCGTGGGCGGCGCCATGGGTGCGGACGGCGCCATATCGGGGCAGGCCATCGTCACCCCCTGCGGCCGGTGCCGCCAGATCATGAACGAAGCCGAGCAGATGGCCGGGCGGACGCTCGCCATTTACTGCGCGGCGCCGGAAGGAGACGCGCTGGTCGAACATCGCGTCGCCGAACTCCTGCCCCATGCCTTCGGTCCCGCCGATTTGGGCATCACCCCTGGAAAGAGCTGAACAGCCATGTCGATATTGTCGGATAAGTGGATTCGCGAACAGGCGCGGAGCAACAACATGATAGAGCCGTTCGTGGAGAGCCAGCGGCGGGACGGCTGCATCAGCTATGGCCTATCCTCCTACGGCTATGACGCGCGGGTGGCGGACGAGTTCAAGATCTTCACCAATGTCGACAGCGCCGTGGTCGACCCCAAGGATTTCGCCGCCAACAGCTTCGTCGACCGCAAGACCGATGTCTGCATCATCCCGCCCAACAGCTTCGCGCTGGCCCGGACGGTCGAATATTTCCGCGTGCCCCGCGACGTGCTGGTGATCTGCCTGGGCAAGTCCACCTATGCGCGGTGCGGCATCATCGTGAACGTGACGCCGCTGGAACCGGGCTGGGAAGGGCATGTGACGCTGGAATTTTCCAACACCACGCCGCTGCCGGCCAAGATCTACGCCAATGAGGGGGCGTGCCAGTTCCTCTTCCTCCAGGGCAATGAGCCGTGCGAGACCAGCTATGCCGACCGCGCGGGCAAATATATGGGGCAGCAGGGCGTCACATTGCCGCGCCTGTGACGCTGTGCGACATTGGCGGCATGATGTGTGAGGCAGGCCCGCCATGCTGATGCCGTTCCGAGCGCGGAAGGCGCGGGAGCATGCGCCGCCCCCCAGCGTGGGCGGGGACCGGCGCGTCTATGCCATAGGCGACGTTCACGGCCGCGACGACCTGCTCGCCCAGTTGCTAGACCGGATCGCGCTGGACGAGGCGGGGCGCCATCCCCTGCCCCGGCTGCTGATCCTGCTTGGCGACCTGGTCGACCGGGGGCCGCAGTCGCGGCAGGTGGTCGAACGGGCGATGGGCCTGGCGCGCTCCGGCGAGGAGGTCCGCTTCCTCAAGGGCAATCATGAGGAGATGTTCGTCGCCGCCGCGCGCGGCAAGGCGCAGGCCGCCCGCCTGTTCCGCCGCCATGGCGGGGTGGAGACGCTGGCCAGCTACGGACTGGGGCCGGAGGACAGCGCCCGGATGAGCGACGAGGCGATGGCGCGATGGATGCTGGCTCACGTCCCGCGCGACCATGTCGATTTCCTGGACGACCTCCCCGATATGCTGCCGCTGGGCGATTACCTCTTCGTCCATGCGGGGGTGCGGCCGCGCGTCGCGCTCCATGCCCAGATTCCGGCCGACCTGCGCTGGATCAGGGGCGATTTCCTGAACCATGGAGGGCGCCTGGACAAGATGATCGTCCACGGCCACAACATCAGCGCCGATGTGGACGTCCGGCCCAACCGGATCGGCATCGACACCGGCGCCTTCCGCAGCGGCCGGCTGACGGCGATCGGGCTGGAGGGGGACCGGCGCTGGTTCCTGCAAACCGGGGATTGATGAAGGCGCCCGGCGCAACTTGCAATATCGGGATGAGGAAATCTCATTTCCCGCTGATTTCCCGATCCCTTATCCGTCGCATCCGATCCTTCCCGCCCGCTTCACCGGAATGGATGGCGGATCGGGACTTTTTCTTCGTTGGACGACGTCGGAACGGCAAAAGCCGTCCGCAACAGGGGAATATTCGATGCGCATTCGCCATGCATTGGCGGGCTTCGCTTTTGCCGCATGCCTTGTTTCGCCCACGAAGCTCGTGGCGTCGCCGAAAATGGACGCCACCCTGTCGCAGCGGCACAAGTTCGACATCGCCCCTCAGCCGCTGAGCAGCGCCCTGCGCCAGCTTTCGACCCAGTCGGGCGTGCGCATCCTGTTCCCCTATGACGAGGTCGCGTCGATCCGCAGCCGACGCGTGCAGGGCTGGCTGTCGACCGAAGACGCGCTGAAACGACTGCTGGCCGGGACCGCGCTCAGGCATAGCGAGGCAGGGGCGGGAGTCATCGCCCTTGCCGTGCCGGCCAGCCGCACCGTCGCCCATCGCAGCCCGCTGTCGGTCCAGTTGGCGCAGGTCGCCATGGCGGGCGGGTCGGGGGCTCCGGTCGCCATGGCTCCCGCCGATGCGGAGGAGGCCTCGGCCCCGATCATCGTGACCGGCACCCGCCAGACCACCCGCACCGTCGCGGAAAGCCTGGCCCCCATCGACGTGCTGAGCGCCAAGGATCTGGAGGCGAGCGGCAAGCAGTCCGTGCGCGACCTGCTGGGCACGCTGGTGCCGTCGATCAACGTGTCGAACAGCGGCGCAGGCGCCAGCTTCGCCGTCAAGACGCTGTCGCTGCGCGGCCTTGCCGGCGACCATCTGCTGGTGCTGGTGAACGGCAAGCGGCGTCACAACACCGCGACCTTGTTCATCAACGGCACGACCCAGAACGGCCAGTCGCCGCCCGACCTGGACCTTATCCCCTCCTCGGCCATCGAACGGATAGAGGTGCTGCGCGACGGCGCATCGGCGCAATATGGGTCGGACGCGATCGCGGGCGTCGTCAACATCCTGCTGAAGAACGACGCCAGCGGCAGCGCCTCCTTCCTGGGCGGCGCCACGGCGGACGGCGGCGGCGAACAGGGCCGGTTCCAGATCAGCAAGGGCTTCGGCATCGGCGACGGCGGCCATGTCCACTTCACGCTGGACGCCTTCCTTCAGGGCCGCACCTATCGCAGCGCGCCCAATCCGGGACAATTCTATGCGCGGGTGGGCCAGCTCTATTCCTCGACCACGGGCGCGCTCGACCCGCGGGAGGCGACCGTCGACCGCAGGGTGAACCGCGGCGGCCAGCCGCAGGTGTCGGGCATCAACTTCGCATATGACCTGTCGCTGCCGGTGAGCGATCAGGTCGAACTCTACCTGTTCGGCACGGCGTCGCGACGGCATAGCGACGCCTGGCTGACCTATCGCTTCCCCGACGCGCCGAACAATATTCCCGAACTGTTCCCCAACGGCTACAGCCCGCATCTCCACATCTATGACGAGGATTTCCAGACCACGGCGGGGCTGCGCGGCGACCTGTCGGACACATTCCATTACGACCTGTCCAGCAGCTTTTCCCGCGATTGGGCGAAATATCGGGAAAGTTCGGTCCTCAACGCCTCGCTCGGCCCCGCAAGCCCCACCGACATGCATATCGGCGCCGTCACGTCGAAGGAATGGACGACCAATCTCGACCTTCAGAAGACGGTCGATCTGGGCCTGGCCGAACCGTTGCTGGTGGCGCTGGGCGCGGAATATCGCTGGAACAGCTACGCCATCGGCGCGGGCGACCCGGTTTCCTATATCGACGGCGGATACCGATCGACCACCGGCCCCAATGCCGGCGTGCTGCGGACATCCGGGTCGCAGGGGGTGACGGGTTTCCCCCTTTCCTCCGCCGGAACATGGAGCCGCGACAATTGGAGCGCCTATCTGAACCTGGAACAGCAGGTCGTCGAGGGGTTCGAGGTCGCGCTGGCCGGGCGGCATGAGGATTATTCCGACTTCGGCACGACCGACACCGGCAAGGCGTCAGTGCGCATAGAGCCGCTGCGCGGGCTGGCGCTGCGCGGCACCGCCAGCACGGGCTTCCGCGCCCCGACCCTGCAACAGCAGCATTATTCCTCCGCCAGCACCATCAATGTCGGCGGCGTGCTGCTGCCCGTGTCGGCCTTGCCGGTGGATTCCGCCGCCGCCGTGGCGCTGGGCGCGACGCCGCTGAAACCGGAAAAATCGCGGAACCTGTCCGCCGGGATCGTCCTGACGCCCACGCCGCGCCTCAACATCACGGTCGACGCCTATCAGATCAGGATCAAGGACCGCATCCTGCTGTCCGAAACCCTGCAAGGGCCGCTGGTGCGCGGGGTTCTGGCGGCGGCGGGCATCACCTCCTCGGCGGGCGGATTCTACTTCTCCAACGCCGCCGACACCCGGACGCGGGGGCTGGACGTGGTCAGCACCTGGCGGGCGGGCCTGGGCGATCTGGGCCATGCGCTGTTCAGCCTGTCCGCCAATTTCAACAAGACCGTCTTCACCCATGTCGACGCCGTGCCGCTGGTGCTGGCCGATTCCGGGCTGATGCTGATCGGCCGGGCGAAACGGGGGGATTTCACCAAGGGCACGCCGCGCGACAAGTTCATCGCCAACATGTTCTGGACCAGGGGACCGGCCAGCCTGAACCTGCGCGCCACCCGATATGGCAAGGTGACGATGGTCCATCCGACCACGCCCTCGCTGGATGCGGAGATCGACCCCAAGGTCATTTTCGACCTGGAACTGGGGATGGAACTGCGCAAGGGCATCAAGCTGACGGCGGGGGCGAACAATCTGTTCAACATCTATCCCGACAAATTGCCCGTTTCATTGCAGGCCAACGGCTTTTCCCTCTACAATCAATATTCGCCCTATGGCGCGAGCGGCGGCTTCTACTATGGCCGGTTGAATTTCGAGTTTTGAGCGGGACGGCCATGCAGATGCGTTAGCCTTTTCCTGCGATGCCATCGGGGCTGGTTTGGCCAGTAGCGGACGTTAGTTTTCCGTCACCCCGGACTTGATCCGGGGTCCCGCTTTCTTTCTGAGTGCGCCTCGTCCAAGGCAGCGGGACCCCGGGTCAAGCCCGGGGTGACGAATGGGGGAACATCCGCCGCCCCACCCCTTCCAGCCTCTATCCTATTGCCACCGCCCGTCCTTCGCCGCCTTCTCCTGCGCGGCGTCGAGCGGGGAGCCGTCCATCAATGCATCGACGGTCGCCATCAGGCGCATGTCGCCGGAGGACGCTTGCCGATAGGCCGTCCCCTGCCCCGCGCCCGGCAAGAGCTGCTGCACCTGCCAGCCCTGCTCCTCGCGACAGGCGACGCCCGAAAGGGCCTGTCCTTCGAAGCTGCGGCACCAGCCGCCGCCCTTGCGCCGAAAGCTGAGGCCGATGCGGATCGGCCCGTCTTGCTGGGCGGAGGCGAGTTGGGTTTCGAGCGCCGACGCCAGTTCGCCCTGCGCGACCATCGCGCCGCGCTCCACCGCAATCGGACCGCCGCTCCCACCTGAAAAATGCCCGATGCCAAGCCCCAGCAGCAGGCTCGCAGCGATCGCCCCGCCCGTGACCCAGACGCGCCGCCGCTCCGTCGCCGGACGAGCGAACGGGACGACCTTCGCCTCCTCCCGCAACAGGGCCTGCATCGCCGCCGGCACGGGCTCGGCTTCGATGGGCGCATAATGGCCCGCCAATCGCTCCCGCAGGCGAAGATGCATGTCCAACCTCGCGGCCAGGGCCGGGTCTTCCGCCACGGCCCGCTCCACGCGCCGCCGGTTCACCTCGTCCAGTTCGCCATCGACGAAGGCGATCAGCATGGCTTCATCCATGTCCGTCATGCCGCTTCCCCCAGCAGTTCGATCAACGCGCCGCGCCCGCGCACCAGCCGCGACGTCAGCGTGCCCATCGGAATGTCCAGCACCTCCGCCGCCTCTTTGTAGGACAGCCCCTCCACCAGCACGAGGGCGATCGCCTCCCGCTGCTCGTCGGGCAGGCCGTGCATGGCGCGGTCGACGTCGGACAGCATGACATGCGCCTCCACGTCGCGGTCGCCGGCATGGCCGACATGCTCGCCCGCCTCCTCCGGTGCGAAGGTGCGGGCGGCGCGCTGCCGGGAGCGGCCCTCGTCGATCCACAGATTGCGCATGATCCGATACATCCAGCTATCCAGTCTCGTTCCCGGCTGCCATTGATCGCGTGCCCGGAGCGCCTTTTCCAACGCCGCCTGGCAGAGATCGTCCGCATCGGCGCGGTCCCGCGACAGGCTGGCGGCAAAGCGCCGCAGCCGGGGCAGGATCGCCAACAGATCGCTTTCGAACGACATCCGGTCTCCATTCAGCTTCCTGAGGGATGAAACGGCTGCCGCCGCGCGTTTCATCCCTGAATCATGAATCTTTTATCGGAAATTTTTTCGCGATGAATCATTTTGGGAGCGAAAGGACCGTAATGCGGTCCAATGATGGAAAGGCCGGCGGCTGGGAGGTCGAAATGAAGTTCACGCGTCCATGGATCCTCGCCGGCCTGCTGCTGACCGCACCGGGCGCGCAGGCGCAGTTGCTGCCCGCGCCGGGCGGCGCCCTGGGCCAGGTGAGCGGCCAGGCGGGCGGCGTGGCGCCGCATGTGCTGGACCGGGTGGAAGGCACGCTGGACCAGGCGGGGATCGACCGGCTGTCGCCTGCGCGCCTGGCCGACCGGCTGGTTGCGGCGCGGGCGGCGCGGATCGACGATCTGCTGCGGCGGCACGCCGATTCGGTGGAACTGGACGACCGGCGCGAACCGGCGCGGCGCGGGGTCATATTGCTGACCGGGGCGCGGGCGGAAAGCGTCGCAGCCTTGCGTTCCGCCGGCTATGGCGTGGAAAATGCCGCCATAGAGGGGCTGGACCTCAGCGTCACCCGCCTGACCGTGCCGCAGGGCCGCAGCCTGTCGCGGGCGTTGAAGCAAGTCCGGTCCCTCGCTCCAGAGGCGCAGGCCAGCGCCGACAATCTCTATTTCCCCAGCGGCGCCTCCATCGGCCTTGCCGCCGCCGCGCTTGCGGAAACCGGGCCGGTGCGGGGCAAGGCGGCGGGACTGATCGACGGCGGCGTGGCGCGCCATCCGGCCCTGAGCGGCCCGATCGAGCAGCGCGGCTTTGCCCGAGGCGCTCCCCGCGCCAGCGCGCATGGGACGGCGGTCGCCTCCCTCATCAGCGGGACGACCGGCATAAGGGGCGCGGCGCCCGGCGCACCCCTGCTGGTGGCCGATATATATGGCGACGATCCGGCGGGCGGCGGCGCCTTTGCGATGGCGCGGGCGCTGGGATGGATGGCGGCGCGCGGGGCCGATGTGGTGACGGTCAGCCTGGTGGGACCGGACAATCCCCTGCTGGCAGGCGCGATCCGGCTGGCGCGGGAACGCGGCGTGTCCGTCGTCGCGGCGGTCGGCAATGACGGACCGGCCGCGCCGCCGGCCTATCCGGCCTCTTATGCCGGGGTGATCGCCGTCACCGGGATAGACGGGCGGGGCCGCGTCCTGCCGGAGGCCGGGCGAGCGCGCCATGTCGATTTCGCCGCGCCGGGGGCGGACATGAATGCGGCCCGCACCGATGGCGGCAAGGGCAAGGTTCGCGGCACGTCCTTCGCTGCGCCGCTGGTCGCCGGGCGGCTGTTCGCCACCGGCAGCCTGGCGGCCCTGCGGGCGGAGGCGAAGCGGGGCGGCCGCCTTAGCGTCGTTTGCGGGAATTGCAGAAATAACGACTGATTTTCAAGTGCTTGAAAATTTTTTTCGGCACGGCGGGATTAAATCGCATCGCCCTCACGTTGTCTTGTCATCGGATCGACAACGAACAAGGAGACGATCGATGAAAGTCAAGTTCCTGATTGCAACCGCCGCTCTTGCCGCCATGACGGCCGCGCCCGCCTCTGCCCAATTGCTGGGCGGCGGTGGCGGCGGCATGCTGGGCGGCGGCCTGGGCGGCGCGCTGGGTGGCGCGGGCGGATCGCTGGGCGGCACGCTGGGCGGATCTGGCGGCATCGGCCTGGACCGCAGCATCGACCTGGAAAATGGCCGCGTCGGCGCCAGCGGCTCGGGCCATGGCAGCGGCAGCGGTTCCGCATCCGGCTCGGTCAGCCGCCACGGCAAGAGCCACGGCGGCAGCGCTTCGGGTTCCGCCGGCGGATCGGCGGGCGGCAGCCTGACCGCCGACACGCTGGGGACCGGCGATGTGCGCAACGCCGTGGGCGGCCTGCGCGACCAGGCCGGCAGCACGGTCGGCGCAGCGCGGGATCGCGCCGCCGGGACCGCCGCCAAGGCCAAGGACCGCGCCAGCGCCACCGCAGGGGCAGCGCGGGACCGCACCGCAAATGCCGTGGGCCGGACCCGCTCGATAGCCGGCAATGCCGCCGGCAGCGCTGCCGGCGCAGCCAGCGGCGCAGCGAACGGCGCGGGCGGCATCGCCTCGGTGGATGCGGCCGGGCAACTC
Source organism: Sphingobium indicum B90A (assembly GCF_000264945.2). NCBI lineage: Bacteria > Pseudomonadati > Pseudomonadota > Alphaproteobacteria > Sphingomonadales > Sphingobiaceae > Sphingobium > Sphingobium indicum. The sequence continues at coordinate 1,436,301 of NZ_CP013070.1, forward strand.
TCCGGCAGCGGACAGGCCTCTGGTTCGGGCAGCACCGCATCTTCGGATCAGGCGGCCGACTGACCCCGCGCGGAGGCGGCCTGTCCCCGACCGGCTTTCAGCCGCATGGCCGCCTCACCGCCTGATCGAAGGCCGGCGATCATGGAGCGCCCTGCGTCAAATCGGACGCGACGCGCTCCAGGGTCGCCGGCCTTCCCCTTTTTCAAACCGAAGGCTGAAATCCTTTGATCCGAACGGTTTGAGATGATGGTGCTTTTCATGGCATCCCTAAGCGTTTAGATCGGTATGTCAGATGGTTCCGGCCGGCGACGTCGACTGGGGCCAAGGATCGCCAAAGGTGCGTCAAGGCGCCGAATATTGAAGAGATACAGGACTGAATGTCCGTTTCCGATTCCGATTTCGCCTCCAACCGGCAATATGACCGCCAGCGCAGGCTGCTGAAGGCGCTCATGCGCCACGCGGATTATGGCGAAATCGACATCCTGGTCCGCGACGTTTCGGAAATGGGGCTTGGCGGGCGGTGCGATCTCGACCTTGCCGTCGGGGAACGCGTCGTCATCCTCCTGCCCGACTGCCGCCCCGCCCCAGGGAAGATCGCCTGGCGGAAGGGACAGAGCTTCGGCGTGCAACTGGAGGCGCAGATCAATCCGGAAGCGGTCAGAAGCCGCGCGCCCGCAGATCGCCCGGCCGATGGTTATCAGGTGCCGGAGGCGTTCCGGCCATCGGGCGAAACGAAGCGGCCGGGGTTCAGGACGCGGGTGCAGGGACCGGACACCAACAATAAATGGCGATGATCTCGGCTCCGTCCTGAGCGGGCGACGCCATGTTCGGGCGCCGGGGAGCGCCCAGGAAAAAGGCCGGCCATCCCCCAGGGACGCCGGCCTTTTCTTCCGGGCGCCATGGCCGGATCAGGCGACCTTGGTCGCGAATTCCTCCGCCTCGTCCGGATCGCGCAGCACATAGCCGCGGCCCCAGACGGTCTCGATATAATTTTCGCCGTTGCAGGCCAGCGCCAGCTTCTTGCGCAGCTTGCAGATGAAGACGTCGATGATCTTGAGTTCCGGCTCGTCCATGCCGCCATAAAGGTGGTTCAGGAACATTTCCTTGGTCAGCGTCGTGCCCTTGCGGAGCGAAAGCAGCTCCAGCATCGCATATTCCTTGCCGGTCAGGTGGACGCGATTGCCGTCCACTTCCACGGTCTTGGCGTCCAGGTTGACCGCCAGCTTGCCGGTGCGGATGACCGACTGCGAATGGCCCTTGGACCGGCGCACGACCGCGTGGATGCGGGCGATCAGTTCCTCGCGATGGAACGGCTTGGTCACATAATCGTCCGCGCCGAAGCCGAAGGAGCGGACCTTGCTGTCCATCTCCGCCACGCCGGACAGGATCAGCACCGGCGTCTGCACCTTGGCGGCGCGGAGCTTCTTGAGCACGTCGTACCCGTGCATGTCCGGCAGGTTCAGGTCGAGGCAGATGATGTCGTAGTCGTAGAGCTTGCCGAGGTCGAGACCCTCTTCGCCAAGGTCGGTCGTGTAGACGTTGAACCCCTCCGTCGTGAGCATCAGCTCGATCGCCTTCGCGGTCGTCGGTTCGTCTTCGATTAGCAGCACGCGCATGTGAAGCCCCTTTGCGTAGCAGTTCCGTCCACCCCCAAAGAACGACGGCCGCACCAATTCATTAACCAAAAAACTTCTGAAGGACAAAGGTTAATTTTTCGCTAACCGGCAGAAATCCGCGAGTCGCTGGATTTTGAATCTATTTTCAATGTTTTGAAGCCAAAATGATTCAGGCGGAGTCAATATGGATTCGACTTCGAAACGAGCGGTCAACATCCATGATGGCGGGTCAGGAAGTCGAGCACCGCATCCACCCGCGCAGGCCGCAGTCGCGATGGCGGCGTGACGAGGTGAATGCCGAACGGCGGCGGTCGCCAGTCTACCAGTATCTCCTCCAGTTCGCCCGAGGCGATCGCTTCCCCGACGATGAAGTCGGGCAGCCGGGCGATGCCGACGCCGCTGCGCAGCGCGGGCAGCATCGCCTCCCCGCTGTTGACCGTCAGGCGGGCGCGGACCTGCACCACGACATTCTGCTGGCCCGGCCCGGAAAAGCGCCAGACGTCGGGCGTCGGCGTGTTGGAATAGCACAGGCAGTCATGGTCGCCGAGGTCGGACGGATGGGTGGGCCGCCCCCTTTCCGCCAGATAGGCGGGCGACGCCACGACATGCAGCGTGACGTCGGCCAGGCGCCGGGCGCGCAATGAACTGTCGGGCATGTCGGCGATGCGGATGGTGGCGTCCAGGCCCATGTCCACCAGGTCGATGCGCGCATCGGACAGGTGCAGGTCGATGTCGACATGCGGATTCTGCTTCGTGAATTCCGCGACCAGCGGCGCGATGCGGAGCAGGCCGAAGGTCATCGGCGCGCCCAGCCGGACCGTGCCGGAAAGTTCCGCCGTTTCGTCCCTGGCCGCCTCCTCCGCCGCCTGCCCTTCGGAAAGGATGCGGGCCGCATGCTCGGCCAGCCGCCTGCCGCTTTCGGTCAGGGCCAGGCGGCGGCTGGTGCGGCTGAACAGGCTGGTGTCCAGATGCTGCTCCAGCCGCGTCACCGCCTTGGACACGGTGGCCTTCGACACGCTCAGCGCCTTGGCCGCGTCGGTGAAGCTGCGATGCTCCACCACGGCGGCGAACATCGCCCATGCCTCGAAATCGGGAAGACGCATAAGGAAACAATCCGTTTCAATGCTGCTTATTCAAGAAACGATCCTGATTGCTAGATTGATGGAAAGCAAGCCGGAACCTTCCGGCAATCCTTCGAAAGGCCTGAGTGATGAGCATGACAGTTGGCAGCCGGATCGACCGCCGGCCCTTCGCCTCGCTCGGCCACGCCGACCATGGCTGGCTGAATGCGCGGCATCATTTCTCCTTTGCGGACTATTATGATCCGTCCCGCATGCATTGGGGCGCGATCCGGGTATGGAACGACGATGAGATCGGTCCCCGCTCCGGCTTTCCGCCGCACCCGCACGCGGACATGGAGATCATCACCTATGTCCGCACCGGCGCGATCACCCATCAGGACAGCCTGGGCAACAAGGGCCGCACGGAGGCGGGCGACGTGCAGGTGATGAGCGCGGGCAGCGGCATCCGCCACGCGGAATATAATCTGGAGGACGAAACGACGACCCTCTTCCAGATCTGGGTCATGCCGCGCAGCCGGGGCGGCCAGCCGAGCTGGGGCGCCAAGCCCTTTCCCAAGGGCGATCGGTCGGGCCGGCTGGTGGTGCTGGCGAGCGGCCATGACGAGGACAGGGAGGCGCTGCGCATCCGCGCCGACGCCCGGCTGCTGGGCGGCACGGTCAAGGCGGGCGACAGCGTCACCTATGACAGCGCCGAAGGGCGCCACCTCTACCTGGTCCCGGCAACCGGCCGGATCGAAATAGACGGCCAACTGTTCGAGGCGCGTGACGGCGCCGCGATCATCGGCGGCGCGCCCATCACCATCAAGGCCATCGAGGACGCCGAAATCGTCCTGGTGGACAGCGAATAAGGTCCGTCCCTTCTCCCTCCGGACGGGCCGAAAGGCCGCCCGCGCTTCTCCCCCCACTCCGGCGCGGGCGGCCAAATTGTTCGAAACCTTTTTACGATCAACGCATTAGAAGAAATGGAGATACGCATGGCAAAGGTTCTGGTTCTCTACTATTCGTCCTACGGTCATATCGAAACCATGGCGAAGGCCGTGGCGGAAGGCGCGGCGGCCGCCGGCGCGCAGGTCGACATCAAGCGCGTGCCCGAAACGGCGCCGCTGGAAGTCGCGAAAGCCGCGCATTTCAAGCTCGACCAGGAAGCGCCCGTCGCGGCCGTCGCGGACCTGGCGGATTATGACGCGATCATCATCGGCACCGGCACCCGCTTTGGCCGCATGTCCAGCCAGATGGCGGCCTTCCTCGACCAGGCCGGCGGCCTTTGGATGCGCGGCGCGCTGAACGGCAAGGTGGGCGGCGCCTTCACCTCGACCGCCAGCCAGCATGGCGGGCAGGAAACCACCCTGTTCTCGATCATCACCAACCTGCTGCATTTCGGCATGGTGATCGTCGGCCTGGACTATGGCTTTGCCGGCCAGATGGGCGTGGACAAGGTCCGCGGCGGAGCGCCCTATGGCGCGACCACGCTGGCCGACGGCGACGGCAGCCGCCAGCCGAGCGAAGAGGAACTGGACGGCGCGCGCTATCAGGGCCGCCGCATCGCGGAAACGGCGCTGAAGCTGCACGGCTGATGCATGGCTGCGCCGTCTATATGGCGCAGTCGTTGAGCCTTGGGTCGCAAGGCATCAGCGCAAAGGGGGAGCCGGCGCATGGGACTGCGCGTCGGCTCCCCTGTTTTTTGGGGTGAAACGGAGAGCGGCCTAGGGTGTGTGGGGATTCAGTTCAGGGCGCGGCGAAAATAGTGGATTTCGAGAACCGGCGCGCAGCGTACTTAAGTACGTGAGCACCGGAAGCGGAGAAAGCCGCTATTTGCAGCCCGCCATGGGCTGAATCCCCACACACCCTAGCCGACCGAAGGAAAGCTGAACCGAATCCCGGTTCACGGCGGCCTCCGACACCCTTCCGCCTCCACTTCCCCCGCACTTCGCCTGCCCGCTGTCGCAGTCGCCATGCGGCTTCCCGCAGCAGCCGGATCAACTTCCTCCCTTCCCTCCGTCCCCCACCTTGCTCTATGGCGGGGACCGAATTTCCCAAGGGGAACGCCAACTTGATCCTAGACCTTGCCGCCGCCGCTTCGGGCGCCATCCGCTTCGACCAGCTCGGCCTCAGCCCAGTCGCGCTCGACCTCGGCTTCTTCACGCTGAAATGGTACAGCCTCGCCTATCTGGCGGGCATATTGATCGGCTACTGGTATCTGCTGAAGCTGATCGCCCAGCCCGGATCGCCTATGGCGCGCCGCCATGCCGACGACATGATCTTCTACGCGACGCTGGGCATCATCATCGGCGGGCGGCTGGCCTATGTCTTCTTCTACCAGCCCGAAATCCTCCGCAATCCGCTGGACATCTTCAAGCTGTGGAACGGCGGCATGTCCTTCCACGGCGGGGCCATCGGCGTCTCGCTCGGCATCCTCTACATGGCGCGCAAGGAAAAGCTCAGTTGGCTGCGCATCCATGACTTCGTCGCCTGCTGCGTCCCCTTCGGCCTGTTCTTCGGCCGCCTCGCCAATTTCGTGAACGGGGAACTCTGGGGCAAGGAGACGGACGTGCCCTGGGCCATAATTTTCCCGACCGGCGGCCCTTTCCCCCGCCATCCCAGCCAGCTTTACGAAGCCTTCCTCGAAGGCATAGTCCTGTTCCTGATCCTCGCCTTCGCCTTCTGGAAGACCCGCGCCCGCTACAAGCCCGGCATGCTGGTCGGCATCTTCCTGCTCGGCTACGGCATCTTCCGCTTCGGCGTCGAATATGTGCGGGAGGCGGACGCCCAACTCATGGAATTCGCCGCCCGCACCGGGCTGCACATGGGCCAGTGGCTGTGCGTGCCGATGATCCTGGGCGGCCTCTACCTGATCGTCACGGCGAAGGGCCGCCGCGTCCGCGTGGAACCCGTCGCGGGCAGCGCGAGTGTCAGTTGAACTGACCTTGTCCGAACGGCTCGCCCGCCAGATCGAGGCGGGCGGCCCCATCTCCGTCGCCCATTATATGGCGGAGGCGAACCAGCATTATTACGGCACCCGCGACCCGATGGGCGCGGCGGGCGACTTCACCACCGCGCCCGAAATCAGCCAGATGTTCGGCGAACTGATCGGCCTCTGCCTGGCGGACATATGGATGCGGTCCGGCAGCCGCCCGGCGGCCCATTATGTGGAGCTTGGCCCCGGCCGCGGCACGCTGGCGTCCGACGCGCTGCGCGCCATGGCCAGCGTCACCTTCCACCCCCGCGTCCATTTCGTGGAAACCAGCCCCAGCCTGCGCGAACGGCAGGGGGCGCTCATCCCCAATGTCGCGCATCATGATTCCGTGTCCAGCCTGCCCGAACAGGGACCGCTGCTGGTCGTCGCCAATGAATTTTTCGACGCGCTTCCCGTCCGGCAGCTTGTCCGCGTCGGCAGCGAATGGCGCGAGCGAGTCGTCGTCCGCCCCGATCCGGACCAGCCCGACCGTTTCGCCCCCATGGCCGGATACCGCCGCGTCGAATCCGGCATCCCCGCCATGGCCGCCGACGCCCCGGAAGGCGCGATCCTGGAAATGCCCCTCGCAGGATCGGCCATCGCGCTGGAACTGGCGCACCGAATCGCGAAGCAGGGCGGCGCCGCCATCGTCATCGACTATGGCTATGAAGGCCCGGCGACCGGCGACACGCTCCAGGCGGTCAGGGCGCATCGCTATGCCGATCCCTTCCTGGAACCGGGCGAGAGCGACCTCACCACCCATGTCGATTTCACCATGATCGGCAATATGGCGCGGCAGGCCGGGCTGCGCGTGACGCGGACGGTCGGCCAGGGCGCCTTCCTGCGCCAGCTCGGCATCGACGCCCGCGCCGATCAACTCAGCAGGACCACGCCCGCCCGCGCAGAGGAGGTGGAGGCCGCCCGCCGCCGCCTGACCGACGACGACGCGATGGGAACGCTGTTCAAGGCGATGGCCTGGGTCCATCCCGACTGGGCCGACCCTGCGGGGTTCGAGGGTTGAAAGACCCTCAATCCTCCTGATGATAGCGGCTGAGCCTGCGGATGAAGCCGATCAGCCCGGTCTGGCGGCTGCGCTTCATGCGTTCGGCATGCAGGATGGTCTGGACCCGCTGGAAGCAATCCTCCGCATCGACATTGCACAGCACATAATCATAGCCGTCCCAATGCGCGATCTCTCCGGCGGCGCGGGCCATGCGGCCCTCGATCACCTCATTGCTGTCCGTCGCCCGGCCCCGCAAACGCCGCTCCAGTTCCTCCATCGACGGCGGCAGGATGAAGATGCGCACGACATCGCCGCCCGCAATCTGGTGCAACTGCTGCGCGCCCTGCCAGTCGATGTCGAACAGCACGTCCCGCCCCGACTTCAGCATCGCCTCCACCGGCGCCCGAGGCGTGCCGTAACGCTGGCCAAAGACATGCGCCCATTCCAGGAATTCATGATCGGCGATCATCCGCCGGAATTCCTCCAGATCGACGAAATGATAATCCTTGCCGTCGACCTCGCCCGGCCGCATCGGCCGCGTCGTCGCGGACACCGACATCGCCAGATCCGGTTCGGCGGCGAGCAATTTGCGCGCAATGGTGGATTTGCCGGCGCCCGAAGGCGAGGAAAGAACGAACAGGACGCCGCGGCGCTTGAAATCGGGCGTCTCGATGGGAATGCTGTCGGCCATGGCCGCTAGTGCCGCCATGGACGCGATTTGGCAAGGGGGGACTATCGCGCCGTCAACGCTTGCGGGCCTTGCGCGCCTCCTCGATCAGGATCGGCGGCGCGCTGCCGTCGGGCAGCGCCTTGGTGGTGCGCTTGCGGTCCGCCTCGCGCTTCGCCTCATAGACCTTGCCGGCCATGTAGGCGCCCGTCACGAACAGCGCGCCGACCGGATGGCGCATGATGAGCCGCTTTGCGCCCATGCCCGCGATCAGGCCGATAACGCCCTTCTTGCCCGTGTCCGCCGCGACCCGCGCCGCGACGACCGTCGCCCCGACACGCGCCGCCTTCCTGAGCAGCCCGGCCTTGCGGGGCGGGCGAACGGCGATCAGCGGTTTATCGGGCGATGTCTTGCTCATAAGGCGTCAATGTATCGCAGCCTGCCCGGTTCCGCCATGTTGATCTGGATCAGACCATATTTTCCGGCCGCACCAGCCGGTCGAACGTCGCCTCGTCCACCAGCCCCAATGCCAGCCCCGCCTCCTTCAGCGTCAACCCTTCGGCATGGGCGTGCTTGGCGATCTTCGCGGCATTGTCATAGCCGATTTCAGGCGCCAGCGCCGTCACCAGCATCAGCGAGCGGTCGACCAGTTCGGCGATCCGCCTTTCATTCGCCTCCAGCCCCTCGACGCAGCGTTCGGCGAAACTGTCCATCCCGACGCTCAGCAGATGGATGGACCGCAGCACCGCCGCGCCGATCATCGGCTTGAACACATTGAGTTCCAGATGCCCCTGCAACCCGCCGACCGTAACCGCCTGATGATTGCCGATCACCTGCGCGGCGACCATCGTCAGCATCTCGCACTGGGTCGGGTTGACCTTGCCCGGCATGATCGAACTGCCCGGCTCATTGGCGGGCAGGTCCAGTTCGCCAAGGCCCGAACGCGGCCCGCTGCCCAGCAGGCGGATGTCGTTGGCGATCTTGGTCAACGCCACAGCCAGAGTCGCCAGCGTGGAGGACAGGTGCACCAGCGGATCGTTGGACGCCAGCGCCTCGAACTTGTTTTCCGCCGTCCGGAACGGCAGGCCGGTCAGCGTCGCGATCTCCTTCGCCACCGCCGCGTCGAAACCTGCGGGCGCGTTGAGGCCGGTGCCGACCGCCGTGCCCCCCTGCGCCAGCGCCGTCATGCCGTGCATGGTCGCGGGTTCGATCCGCTTGCGGCTGCGGTAAAGCTGATGCGCATAGCCGGAAAATTCCTGCCCCAATGTCAGCGGCGTCGCATCCTGCAAATGGGTGCGGCCGATCTTGACGATGCCCGCCCACGCCTTCGCCTTGGCGTCCAGCGCGGCGTGCAGCCGGTCGAGCGCGGGGAACAAATGCCCCGTCACTGCCCGCGCCGCCGCGATATGCAATGCCGTGGGGAAGCTGTCGTTGGACGATTGCCCCATATTCACATGATCGTTGGGATGGACCGGGCTTTTCCCGCCGCGCCTGCCGGTCAGCGCCTCATTGGCGATGCCCGCGATCACCTCATTGACGTTCATGTTGGACTGGGTGCCGCTGCCCGTCTGCCAGATGACGAGCGGGAACTGGTCGTCATGGCGGCCCGCGATCACCTGCGCCGCCGCCGCCTCTATGGCGTCGGCCAGGCCCGAATCGAGTCCATGGCCGCGATTCACCCGCGCCGCCGCCTGCTTCACGATGGCCAGCGCGTGGACGATGCCGATCGGCATGCGCTCATCGGGACCGAAGGGGAAATTCTCGATGCTGCGCTGGGTCTGCGCGCCCCAATAGGCGCCGGCGGGCACTTCGATGGCGCCGATGCTGTCTGTTTCGGTGCGGGTATCGCTCAAGTCGGGCACTCCCTGAAATGGCCGGAGTGCCGCCAATCTGGGGACGCCCGGTCCCCGATACCAGAGCCTATTTCTTCTTGCCGAAATCCACGGTCACGACATTGGAGCCGTCCTCGGTCATGACCTGCGGCGCGTCGTTTTCCGCCTCCTCATGCGGTTCGGGCGCGATGTCGGCCTGCGCCTGGAACTGGAGGGCGAAATTGACCGCCGGATCGACGAAGGCGGTGATCGCGGCGAAGGGAATATGCAGATGCGCCGCCACCTGGTTGAAGGTCAGGCTGACCCCGAAGGCGTCGTCGCTGACCTTCAGATCCCAGAATTTGTTCTGGAGCACGATGGTCATCTCGTCCGGGAAGCGTTCGACCAGATGGCGCGGAATATCGACTCCGGCGGCCTGGGTCTTGAAGGTGATGTAGAAATGATGCGCGCCGGGAAGCCCGCCGGAACGCTCGATTTCGCCCAATACGCGGCCGACCACGGCGCGCAGGGCCTCCTGCACGATTTCGTCATAGGGAATCAGGCTGTCGGGCAGGTCTTCGCTCATGCGCCAATGTCCTAACGGCGCGGCGGCGCGGGTCAAGTGCGCGCCACAGATTGCCGGGCACATTGCAACAGCCGCACAGTTCGCTATAGGGCGCAGCCATGCGCACGGCCGACATTCACCGCAACACTGCGGAAACGCAGATCGACGTGACCGTCAATCTCGACGGCACCGGCATCTATACCGTTTCGACGGGCATCGGTTTTTTCGATCATATGATCGAACAACTGTCCCGCCATTCGCTGATCGACATGGACGTGAAGACGGTCGGCGACCTGCATGTCGACCAGCATCACACGACGGAGGACACCGCCATCGCCATCGGCGAGGCGGTGGCCAAGGCGCTGGGCGACAAGCGCGGCATATCCCGCTACGGCAGCGTCTATTCCCCGATGGACGAGACGCTGACCCGCGTGTCGCTGGACATTTCCGGGCGTCCCTGGCTGGTGTTCAAGGCGGATTTCACCGTGCAGCGCATCGGCGAATGGGACGCGGAGATGGTGGAGCATTTCTTCCACAGCTTCGCCCAGGCCGCCGGGATCACGCTGCACATCGAAAATCTCTACGGCAGCAACAATCACCATATCGTCGAAAGCTGCTTCAAGGGCCTGGCCCGCGCCTTGCGGCAGGCGGTGGAGATCGATCCGCGCAAGGCCGACGCCATTCCGTCGACCAAGGGGATATTGTGACGACGCTTGCCCTGATCGATTACGGCGCGGGCAACCTTCATTCGGTGCATAACGCCCTGCGCAAGGCGGGCGCGACGGACGCCGTCATCACCGCCGACGCCGATGTCGTGGCGAGGGCCGACCGGATCGTATTGCCCGGCGTCGGCGCCTTCCGCGCCTGCCGCGACGCGCTGGTCGCCATCCCCGGCATGGTGGAGGCGATGAATGAAGCCGTGCACCAACGCGGCGCGCCCTTCCTGGGCGTGTGCGTGGGCATGCAGTTGCTGGCCGATGCGGGGGAGGAATTCGGGCGGCATGAGGGGCTGGGCTGGATCGGCGGCACCGTGCGCCTGATCGAGCCGCAAGACCCGGCGGTCAAGGTGCCGCATATGGGCTGGAACGACGTGACCCTGCGCGGCGCGCCGCCGCTACTGGAAACGGGCGAGGCCTATTTCCTGCACAGCTATCATTTCGACGCGGCCGACCAGGCCGATGTCGCCGCCGTCACCGATCATGGCGGGCCGCTGGTCGCCGCGGTCGCGCGCGACACGATCATCGGCTGCCAGTTTCACCCGGAAAAGAGCCAGAATTACGGCCTTTCCTTCCTGTCCCGCTTTCTGGAATGGCGTCCATGAGCCTGCCCTTCCCCCCGTTCGTGTCGAGCGAAGTCAAGACATGGGGCGTGCAACAAATTCTCGACTTCGCTCGAACCGAACGGATGTTGAAATGAGCCTCATCGTTTTTCCCGCCATCGACCTCAAGGGCGGCCAGGTCGTCCGCCTGGCGGAGGGCGACATGAACCGCGCTACCGTCTATGGCGACAATCCCGCCGCGCAGGCGATATTGTTCGCGGAAGCGGGCGCGCAGCACCTGCATGTGGTCGATCTGGACGGCAGCTTCGCGGGTCGCGCCGTCAACGCCGAAGCGGTCGAAGCCATTGTCGAAGCCTTCCCCGGCCATGTGCAACTGGGCGGCGGCATCCGCAACCGGGAGGCGGTGGAACGCTGGTTCGACCTGGGCGTATCGCGCATCGTGATCGGCACGGCGGCGCTCAAAGACCCGGATTTCGTCAAGGCGGCGGCGCGGGACTTCCCCGGCGGCATCGTCGTGGCGGTGGATGCGCGGGACGGCTTCGTCGCGACCGACGGCTGGGCGGAGAAGTCCGACATGCCGGTGGTCGACCTTGCCCGGCGGTTCGAGGATGCGGGGGTGGCCAGCCTGCTCTTCACCGACGTGGGCCGCGACGGCCTGCTCAAGGGCTGCAATATCGACGCGACCGTCGATCTGGCGCGGGCCACGAACATTCCCGTGATCGCCAGCGGCGGCGTCGCGGGCATCGCGGACATCCGCATCCTCAGCCTGCATGCCGATGAAGGCATCGAAGGCGTGATCACCGGCCGGGCGCTCTATGACGGGCGGCTGGACCTGAAGACCGCGCTGGCCGTGGCGCAGGCGGCGGCGTGACATGACCGTCCGCACCCGCGTCATCCCCTGCCTCGACGTCGCCAATGGCCGGGTGGTCAAGGGCGTGAACTTCATCGACCTGCGCGACGCGGGCGATCCGGTCGAGCAGGCCAAGGTCTATGATGCGGCGGGCGCGGACGAGCTCTGCTTCCTCGACATCACCGCCACCCATGAGGCGCGGGGCACCATATTGGACGTGGTGCGGCGCACCGCCGAAGTCTGCTTCATGCCCGTAACGGTCGGCGGCGGGGTGCGCAGTCCCGAAGATGCGCGGGCGCTGCTGCTCGCGGGCGCGGACAAGGTGGCCGTGAACAGCGCCGCCGTCGCCCGGCCGGAAGTGGTGGCCGACATCGCCGACCGCTTCGGCAGCCAGTGCGTCGTCGGCTCCGTCGATGCCCGGCGGGTAGCGGAAGGCCGCTGGGAAATCTTCACCCATGGCGGGCGCAAACCCACCGGCATCGACGCGCTGGACCATGCCGTCAGGCTGGCGGAACTGGGCGCTGGCGAACTGCTCGTCACTTCCATGGACGGCGACGGGACCAAGGCGGGCTATGACCTTGCCCTCACCCGCGCCATTGCCGATGCGGTTTCGGTCCCGGTGATCGCCAGCGGCGGCGTCGGCACGCTGGACCATCTGGTCCAGGGCGTGGTGGAGGGGCATGCCAGCGCGGTGCTGGCGGCCTCCATATTTCATTTCGGTCAACATAGCATTGCTGAAGCGCATCAGGCGCTTGCCGCCGCTGGCATAGCGGTGCGGGCCGCCTGACCGACCGCATTCCGCCGAAAAAGCGTCGGTTTCCTTTACATTAACCAATGACGGCAGGCCTGCGTTAACCATTGCGCCCCCCTTCCGCCTCCATTTGGCGGAACTGGCACGGCGCCTGCACCTCTTCCCTCACCTGACTCAAATCAACAGCGGGGTGAAGACGATGAATGTGAACAAGCTGTTTCTGGCCGCTGGCGTGGCCGCTCTGATGGGCGCGGCGGCTCCGGCGGAAGCGACCTGGTGCTGGGGCAAGAAGTGCGGCGGCTCCAGCAGCTCGGGCGGTTCCTCGTCCGGCGGCACGCCGACGCCGGTGCCCGAACCGGAGCAGATGGCGCTGTTCGGCCTGGGCGCAGCGGTGCTGGGCGCGCGGGTTTTCGTCGCCCGCCGCAAGCGCAAGTAAGTTTTCGTTTGACGGTTTGCGCGCGCGGCGCTTGATGGCGCCATGCGCGCGACCCTTTTCGACCTTGAACGAACCATCCGCCAGCGGCGGGATGCCGATCCCGGCCAATCCTATGTGGCGAAGCTGACCGCCAAGGGGCGGGCCAAGATCGCGCAGAAAGTCGGCGAAGAGGCCGTGGAGACGGTGATCGCCGCCATGGCTTCCGACCGGCAGGGCGCGATCGGGGAAAGCGCGGACCTGCTGTTCCACCTGCTGGTGCTGCTGGCCGACCTCGACATCTCGCTGGACGACGTGCTGGACGAACTCGACCGGCGCGAAGGCGTGTCGGGCATATCGGAAAAGGCCTCCCGCAAGGGCGATTGAGCGCCCTTCCCGGAAAGATATTGCCGTTCCGGCGTTTGTCCGTCAGCCTCTCGACCGTTGAGAGGACAGGAGGGCATATGTTCAAGACCCTGTTGGGCGGCTTGATCGGCGGCGTCGCCATGTATCTCGTCGGCTTCATCTTCTGGGGGACGCCGCTGAGCGCCCTCGCCTTTAACCGCGCCGAATCCGCCGCCGGCAGCAATTTGCAGGCGGCCCTGGCGCAGGCGCTGACGCCGTCGGGCACCGGCGTCTATGTGATTCCCGACCCGGCGACCGCGCAGGGCACCATCCTCTACGGCAAGGGGCCTGTCGCGACGGTCTTCTACAACAACAGCGGATTTCCGGTGACCGATGCCGGGGCGCTGATCGGCGGGCTGATCCTGGCGCTGGTCGTCGGCATCGTCATCGCGCTGATGCTGCGGTTGGCGAGCGGCGATCTGGGCGGCCGGGCGAGAGCGACGGTCCTGTTCGCGCTCGCGGCCGTGCTGTGGCTGCATGTAGGGCAAGCCGTGTTCAATCATGCGCCCTGGGGCTATATCCTTTATCTGGCCTTCAGCGATTTCGCGGCGCTGGTCGCGGCGGGATTGGTCGCGGCAAAAATCATGGAGAGCAGGCAGGCCGCCGGTTCCGACGCGACGGGGGAGGCGACGCTGCATTGAGCGCGGATGGGGGTTTGCCGACCTTCTGTTTTCCTTGAAGCATAGCGCGCTCGACGGCAGCTATCGGCCATCGCCCGCCTCTTCCGCCAGCCGGATCATGCAGTCGGCATGCCGCCGGGCGATGGCCATGCGGTCTTCGCCATAGCCGCCGCCCATGGTGCTGGCGAGCGGAATGCCCCGGCGGCGCGCGGCGCGCATCACGGCGCGGTCCCGGCGGTCCAGGCCGGCATCGCTCAGCGCCAGACGGCCGAGGCGGTCCCCTTCATGCGGATCGACCCCGGCCTGGTAGAGGATCAGGTCGGGCCGGAAATCGTCGAGCACGGGCGGCATGACCTTCATAAGGGCATCCATATAGGCTTCGTCGCCCGTGCCGTCGGGCAGGCCTATGTCAAGCGTCGAGCGGGCCTTGCGCACGGGAAAGTTGCGGTCCGCATGGATAGACAGGGTGAATATGTCCCCTCGCCCGCCGGTCAGCACGGCCGTGCTGACCCCCTGATGCACGTCGAGGTCGAGGATCAATATCCGCCGCGCGTCCCCCTCCGCGATCAGCCGGTTCGCGGCGATGGCCAGGTCGTTGAACACGCAATATCCCGCGCCGCTGCCGGGCAGCGCATGATGGCTGCCGCCCGCCGCATTGGCCGCATAGCCATGGCGCATGGCGAGCCGCGCCGCCAGCCATGTGCCGCCGGGCGACAGCATGGAACGGCGCGCCACCCGCGCCGTCACCGGAAAGCCGATGCGCCTTTCCTTTTCCGGCGGCACGGCCTGCGTCGCGACCTGCTCGACATAATCGGGGTCGTGGACCGCCTCTATCCAGGCGCGCGGCATGGGGGCGGGTTCATGCACGGTAAAGGGTGCCGCCGCCATGGTCAGCGCCTCCATCACCAGCCCGTATTTGTCGAAGCGAAAGGAACTGCCCGCTGTTGCCGGAGAGACATAGGCCGGATGGTGAACGACGTGCAGCATCATCTTTTCCGCTATCTTCGAGTTTGAACGATGCGGGCTTTGCGCTATCTGGTCCAGCATGAACCGTCCTGAAATGATCCGTTTTTCCGTAATTTCCCTCCTGGCCGCCGTCGCGCTGCCCGCGGCGGCGCAGCCGCCCGCCGTCGCGCCGACCATGCCGGCGCCCTCGTCGCAGCCCCCCGCCCCGCAGGTCATCCTGCCCCCGGCCATCGTCACGCCGCCGCCCGTGCCGCTGCCGCAACCCTCGGCGGCGCAGGAAAAATGGCTGAACGAATGGCTGAAGGGTGGCGCGGTGCAGGGGCTGATGGCACGGGCCAGGGCGACCGGAGAACTGAAGGGCGACGCGCTTCTGTCCGCCGTGCTGGACCGGGCGAAGGCGCTCAGCACCGGGCGCGTGGACACCGCCGATTTCCTGGAGATCTGGGCCTTGCGCCCGGCGCGGTTCGACCCCCGGCCCGGCCTTGCCAAGGCGATCGCCGAAGACAGGCTGCCGCAATGGGCGCTCAGCCTGACGCCGCCCTATGCGGGCTATGACGGGCTGCGCAAGGGCCTCGCCAATTATGAGCGGATTCGCGATGCGGGCGGCTGGCCGACGCTGACGGCGCAATCCTCGCCCGATGTCGTGCGGGCGCGCATCGCCATAGAGGACAAGAGCGTCACGCCCGGCGAAAAGCTGGTCGACGTGCTGCAACGGGCGCAGCGGCGCTATGGCCTCAACCCCACCGGCCTGCTGGACGCCCGGACGCTCAGGGAACTGAACGTGCCGGTGGACGACCGCATCGCCGCGATCATGGCGAATATGGAACGCTGGCGCTGGATGCCGCGGCAATTGCCGGTCAACCGGGTACAGGTGAACATCGCCGCCGCCGTGCTGACCGTGTTCGAGGGGGACGAGCCGGTGACGTCGATGCGCGCCGTGACGGGCGCGCCCGACAATGCGACGCCGATGCTGGTTTCCAGCATCCATTCCATCGTGGTTAATCCGCCGTGGAACGTCCCCGCCTCCATCGCCAAGCGCGAATTATGGCCCAAGGGGCGCGCCGCGCTGATCCGTCAGGGCTACAAGATCGTCGGCACGCCGGAGACCGGGGAGCGCATCGTGCAGCCCGCCGGCCCCAACAGCGCGCTGGGCCGGTTGAAGTTCGACTTCAACAATCCCTTCGCCGTCTACCTGCACGACACCCCGTCGCGAGCGAAATTCTCAAGCTATGACCGACTGGCGAGCCATGGCTGCATCCGCCTGGAAAAGCCCGTGCCGCTGGCGGAACTGATGGTGGCGAGCGATCCCGACCTTGCGGGCAAGATCCAGTCGCTGATCGACACCGGCAAGACCCAGCGCGTGTCGCTGCCGAAGGAAGTGGCGGTGTACCTGCTTTACTGGACCGCCTTTGCCGGCAATAACGGCACGATGAACTTCCGTTCCGATCCCTATGGCTGGGACAAGCTGCTGGCGGCGAAGATCGAGGCGTCCAGCCGCCGCGTCGATCCGACCGCCGCGCCCGCCGCCACCATCGCATCCAAGGATTGATCTTCATGCGCAAACTCGCCCTTTTCGCCCTTGCCGGCACGCTCGTCCTCGCCGCCTGCGGCAAGAAGGAGGAAGAGGCGCCCGTGACCAACAACCTGGTCGAACCGCCTGTCGAGAACGTCATCGAGGAAGAACCCGTGGCCCCGGCGCCGGAGCCGAGCAACAATGCCGCGCCGGAACCCGCCCCGCCGCCCAGCATTTCCGAACAGCAGCAGATAGAAGATGACGCCGCCGCGACCGGCATGACCGCGCGCCTGGGCGGCGACGAAGGCGCGAACGCCACCGAATAGGCCCCCAGGCATCGGCCGCGGTCTCCCGCCCCGGAAAGGAGGCGGGACGACGGTTTTCCGGCCATCATGGGGATGGACGGCGGCGGCGATCCGGCGGCGCCCTTGGACTGTCGCCGCTCCTTTGCTATATTGCGATTCATGGATCGTCGTAATTTTACCAAGCTCGCTTTGAGCGGGCTGGCTTTTTCGTTTCTTGCCGACAGTGCCGGGCGGGCCGCTCCGCTGGGCGAAACGCAGCCGCAGCCGGCCGTTCCTCCGGTTCCGCGTCCCGCCTCGCCGGGACCGCTCGCTGCCCAGCCCTATGCGAAACTGCTGGAACGGGCCAAGGCCGCGCTGGACCAGCATGGGCATATGTTCACGCTGCGCGACCGGGTGGCGCTGGCCGATTTCAACGCGCCATCCCGCGAATTGCGCTTCCATGTGGTCGATCTGATCGGCGGACAGGCCAGTTCCTATCTGGTCGCCCACGGCCGCGGTTCCGACCCGGAGCATTCGGGATGGCTCCACAGCTTTTCCAATGAGCCCAATTCGCTGGCGAGCAGTTCTGGCGCGTTCAAGACCGGCGAAATCTATGAGGGCCAGCACGGCCGGGCGATGCGGCTGGCCGGGCTGGACCCGCAGAACAACAATGCGGAAATGCGCGCCATCGTCGTGCATGGCGCGGACTATGTCAGCGAGAACCATATCGCGAGCTGGGGCAAGATCGGCCGCAGCGAGGGCTGCTTCGCGCTTGCCCGCCATATGCTGCCGCAATTCATCGGCCTGATGGGGCCGGGTCGGCTGCTCTATGCCGACAAGATCACGGGCATAACGGCCTAGGCAGCGTGGACAAATTCGAAAATGTCGTGAAATGGCCAGTTGCGGACATTGCCCCACCGTCACCCCGGGCTTGACCCGGGGTCCCGCTTTCTTTCTGAGTGCCGCGCCTCGTCCAAGGCAGCGGGACCCCGGGTCAAGCCCGGGGTGACGAAAGGAGGGGGTGGCGGGAAACCACCCAAATCACTCAGTCCGGCAAGTCTTGAATTTGTCCACGCTGCCTAGGACAAGAGCTTTCGGCGCGCCCCTGCGGCGGCAGGAGCCAGTTGCGACCTTGGCGCTAGGGCGATTCCAAGCGAACGGAACCGATCGCTGATTAACCACGAATCCAGAGCGGAGAGCTGATTCATCAGATCAAAACCCGCTCTGGACGAACGGAAAGCCGCGTCAGCCCGATTTGGCGCCAGTCATCGCCTCGATGGAGGGCCTGTTCATCGCATCGATGGTGCCGTCGCTCAGCATCGCCTTGCCCATGTTCAGCGCTTCGGCGGACAGGGCCGGGTCGTTGCCGGTCTGGCTGGCCCCGATCAGCGCCGACAGCAGGATGTTCCGGGACACCGCGTCCTGGGCGTTTTCCGCGACGGACTTGCGGGCGAGGGCCAGCGCCTCCTGATAGAGGGGATCAGCGCCGGTCTTGTCACTGCCGGCCAGCTTCTGATTGCCCATCTGGATCAATATGCCGGCGAAGATATTGCGGCTGGCGGCGTCGGCGGGTTTCGCCTCCACCAGCTTGCGCCAATAGGGCGCGGATTCGGTGTAGAGCGCGATCACCTTGTCCATCCTGCCCAGCGCGCCCTGAGCCGCCGCATTGGCGTAAAGCGCGTTGGCGAGGAAATTCACATTGTCGATCTTGGCGGGATCGGCCTGCACCGCCGTGCGGATGGCGGGCAGCGCGGCTTCATATTTCGCGGCGGCGCCGGCATTGTCGCCGGCCTGCTGCGCGGTCTGTCCGGCGGTGAAATCCGTGACCGCCTGGTTGAAGGCAGCGATCTGCTCCGGCGTCATCTGGCCTGCGGCGGGAGCGGCCTGCGCCGCCTCCTGCGCAAGCGCCGGCGCCGCCAGCGGCGCGGACAGGGCGATCAGGGCGACGAGAAAGGTACGGGACGGCAAGATGGACACTCCTCGATCATGCAACGGAAGCGGGCGCGAAGGGCTGCCCGCTCATTGATATTGAACGAAGAGGCGGCGTCATTCCCACCCGGTCAGGCGCGGGTCATCTCGCAAAAGGCTCGGGCCATGGCAAATTCGTGCCTGCGCCGCGCCGACCGGGCGGCGGCCTCCTTGTCCTCGCCCCATTGTTCGACTTCCCAGGCTTCGTCGATCTCGGCCGCCGTCCAGATCAGGTCCGCGTCATGGCCGCCCTCCACCACCGCGAGGCCGCAGACGAGCGAGCCTGACAGCGTCACCAGCGTCGACAGCCCTGCGAGCGTGAAGGGATCGAACGCAGCGACGGCAGCCGCCAGCCTTTCCAGCGTCCGGGCGGGCTGGGCGACCGGAACCACGCCCTGCGTCACCCGAAAGGCGACGTCATAGCGCGCCATGGCCCAATCCAGCAGCGGATCCCAGGCCGCGGCCTCCCGCGCGACAAGCTCCGCCGGCCCCTCCGCGCGATAGCAGAGCAGGTCGCTTTCGGCATAGCGGGCGATCCCCGCCGCGAAGCTCCCGCTATGGGGCGCGATCTGGTCGATGGCGCCGTTGGCAAGGCCCGTGAACGGCATGGAACGCGGGTCGACCGTTTCGCCCTGCGCGCGCCATTCCTCGGCGATCGCCTCCGCAAGCCCCTGGGTGGGCAGCGCCAGCGGCGCGCGGGCCGGCGTGCGGACCGGGCGGCCGTCCAGGCGGATTTCGAAACCGGATTCGCCCGCGACGACGGCGGCGTCCTCATAAAAGCGCTTCATGATTGCGGCGGTTTCCTGAACAGCGCGAGCAGCAGGCGCGGAACGATGACGAACTGGAACAGGCCGACGAGGACGAAGATCGCGCCCATGGCCTTCGCCTTGCTCCCCTGCACCCAATGGAAACGCTGCATCAGCACCAGGAATCCGAACATCACCAGCAGCGCGCCCGACAGGCGGAACAGCCCGAGCGCGAAGAAGCGCTGGCGGGCGACCTTTTGGGGGTCGACGGGCGGAACGGGCGGCATGTCGGTCATAGGGATCGCATGAGGGAAGCGTGGATATGGCCGCGCAGCTCCTCGCTGTCCATGGCGACGCCGTGCGCGCCCGCGCCGATCAGCTCCTGCGGCGTGTGATAGCCCCAGCCAACGCCCAGCGCCCGCGTGCCGGCGGACAGCGCCATGTCGATGTCGAAGCTGGTGTCGCCGATCATCACCGTGCTTTCGGGCGTCGCTCCCGCTTCGGCCATGGCGGCCAACAGCATGGAGGGATGCGGCTTGGACGGATGGCGGTCGGCGGTCTGCAAGGTCACGAAATGGGCGTGGATGCCATGATGGGCAAGGCAGAGGCGCAATCCCCGGTCCGATTTGCCCGTGGCGACGCCGAGCAGCCAGCCATCGGCATCCAGTTCGCGGATCAGCGCGGCGATGCCGGGATAAAGCGGTTCCGACACCGCATTTTCCCGGCGAAGCTGCTGGAAGGCCAGCTTGTAGCTTTCCGACAGATGGTCATGATAACCGACCTCCGCATCGGGCAGCAGGCGCGCCATGGCGAGCGGGAGCGACAGGCCGATGACCGACAGGATCGCCGCCCGGTCGGGCGCCGCCAGCTTCTCGCTCTCGAACGCGCGGACCATGGCCGCGCAGATGCTGTGCTGGCTGTCGACCAGCGTGCCGTCGCAATCGAACACCGCAAGCCTGTTCGTCATGACTTCCTGCGCGCTCCCCCGCCGGAGCCGCGCGCGCGCCTTTCGCCCTTGCGGCCCTTGCGGATCTGCTTGGCATGGGCGCGGGCGGCCTTCTTCTCATCCTCCCGCGTGGGCGGGCGGGCGATCTCCTCGTCCAGCGGCAGGTCGCCGGCGGAAAGGTCGAAGCCCAGCGAGGCAAGGCTGGCGGCGAAATGCTCGGGCAGTTCGGCCCGCACGTCGACCCGGCCACCATCGGGATGATCGACCCGGATGCGCCGGGCGTGAAGGTGCATCTTGCGGCTGATCGTGCCGCTCAGAAAGGCGTCCTTGCCGCCATATTTGCCGTCGCCGACGATGGGATGGCCGATGGCCGCCATATGGACGCGCAACTGGTGGGTGCGGCCGGTATAGGGTTGCAGCTCCACCCAGGCGGCGCGGTTGCCCGCCCGCTCGATCACGCGATAGCGCGAGCGGGAGGGCAGCCCCTCCTCCTCATCCACATGCATCTTCTCGCCGCCGGTGCCGGGCTGCTTGGCGATGGGCAGTTCGATCATGCCGTCCTCGATGGAGGGCACGCCCATCACGATGGCCCAATAGACCTTGCGCGCCGTGCGGCTGGAAAAGGCCTTGGCGAAATAGGCCGCCGACCGGGCGGTGCGGGCGATCAGCAGCGCGCCGGACGTGTCCTTGTCCAGCCGGTGGACGAGCTTGGGCCGCTGGTCCAGGTCGAACTCCAGCGCATCGAGCAGGCCGTCGACATGATCGTCCGTCTTGGTGCCGCCCTGCGTGGCGAGGCCAGGCGGCTTGTTGATGACAATGGCCTGCGCGTCGCGATGGATGACGAGTCCCTGGGCGAAGGCCATCTGATCGTCGGTCAGTTGCGGGCGGACGCGCCTGGGCTTCGCGGTTTCGGGCGCCTTGGGTTCGGCGGGGGGCACGCGGATGCTCTGGCCCTCCGCGATGCGGTCGCCCGGCGCGGCGCGGGCGCCATCGACGCGCAACTGGCCGGTGCGCGCCCAGCGGGAGACCGTGTTGAAGCCGACATCGGGCAGATGCCGCTGGAACCAGCGGTCCAGCCGGATACCGTCATCGTCCGCCCCTACGCGAAACTGCCGCACATCCAGCGAAACGCCCTTGGCTGGGGACAGCTTGGCCGGCTTCGCGGCTGCGGGTTTTGCGGCAGGTTTCGCGGCAGGCGGCCTGGGACCGGCCTTGGGCGCATCGGGCTTGCGGGCGCGAGCGGCCTTGACCGCCCCCCGCGCACGACCCGCAGGAGCGGTGCCGGACTTGCGCGGGCCGGAAGATCTGCCGGGTGGACGCCCCTTCATGCGACGCTCCTCATCACGGCCAGGCCGCCGGCCAGCGCGCCCACGGCGCCGACGACGGAAATGACCGCATAGCCGAGCGCCATGCCCGTCTGTCCGCGCTCCATCATCAGCATGGTCTCCAGGCTGAAGGAGGAGAAGGTGGTGAAGCCGCCGAGCAGGCCCACGGCCAGCAGCAGGCGGATCGGCTCGCCCGACGGCGCGTTGAAGCGCGCCAGCCATCCGGCGAGCAGCCCCATCGCGAAACCGCCGACGACATTCGCGCCGAACGTCCCCCAGGGCCAGGAGGCGCCGGGGATCATCTGCGCAGCAAGACGCCCGAGCAGGTATCGCAGGGCCGATCCGACGGCGCCCCCTGCCATGACGAGAAGAATATTGGTCATGCCGCCCGCCCTAGAGCATTTCTGCAAGGCTTGGAAAGCGGTCATTGGCCTTGGGAGAAGGGCGCGCCGACGAAGTGGAGGATAGGCATGGAGGCTATGAGTGGTTTCCTGTCATTCCCCCTCCCGCAAGCGGGAGGGGGTTAGGGGGTGGGCCGGCGCGACATCCGCGTTGTTTTGCAGCAGTTAGGTCAGAAGCTCGCTACGCTCGCGCCCACCCCTAGCCCCTCCCGCCTGCGGGAGGGGAATGTCATGCATTGGCAAGAGCCCGACTTGCCTTCGCCCTTATCGCCCGTTATCCGCCAGCACGTCGACGCTGGTCCTGCCGCCGGGCGCCTGGGTGAACAGCAGCAGGAAGGCGCTGCCGTCCCCCTTGCGCGTGCCGCCCAGCACATGGTCGCCGCCCATCACCCTGTGTTCGGCGTCGAAACCCGCGCGGCGCGCCTGGGTATAGTAGAAATCCATCACGCTCTGCCACGGCACGGGGGTCACGAACGTCGCCGCGCGCAACGTGCATCCGTCCTTTTCCGCGCCCGCCGCCTCCGTCAGTTGCGCGCCGGGATAGACGGTGAAGGGTTCGGGCAGGCGGCTGACCCACTGCGCGCCTTGCACCAGTTGTTCGCGGCAAAAGGCGTTGCCGCCCGGCTTCTTCTGTTCGCCGGCCACGGCGGCGAGCGTCGATTCGGACTCCTTCGCCTCCCCTTCCGCCGGAGCGGGCGCGGCGAGCAGCCTGCCGCCGGCGAGCTTCACCGCCGCCGCGAGGGCGGTCGCGGCCTCTCCCTTCAGCGCAGGCAGCCTGGCGCTGGCCTGGGACTGGCCGGCGAGCCGGGGATCGACCACGATCTGATTGGCGAGCGCATCCGCCGCATTGTTGGTGAGCTGGGCGTCGAGCGCGTTCAGATCATCCGCCTTCTTGCCGCAGCCCGCCAGCGGCAGGGCGACGATCATCGCCAGAACACAGAAAGATCGAACAGACGCCATGGCTTCACTCCTTCGTAAACAAGGGATGAATATCAGAGGTTAATTTTTCGTTAGGGATTGTGGTGAATCGGCGAATTTTCTCCCGCGCCGGGCCAATCCGCGCCAACTGGCCCCGCCGCCCATCTTGCCCTTCCCCCGGCGAAGCGCCATTTGTGCGATCATGCTCAACATGCTGTCGGCCCTGATCGGCCTCGTCACCCTCATCCTGATGATCCCGGCGGTCTTTCCGCTGCTGGGTGCGCTCAACTGGCTGCTGGTGCCGATGGCGCTGCTAGGCGCGTTTGTCGGCATGTTCTCGGCCAGGAACGGCGGGCGCAATTTCTGCCTGATCGTTGCGGGGTTCGGCGCGCTGCGGCTGTTCCTGGGCGGAGGCATCCTCTGAATTCCCTTCCGCCATCGGAACGGGCGGTCCGCCGCGGCCTGATCGCCGCGGTGACGGCTTATGGCCTGTGGGGCCTGCTGCCGATCTATTTCAAGCTGCTGCATCATGTGAACGCGGTGGAGATCGTCAGCCAGCGCATCCTGTGGTCGCTGCTGCTGATCCTGGCGCTGCTGCTGGCGCGGCGAAGCCTGGCCGATCTGGGGCCGATATTGCGCGACCGGCGGCTGCTTTCGGCCCTTGCCGCGTCGGCGGTGATGATCGGCGCCAACTGGCTGACCTATGTCTGGGCGGTGAACGCCGGGCATGTGCTCGCCGCCAGCCTGGGTTATTTCCTCAATCCGCTCGTCACGGTGGGCCTGGGCGTGCTGCTGCTCCACGAACGGCTGCGGCGGGGACAGCTGGCGGCGGTGGGAATCGCGGCGGTCGGCGTCGCCATCATGGCCGCGACCGCCCTCACCACGCTCTGGATCAGCGTGGCGCTGGCGCTGAGCTTCGCCTTCTACGCGTTGATCCGGAAGCTGACGCCGGTCGCGCCGATGGCGGGGCTGGGCGTGGAGACCCTGCTGCTGATGCCGGCGGCCATGGCCTATCTGTTCTGGCTGTCCGCGCATGGCGGCATCGGCTTCGGGCAGGACGCGCCGACCACCATCCTGCTGATCGCCGCCGGAGCGGTGACGACAGTGCCGCTGCTGCTGTTCGCGACCGCCGCGCATCGGCTGCCGATGGCGACGCTTGGCCTGCTGCAATATCTGGCGCCCTCGATGCAGTTCCTGTGCGGCATCCTGTTGTTCGGCGAAAGGCTGACCGCGGGGCAGATGACGAGCTTCGCGCTGATCTGGCTCAGCCTCATCCTGTTCGCGGCGGACAGCCTGACCGCCGCCCGTCGCAATCGCCTGGCGACGGCCTAAGCGAACTCGGTCGCCTCGAACCGCACAGGCTCCCCCACGGCCTGGTTGGCGAGCGCGTCTTCCCACATCACCCGATGGCCGCGGATGATGGTGCCGACGGCCTTGCCGGTCAGCTCCATCCCCTCGAACGGGGACCAGTCGCAGCGCGATGCCAGCCAGTCGCGACCGACGGTCCAGCGCTTCTTGAGGTCGACCACCGTGAAGTCCGCGTCATAGCCGAGCGCGATGCGCCCCTTCCCCACCAGGCCGAAGACGCGCTGCGGCCCCGAAGAGGTCAGTTCGATGAACCGGCGCAGCGACAGGCGCCCTTCCGCCACATGGTTGAGCAGCAGCGGCACCAGCGTCTGGACGCCCGGCATGCCGCTGGGCGATGCGGGATAGGGCTTCGCCTTCTCCTCCATCGTATGCGGCGCATGGTCGCTGCCCAGAACGTCCGGCACCCCCTGGTTCAGCCAATGCCACAGGCCGTCGCGATGCGCGCCCGACCGGATCGGCGGGTTCATCTGCGCATAGGTGCCCAGGCGCGGATAGGCGTCCTCCGCCGCCAGGGTCAGATGCTGGGGCGTGACCTCGCAGGTCGCGATGTCCTTGTTCCGGGCGATATATTCCAGTTCGGCGGGCGTCGTCACATGCAATATGTGGATGCGGCGGCGCGCCTTGCGGGCCAGGTCGATGATGCGCCTGGTCGCGATCATCGCGCTTTCATCGTCGCGCCAGACCGGGTGGGACGACGGGTCGCCCTCCACCCGATAATCCTTGCGGGCGTTCATCCGCGCCTCGTCCTCGGCATGGATGGCGACGCGGCGGGTGCCGCTGGCCAGGACTCGCGACAGGGCGTCGTCATCGTCGACCAGCAGGCTGCCGGTCGACGCGCCCATGAAGATCTTGACGCCCGACGTGCCGGGGATGCGTTCCAGTTCCCTCAACTGTTCGGCATTGTCGGCGGTGGCGCCGACATAGAAGGCATGGTCGCACCACATGCGATGACGGGCGCGCTTCAGCTTGTCGTGCACGCGCTCGGCGGTGTCGGTATTGGGGTTGGTATTCGGCATTTCGAAGACGGCGGTGACGCCCCCCAGCACAGCGGCGCGGCTGCCCGATTCCAGGTCTTCCTTATGCTCCAGCCCCGGCTCGCGGAAATGGACCTGGCTGTCGATGCAGCCCGGCAGCACGTCCAGGCCGGTGCAGTCGATCACTTCGCCCGCGCCGCCCAGGGATGTGCCGATGGCGACGATCCTGCCGCCGCTGACGCCCACGTCCACGCTTTCCGCGCCGCCGGGGGTGTGCACGGTGCCGTTCTTGAGGAGGAGGTCGAAAGTCATGTCGGTCTCGCCAGCTTGGGGGGTGGGCTTGGATATGATGGGCGATTGTCCTACCTAAAGCCGATGACCGGCACCACCCTTACCGACCGCGCGCTCCTCAGAATTTCCGGCGAGGAGGCTAAAATCTTCCTGCAAGGCCTGCTCACCCGCGACGTGCCGGGGTTGAAGGAGGGCGAACCGCGCTGGACCGCGCTGCTGACGCCGCAGGGCAAGGCGCTGTTCGACTTCATCCTGTGGGCGGACGGCGGGGACGTGCTGATTGATTGCGAGGCGAGCCAGGCGGACGCGCTGGCCAGGCGGCTGGCGCTCTACCGGCTTCGGCGCAAGGTCGCGATCGCGCGGGAGGATGCCCTGGCGGTGCATTGGGCGCTGGAGGCGCCCGGCAAGCCGTTCGACCCCCGCCTGCCGCAGCTTGGCCATCGCTGGATCGCGCCAGCGGACGAGGGCGACGCTTCGGCGGCATTCCGGGCGCACCGGCTGTCGCTCGGCATATTCGAGGGCGTGGGCGAACTGGGCCAGGACCAGATTCTCTGGCTGGAAGCCAATGCCGGCGAACTGGGCGGCGTCGATTACGACAAGGGCTGCTATGTCGGGCAGGAAAACACCGCCCGCATGCATTATCGCAACAAGGTGAACCGGCGCCTGGTGGCCGTGCCGCTCGCGCGGGCGGATGAGAAGCGCCAGAAGGCGGCGCTGCCCGACCTTGGCCTTTCCATCGAATTGCGGCGCGTGGAGGATATCGACGCCGCCGACCTGCCCGGCTGGCTTGCCGGAGCGATGATGGATCAGGCCGCCGAATGAGGCGCGCTCTTTTCGCGCTGCTGGGCGCATGGCTGCTGATCGTCCCGGCTCAGGCGGAGACGCGATGGAAGCTGGTGCGAAGCTATCCGCACGATCCCGGCGCCTTTACGGAGGGACTCTTCTACCACGACGGCGCCCTGTACGAGAGCACGGGGCTGGAGGGCGAGTCGGAAATCCGGAAGGTCGACCCCAAAAGCGGCAAGGTGCTGGCCCGCCGCATCGTTCCCCGCCCCTATTTCGGCGAGGGCATCGTCAACTGGAAGGACCGGCTGATCAGCCTGACCTGGCGGCATCGGCAGGGCTTCGTCTGGAAGCTGGACGACTTCTCGCCGGTTTCCCAGTTCCGCTACGAAGGCGAAGGCTGGGGCCTGACGCAGGACGGGCGCAGCCTCATCATGAGCGACGGCACCGCGCAACTGCGGTTCCTGGACCCCGAAGGACTGACCGAGGAGCGCCGGATCACGGTGACATGGAACGGCCGTCCGGTGGAGCGGCTCAACGAGCTGGAATATGTGAAGGGCGAGATCTGGGCCAATATCTGGTACGACACCCATATCGTCCGGATCGACCCGCGCACGGGCGCGGTCATCGACTGGCTCGACATCGCGCCCCTCCTGAAGGCGAGCGGCGCCAGGGACAGCGAGGCCGTGGCGAACGGCATCGCCTATGACGCAAAGGCCGACCGCCTGTTCGTGACGGGCAAGAACTGGGCCAGGCTGTTCGAGATAAGGGTCGGGAAATGAGCTTGGCGGCAGGCGCTCCCGAAGCGGGACGGCAACGGCGGCTGTTGGCCAATCAGGACATTGCCCCACCGTCACCCCGGACTTGATCCGGGGTCCCGCTTTCTTGTCTGTGCCGCGCCTCGTCCAAGGCAGCGGGACCCCGGGTCAAGCCCGGGGTGACGAAAGGAGGGGTGGCGGGAAACCACCCCCACCAATCCCCGCATCGCATTTTTTTCGCAACCCATGTCACGCCAGCCCATCCTGTCTCGTCATGTCGGCACAACCCCAGAAGAAAGGTGCTGACATGACCGCCAAGCTCGATCCCTTCGCCGCCGCGCCCCAGCTCATGAAGAGTTGGTTCGCCACCTCCACCGCCATCAACGCCAGCCTGGAGCCGAGCCTCATCGAACTGGTCAAGATCCGCGCGTCGCAGATCAACCAGTGCGCCAACTGCATCAACATGCACACGGCCGAAGCCCGCGCCCAGGGCGAAAGCGAACAGCGCATCTACCTGCTCTCCGCCTGGCGGGAGGCGCCCTGCTACACGGCCCGCGAGCGCGCCGCGCTGCAATGGACGGAGGCCTTGACGCGGCTTTCCGAAGGGCACAGCCATGAAGCGGCCCATGAGGCGCTGGCGGCCGAGTTTTCGGAGGAGGAGCAGGTGAAACTGACCCTGATGATCAACGTCATCAACGGCTGGAACCGCATCGCGGTGGGCTTCGGCCTATGGCACGACACGCCCGCCAGGGCGGCTGCGTGATGGCGCAGGGGACGCATGGGGACGCAGCGGAGAGCTTCGATCCGCTGCGTCCCCGCCTCATCCGCGTCGCCTATCGCATGCTGGGTTCGGTCGCGGATGCCGAGGATGTGGTGCAGGAAGCCTTCATCCGCTGGATGGGCGCCGACCGGGAAGCGGTGCGCGAGCCGGAGGCGTTCCTGCGCCGCGCGGTGACGCGGCTGTGCCTGGACCAGCTCAAGTCGGCGCGGCGCAACCGCGAAACCTATATCGGCCCCTGGCTGCCCGATCCGGTGGTGGATGAGGACGAGGAAGAGGAGGACGTCACCCTGCCGCTGATGCTCGCGCTGGAGCGGTTGTCGCCGCTGGAGCGGGCGGCTTTCCTGCTGCATGACGTCTTCGGCGTCGGATTCGAGGAAATCGCCGCCACGGTCGAGCGCGATCCGGCGGCCTGCCGCCAACTGGCGGCGCGGGCGCGGGCCCATGTGCGGGAAGCCCGGCCCCGATACCGGGTGGAAAGGCAGCGCGGGCTGGAGATCGCCGGCGCCTTCTTCGCCGCCTCGCGCAGCGGGGACATGACGGCGCTGGGCGCGATGCTGGCCCAGGATGTCAGCCTGCACAGCGACGGCGGCGGCAAGCGCCCCGCCGCGATCGTCCCCGTGCTGGGCTTCGGCCAGGTGATGCAGGTCCACAAGGCGCTGGCCGTGCTGTTCGGCAAATATGGCTCGACGCTGGTGCGCGTGGGGCTGATCAACGGCCTCCCCGGCTTCGTCACCCGCGAGGCGGACGGCGAACTCCAGACCACGGCGCTCGACATAGAGGATGGACGCGTCACCGGCATCTATGTGATGCGCAATCCCGACAAGCTGCGGCACCTGCATTGACGAAGCGGTCCCAGGCAGCGTGGACAAATTCGAAAATGTCGGGAAATGGCCAATTTCGCTCATTGCCCCACCGTCACCCCGGACTTGCTCCGGGGTCCCGCTGCCTTGGACGAGGCGGGCACTCAGACAAGAAAGCGGGACCCCGGATCAAGTCCGGGGTGACGAATAGAGGGAGCGTCCGCCAGGGCTGAATGTCGATACAGCCTAAAGGAAAATCCTTCGCGCCCCGGGAACGGCCCGGATCAGATAATAGGCGGCGATCGGCATCAGCAGCGCCTGCGCCAGCAGCCACGGCTTGCCCACATAGGGCGAGAGATAGTGGATCACCGCCACATGGAGATACATGATCACCAGCGACGCTCGCCCGATGGCGGCGATCCAGCCGCTGAAAGGCGCGATCCGCACCGAAAGGCGGAACAGCAGCAGGCTGGTCGCCACGGCCGATCCGATGGACAGCAGGGGCCAGCCATAGTCGGCCGCCTTCATGTTGAGCGTCGGCAGCAGCGCCGTCAGCCCGGCCAGCGACAGCGGGACCAGCGGCGCCAGCATCCAGCCTCGCCAGTTCACGCGCTGCCAGGCCGCCCCCACCCAGAGCAGGACCAGCGCCATGGGCACGGTCAGCAGCCCCAGCGGCGACAGGCCGGCGAACCAGCCCACGCCATAGGCGATCGGCAGGGCAGGCAGCATCAGCAGCGCCCAGCGCCGGTCGAGCGGGTCTGGCCAGCGGGCCAGCGCCATGTTGAACAGGATGCGCGCCATCATCAGGCAGGGCACGAACCAGAAGATGGTGAACGGTCCCCGCAGCCAGGAGCCGCCGAGCATTATCGGCGCCAGATCCCCCGGCCAGTCATGGAAGATCGGCCTGCCGCCCTTCATCGTCTCTATGATCTGGTCCGCCAGGATCAGCAGGATCAGGAAAGCCGCATAGGGCCGCATCTGCGACGCAAGCTGGCGGCGGGCGAAGCGTCCCACCGGCTGCGGGCGGGACAGCAGGCCCGACAGCAGGAAGAACAGCGGCATGTGGAAACTGTACATCGCATCGCGCAGCCCGCCGCGCGTCCACACATGGCCGACGACCACGGCGACGATCCCGATGCCGCGCGCGACATCGATCCATTCCAGCCGCCCTCCGCCCGGCGGATGCGCCTCATGCCCCCTGTTCTCCATGCCCTCCACGCCCTATAGGAAGCCGCACGCGCGTCAATCGCTGCCCTGCATTTACGGAAAAACGCCCCTTGTCCCTGCTTCATGACCGAGTTCTGTTCATCGATGGCGAGGCCATCATCCTCGACAAGCCGGCGGGCCTGCCCGTCGACGCGCCGCGTGACGGGTCGCTTTCGCTGGAAAACCACCTGTCCTCGCTGACCTTCGGCTTCCAGCGCTGGCCGCTGCCGGTTCACCGGCTGGACCGCGACACCAGCGGCTGCCTGCTGCTCGCCCGCAATCCCAAGGCGCACAAGCGCTTCGCCGCCGCCTTCGAGGCTGGGACAGTCGCGAAGCGCTATGTCGCGGTGGTGGACGGCGTCCCGGCGGAGGACAGCGGCGCCATCGACCTGTCGCTCAAGAAGGTCAGCACGCCTGCCCAGGGCTGGCGGATGATCCCGGCGAAGGCGGGCAAGGCCGCGTTCACCGAATGGCGCAAGATCGTGGAAAAGGACGGACGGGCGCTGATCGTCTTCACCCCTCGCACCGGACGCACCCACCAGATCCGGACCCATGCGCTGCATGGCCTGGGCTTCGGCATTGCGGGCGATCCGGTCTATGGATCGGGTCAGGGGCCGATGCTGCTGCACAGCCGCTTTCTCAGCATTCCCCGCGGGGAAAAGCCGCCGGCGGAGGCGACCGCCCCCCTGCCCGCGACCTTTGCGGCGGCGGGCTTCGGGCAGGAACTGCTCGAACAGGCCGGGCTTTAGCGCTCTTGCCCCGCATCCCCGTCACCCGGTCGATCTCCATCGACAGCGACGAACTGACGGAAAGTTTCGTCCGCTCGACGGGGGCCGGCGGCCAGCATGTGAACACCACCGACAGCGCGGTGCAACTGCGCTTCGACGTGGCGAACAGCCCGTCGCTGCCGGAGGCGATCAAGCACCGGCTGGCGGTCATCGCCGGGCGGCGAATGACGGCGGATGGGGTGCTGATCCTCCGCTCCGAAGGATCGCGGTCGCAGCTCCTGAACCGGCAGGAGGCGCTGGACCGGCTGGTGGAACTGATCCGGGAAGCCACCATCGTGCCCAAGGCGCGCAAGGCGACCAGGCCGGGCAAGGCCGCCAAGGCGCGGCGCGTCGACGCCAAGAAGGCGCGCAGTTCGGTCAAGGCCGGACGCGGCAAGGTAAGGCTGGATTAACCGGACTGGCCTGCACCCGCGCCACACCCTATATTCCGGCCATGTTCGATTTTTCTCCCTCGGCCCACGCCGACAAGGCCGCGCTCCACGAAGACCTGCTCTCCGCCGCCGATGCGCTGACGGCGGGCGAGGCTGACGCCATCGCCAATATGGCCAATGTCTCCGCCCTGATCTGGCAATTCCTGCCCGACCTCAATTGGGCGGGCTTTTACCGGATGGTGGACGGCGAACTGGTCCTTGGCCCCTTTCAGGGCAAGGCCGCCTGCATCCGCATCCCGCTGGGCAAGGGCGTCTGCGGCGCCGCGGCGGCCAGCGGCCAGACGCAACTGGTGGAGGATGTGCACGCCTTTCCCGGCCATATCGCCTGCGACGCCGCCAGCGCCTCGGAAATCGTCGTGCCGGCGATCGTCGAAGGCCGGGTCGTCGCCGTGCTGGACCTGGATAGCCCGATCCCGGCGCGCTTCGACAGTGCGGACAGAAGGGGGCTGGAGGCGCTGGTCGGGCGGATCGCGCCGCGTCTGGTTTAGGGGCCTGCCCCTTTTCGGGACAGGCCTGAAAATGCCGACGCTTGGATGGCGGCCGTCCATCATGCTAAACAAGTCGTTAACATATCAGCCGAAAGCAGGGATTCGAGCATGCATATCCGGAGCTTCATCCTGGCCGGCGCCGGCCTGGCGATCGGTTTGACGGCGCCGGTTTCCGCGAACGGGCCGGCCAGGGGCGGAGCCATCGCCGCCCGACCGCCAATGCATGCGGGCGCGACGGTTCACCGCTGGGGCCCGCGCCATCAGGGCCGCTGGCGCGCGGGCTGGTACGCGCCGGGCGGCTGGGCGGCCTATCGCCGGCCGGTGGTGGGCTATGTGCTGCCGCGCTACTGGATCAGCCCTGCCTATCATATCCGCGACCATGGCGCCTATGGGCTGCCGGCGCCCGTCAGCGGCCATGGCTGGTCGCGCTATTATGACGATGCGGTGATGACCGACCGGGACGGCCGCGTGCGCGATTATCGCAGCGGCGTCGCATGGGAGGAGGCGGGCGACGCGCCGCCGCCTGGCCTGCGCTATGATGACGAAGTCACCGCGCGGGATGGCCCGCCTCCGCCGCCGCTCGGCTATGAAGGGCGCTGGAGCGGCACTTGGCGCGACAAGGACGGCAAGACATTCAGCGGCGATTATGAAGGCCGTTTCGAAGGGCAGGTCCAGGGTGGACCGGGCGTCGATTTCGACCCGCCGCCCTATGCCGCCGGGCCGAACCGGACGGAGCGGCATGGCGGTCCGGGAGAACCCGTCGTCACGACGACGCAGGCGCCGGGCTTCATATCGGGCGGCTATTATTATCCGGGCGCCACCACCACGACCGTCGTGATCCAGCCCGCCGTCACCACCACCCGCACCTATGTGACCGAGGTTCCGGTCCGCAGGCGCAGGGGACGGTAGAACAGATCCACTGCCCCGGTATCGCGGGACGGATTCGAGCGGAAAGCCGGCGTTCAAGCCGAACCGTGTTCCTGCCTTCGCAGGAACACGCTGCGCTTCCACCATGCGAAACGGAACTGGAGCATCGCGCTGAGCAGGGACCGAGCCTGTCGAACGCCGCAGTGGCTAGGCAGCGTGGACAAATTCGGAATGTCGGGAAATGGCCAATAGCAGTCATCAGTTTTCCGTCACCCCGGGCTTGACCCGGGGTCCCGCTTTCCTTCTGAGTGCCGCGCCTCGTCCAAGGCAGCGGGACCCCGGGTCAAGCCCGGGGTGACGAATAGGGGGAGGCGTGACGAATAGGGGAACGTCCACTCCCCACTCAAATCACTCAGTCCGGCGAGTCTTGAATTTGTCCACGCTGCCTAGTCAGCGCAAATGGCGGGATTCATTGAATGCACGATGCCCTAGGCAGCGCGCGAGCGCACCGCCGCCCAGGGCCGGGGCCTTCCCATCAGGTAACCCTGGCCGATGGTGCAGCCGCGCGCGATCAGCATCTCGACCTGCCCGGCGGTTTCGACGCCTTCGGCCACCACCTCCATGCCCAGGCTGCTGCCCAGCTTGACGATGGCGTCGACGATGACGGCGTCGCCCGCATCCTGCTCGATATTGCTGATGAAACTGCGGTCGATCTTCAGCACGTCGACCGGATATTGCTTCAAATGGCTGAGCGATGCGTAGCCGGTGCCGAAATCGTCCAGCGCGATCCGCACGCCCGCCGACGACAGGCGGTGCAGCGCCCGCTCAACCTGTTCGGCGCCCCGGCCCAGGAAAACGGTCTCCGTCACCTCGATCTCGAACTGCTGCGGCGGGACGGCGCAGCGCGCCAGATGCGCGAGGACATAGTCGGCGAAATCATGCTGAATGAAATCGGCGGCGGACGCGTTGATGGCGACCCGGCCCGGATCATGGCCTGCGCGCAGCCATCGGTCGACGTCGCGGACGACCTTCGCCAGCATCTTTTCGGTGAGCTCGACCGCCAGTTCGGCATTGTCGAAAGCCGCGGCGATGGTGTCGGGCGAATGCACGCCGGTGCGGGGATGCTCCCAACGGAGCAACGCCTCATAGCCCAAAATCCGGCCGGTCCGCATGTCCGCCTTGGGCTGGTAATAGGGGACGACCAGATCGTCCACGATAGCCTGGCGCGCCATGTGGATCATCGAACTGCGCTGCTGCGCGTCGGCGCGCAATTGCGACTGGAACAGCGTCAGCCGCCCGCGCCCGGTGGACTTGGACGCATAGAGCGCCAGGTCCGCCGCCTTCAGCAATTCCGCCGCGTCCTCGCCATGTTCGCCGAAGACCGCGCCGCCCATGCTGATCCCATAGTCGAGCGACCGCCCATTATGGACATAGGGCACCCGCACCCCGCCCAGCAATTCGGCGCTCCACGCCGAAAGCGCCGCGCTGCTGGCCAGCGAGGGCGCAATCATGCCGAATTCGTCGCCGCCCAGCCGTCCGATCATGGCATCGGCCGGCGCGCAGGAGGCGAAACGCTGCGCAAAGCCGCAGAGCAGCGCATCGCCCGCGTCATGGCCCAGCGTGTCGTTGGTCCGCTTCAGGTCGTCGATGTCGACCAGGATGAGGCCAAAGCTCTCCCCCGTCCGCCGCGCCTGCTTCGTCATCTCCTCCAATGTCGCCTGCCACAGCGCCCGATTGGGCATGCGCGTCATCGGATCGTGCGTGGCGGCCCAGCGTATGCGTTCCTCGCTGTTCCTCTCCTCGGTCACATCCTGGAAAGTGACGATGACGCGCAGCGGCTTGCCGGAATCGGAAAAGCTGCTCCAGCCGACGCTCTTGATCCAGCGCAGGGCGCCGGTATCGGCCCTGTACACCCTCAACGTGGCCTCGAAATGCGGCGGCATGCGCTCGCTCGCGACGACGTCCAGCATTTCGGCAAGGCGCGGCCGGTCCTCCGGGTGCACCAGCCGCAATGCCAGTTCGCTGGTCGCCGGTTCGGTGTCGGACAGGCCCAGCATGGTCCGGAATTCCCGCGACCATGTCCGCGTGCCGGCGACCGCGTCGAAATCCCATATGCCCAGCCGCGCCGACTGCACCGCCAGGCGGAAGCGCTCCTCGCTGTTGGCCAGTTCGCGCTGCGCCAGCTTCTGCGCGTGAATATCCTCCAGCGTGCCGTACCAGCGCACGATCCGGCCCTTCGCGTCCCGCCGCGCCGATGCGCGGGAGCGCATCCAGCGATAGCCGCCGTCGGAAAGGCGCAGCCGGTAGTCGACATCGACGGGATCGCCGGTGCGCAGCTTTTCCGACCAGACGGCCAGCGTCCGGTCGACATCGTCGGGATGCAGCGAATCGATCCATCCCCTGCCCCGCGCGCGCGCCGGGGCGATGCCGGTCAGTTCCTGCCAGCGAGGGCCCACCTCTTCGATGTCGCCGCTCGCCGATGCCGTCCAGGGAACCTGCGGACTGAGTTCGACCGACCAGCGATAATGCTGCCGGCTTTCCGCCAGGGCGGCCGCCAATGCGTGGCGGTCAAGGTCGTGGCGCTCGTCTATGTCCTCTATCGTTCCGTACCACAGCGGCGCCTCATCGGGTTCCGCGACCAGCGTCATGCGCACGATCCCCGTCCTGGTCTCTCCGGCCAGCGTGCGCATCCGGACGGGAACGGGATCTGGCCGGGCGGAGCGCCTGGCCGCGTCGGCCAGCGCCTTCCAGTCATGCCTGTCCAGCATGGCGCGCCAGCCATTGCCGGTGATGTCGCCGGAAAAATGACGGGCGAAGAGGTCCGACATGATCTCCCGCGACAATATGCGGCCGCGACGGTCGGCGATCCAGCGAATCAGCGGCGGCGAAACGCGCTGGAAAACAGGGGAGAAGGACAGTTCGTTGCGATAGAAGAATGAATCCCATCCCAGCCCTTCCCGAGCCAGTCCGGAGGCAAATTCCCCAAATCTGCGATCAGCAAAACGGTCCATCTATCGACCCTGATCCATCGCTATTTACGCAACCCATCGGAAAGCAGTAACGGAAAAAGTTAAATAAGCTTTCCAATAGCGTAGTACGTAATAAATCCATGATGACGCAAAGCCGTTCCGGGCCGGCCATGCGAAGACGTCCCTGGGCTGAATCGATATTTTGAAGATGACGAGCCGAAAATTGGCGGCTTTTCGCGATTCTTGAAGCGAAGCGCGTGACCAGCTTCAACCATTTGCAGGCCGCCAAGGCCGAATGTCGATACAGCCTGCGCCCGGCCTGTCCCCGGTGGCCATCGAGTTTTATTTCCGGAAGATCGCCGCCAGTTCGCGGGGCAAGGCCGGATCGTCGCGGCTTTCCGCCTGCCGCGCCGCCTGCGCCTGCTCCTGCGGGTCGAACCGCGCCCAACCGTTGCGGCTCAGCCGTTCGAGCGGCCGATAGCGGATCTTGTACTGCATCCGCTGCGATCCCTCGACCCAATAGCCGAGATAGACATAAGGCAGCCCCGCCTTCGCCGCGCGCAGGATGTGGTCCATGATGATGAAGTTGCCCAGCCCCTTGCGATGCTCCAGCTCCGTATCGAAGAAGCTGTAGATCATCGACAGGCCATCGCCCTGCCGGTCGGTCAGGCAGGCGCCGATCAGCCTGCCGGGGCGGCCATCCTCGCCCGGCTCGCGATATTCGACGACATGGCTTTCCACCGGGGTCTGTTCGACCATGTCGGCAAAGTCCATCTCGTCCATTTCGGTCATGCCGCCGCCGGGATGCCGGGCGCGCAGATAGCGCTGGAGCAGCGCGAACTGCTCCTCCGTCGACCAGGGCTTGCAGGCGGTGATGACCAGGTCTTCATTCTTGCGCAGCAATTTGCGCTGGGTCGCATTGGGTTCGAACTCGCCCGCGACGACGCGCACCGAAACACAGGCCGAACAGTCCGCGCAGCTAGGGCGATAGGCGACATTCTGGCTGCGGCGGAAACCGATGCGGCCAAGGGCGTCGTTCAGTTCGGACGCGTTGTCGCCGCTGAGTTCGGTAAACACCTTCCGCTCGCTCTTGCCGGGCAGATAGGGGCAGGGGCTGGGATTAGTGACGAAAAAGCGCGGAAAGCGGAAAGGCGCACTCACGACCGCATCTCCCCCACAGCGCTGCCCGACCCCTGATTCATGAGTCGACTATGCCGTTCGCGAGCGGCTGTGAAAAGTTTATTTACCACGAAAATTGGTTAAGCGGCAGAGAAGAGACTGGAGGTTTGCGCGATAGGCGGGAAATGGCCAGTCCAGGACATTCCCCTCCCGCAGGCGGGAGGGGCTAGGGGTGGGCGCGAGCGCAGCGAGCTTCTGACCCAACCGTTGCGAATCAACGCAGATGTCGCGCCAGCCCACCCCCTAGCCCCCTCCCGCCTGCGGGAGGGGGAATGACGGCTTTCCACCCTTCGCCGCAAATCCGCTAAGCCACCTCGATCGGCGCGACCTCATATCCCACTTGACGCAGCGCCGCGATCAGCCGTTCCAGATGGGCGCCGTCCCGGGTCTCGCATTCCACGTCGAGGCTCAGGCCCTTGGCCGGCAGATTGGTGAAGATCCGCTGGTGCGACAGTTCCAGGATGTTGACCGCTTCCTGGTCGAAGATGCGCGCCACATGGAACAGCGCGCCCGGCCGGTCCTGAAGGATGATGCGCAGCCGCGCCAGCCGGCCCGATCGCGCCAGGTCGCGCAGCAGCACATTGGCCAGCAGCCGCGTATCGATATTGCCGCCCGTCAGGATCAGCCCCACGCTGCGCCCGGCGAACAGCTCCTTGTGCGTCAGCAGCGCGGCCAGGCCGGCGGCGCCCGCCCCCTCCACCACGGTCTTTTCGATCTGGAGCAACAGGCTGACCGCTTCCTCCAGATGGCGCTCGCTGACCAGCAGCACGTCGTCCGCCAGCCGCTCGACGAAGCGGCGGGTGAGTTCGCCCGGCTCCTTGACGGCAATGCCCTCCGCCAGCGTGTCGCCGTCGCAGGGCAGGTTCGCGCCCTTGATATAGTCGTACATCGACGGATAAAGCTCCGCCTGCACGCCATAGACCTTGATGTCGGGCTTCATCGCCTTGGCCGCCGTCGCCATGCCCGAAAACAGGCCGCCGCCGCCGATGGGCACGATCAGCGTGTCGATCTCCGGCGCGTCCTCCAGCATCTCCAGCGCGACCGTCCCCTGCCCGGCCATGATGTCCGGCTCGTCGAAGGGGTGGACGAAGGTCAGGCCCTGCTGCACCTCCAGTTCGCGGGCATGGGCATAGGCGTCGTCGAACTTCTCGCCGAACTGGACGACGGTCGCGCCATGGCCCTGCGTCTGGGTGACCTTCACCGTGGGCGTGGTGTTGGGCATGACGATGGTGACGGGCACGCCCAGCCGCCTGCCGTGATAGGCAAGGCCCTGCGCATGATTGCCGGCAGACGCGGCGATCACGCCCTTCCCCTTCGCCTCCTCGTCCAACTGGAGCAATCGGTTGAGCGCCCCGCGCTCCTTGTAGGCGGCGGTGAACTGGAGATTCTCGAACTTCAGATACACCTTGCAGCCGAACATGGCCGACAGCGTCTGGCTGACCAGCGTCGGCGTATGCACGACGGAACCCGAAATTCGCACCCGCGCCGCCAGTATGTCGTCGACGGAAATGGGCAGCGGCACGGCGCTCTCTATCTTGCTCAGCGTGTTCATGGCGCGCCACCTAGCTTAAAATTGCGGCGGAAGGAACTGGCACTGACGGAAAACTCTGCCTATGGCTTGCGGGGCGCGCATCCAACTGATCGAGGCATATGGCTAAAATCGCGTTTATCGGCCTGGGCGTCATGGGCGGCCCGATTGCGGGGCATCTGGCGAAGGCGGGGCATGAACTGACCGTCTACAACCGTTCCATCGGCAAGGCGAAGCGCTGGGCGGAGGCCTATGGCGGCGCGGTCGCGATCAACCCGGCCAAGGCGGCCGAGGATGCGGAGATCGTCATCAGTTGCGTCGGCACCGACGACGATCTGAGCCAGATCACCCTGGGCCGCGACGGCGCCTTCCGCTCGATGAAGCCGGGCGGCCTCTTCATTGATCATACCACGGTATCGGCGCGGATCGCGCGGCAATTGTTCGTGGAGGGCGAAAGCCGAGGGCTGCACTGCGTCGACGCGCCGGTGACGGGCGGTCAGGCCGGGGCGGAAAAGGCCAGCCTGGCGGTCATGTGCGGGGGCAGCGAACCGGCGGTCGCGGCGGCCCGGATCGTGATGCAGGCCTATGCGCCGCGCATCGTCCATGTCGGGAAGGCGGGCGCGGGCCAGACCGCCAAGATGGTGAACCAGATCTGCATCGCGGGCGTCGTGCAGGGCCTGGCCGAAGCGCTGCGCTTCGCGCAGGCGGCGGAACTGGACCTGGACAAGCTGTTCGACGCGATTTCGGGCGGCGCGGCGCAAAGCTGGCAGATGGACAAGCACTGGAAGACGATGGCGGCGGACAGTTTCGATTTCGGCTTCGCGGTGGATTGGATGCGCAAGGACCTGGGGCTGGCGCTGGAGGAGGCGCGGGCCAATGGCGCGACCCTGCCGGTGACGGCGCTGATCGACCAATTCTATGCCGATGTGCAGGCGATGGGCGGCCACCGGCAGGACACCAGCGCGCTCGTCCGGCGGATCACGCGGGCATGAACAAGGCCGGCATGACCAGCAGCGCCGTTCGCCCTGGGCCTGGCCCAGCGACAATGCGCCCCTGCGGCAAGCTGCGCGGGAACGGCCGCGCCATCGCCCTTGCCACCCTCGCCACCGCCCTTGCCCTGGCGCTTCCCGTCCCCGCGCTCGCGTCGGGCATCATCGACAATGTGAACGGCATCGCGCTGGACGCCGACGGCCGGCTGGTGCGTTTCCGGGCGCTCACCATCGACGATGAGGGCAAGGTGGAAAGGCTGCTGCCCGACCGCTACCGGGAACCGGAGCAGCCGCGCCCCCGCAAGCGGAAGCGGAACGAACCGGAACAGGCCCAGCCCAAGCGCCCCGACTTCAAGCTGGACGCGGGCGGCAGGACGCTTATCCCCGGCCTGATCGACGCCCATGGGCATGTGATGGGCTATGGCCTGTCGCTGATCACGCTGGACCTGTCGGACACCAAATCGCTGGCGGAGGCGCAGGCGAAGATCCGGGCCTATGCCGCCGCCAATACGGGCCGCAAATGGATCATCGGCACGGGCTGGAACCAGGAGCTTTGGGGCCTGGGCCGCTTTCCGACGGCGGCCGAACTGGATGCCGCCGTCAGCGACGTTCCGGTCTGGCTGGAACGGGTGGACGGCCATGCGGGCTGGGCCAATTCGCTGGCGATCAAGGCGGCGGCCGTCACCGCCGCGACCAGGGCGCCCGCCGGCGGGCGGATCGAAATGGCGGCGGGGAAGCCCGCCGGCGTGTTCGTCGACAAGGCGATGGAGCTGATCACCCGCGTGGTGCCGCCCCCGGCGCCCAAGGACCGCGACATCGCGCTGGAAAAGGCGCAGCAGGCGCTGCTGCGGCAGGGCATCACCGGCATTGCCGACATGGGCACCAGCATCGACGACTGGCAGGCCTTTCGCCGGTCGGCGGATCGCGGCGCGCTGCGGGTGCGGATCATGTCCTATGCCCTTGGTCTTGAGAACATGGTGCTGATCGCCGGGCCGGAACCGACGCCCTGGCTCTATGACGATCATCTGCGCATGGGCGGGATCAAGCTGGTCCTGGACGGCGCGCTCGGATCGCGGGGGGCCTGGCTGAAGGCCGACTATGCCGATGCGCCGGGACAGCGCGGCCTGCCGATGATCCCTTCCACCCAGCTTCGCAACATCATGAGCCGGGCGGCGATGGACAATTTCCAGATCGCGGTCCACGCCATTGGCGACGCGGCCAACAGCGAAGTGCTGGACGCGGTGCAGGAACTGAGCGAAACCTACAAGGGCGACCGGCGCTGGCGCGTCGAACATGCGCAGATCGTCGACCCGGCCGAACTGCCGCGCTTCGGCCAGTTCGGCATCGTCGCCTCCATGCAGCCGGTGCACCAGACGTCCGACTGGCGCATGGCGACGGCGCGGCTGGGCGAGGCGCGGTTGAAGGGCGCCTATGCGTGGAAGGCGATGCTGGACAATCGCGTGCCGCTCGCCTTCGGGTCGGACGTGCCGGTGGAAAGCCCCAATCCCTTCTCCGGAATCGCCGCCGCCATAACGCGGGAGGATGCGTCGGGGCAACCGGCGGGCGGCTGGATGCCGGAACAGCGGGTTCGGTTGGAGGCGGCGCTGGACGCGTTCACCCGGACGGCGGCCTATGCGGCCTTCGCGGAAAAGCGCTTCGGCAGCCTGGCGCCGGGCCAACGGGCGGATTTCCTGCTGATCGACCGGGACATTTCCACCTCCAGCCCCGCCGAGATTCGGGGCACGCAAGTGCTGGAAACGTGGATCGGCGGCAAGCGGGTCTATGTGAAGGGGCAGTAGAAGCGATGCGCTCCTGCGCGGCCAAGAGCACGGCGCGTTACAGCACATCCCCCGCCGCGTTGAAGGCCTCTTCCTCCGTCTCCGGCAGGGGCGGCTGCACCGGCTTGTCGCAGCCCTCCTCCTTCATATGCGCGCGCAGCGCGTCCATGCGCCCCAGATTCCATCGCGCCAGCGGCACGCCCAGCGGCCGGAATTCGGCGCGGTCGAACAGTTCCACCACATAATTCCTGCAAAGATTGTCCACTTGCTCAAGCGTCAGCATGCCAAGGTTCATCACCATCGGCTTGCCCGGCACGCCGTTGCGCCCCCGCACCAGGTCCGTCACGTAAAGCCCGCCGCGCGGATCGACGAGGACGACGTCGGCCCGCGACGCGTCGATCATCCGGTGGCTCGCCGCATAGGGCGCGACGAAGCTGTGCGTCCGCCACACCAGGAAGGCGCTGCTGAGCAAGGTGATGGCGGTTCCCAGGAACAGGGGCCGCATGGCGCCCGTCCGGAAGCGCGCCCAGCCAAGGCCCGCCAGCAGGCAGAAAGGCCCGATGAATCCGTGCGCATAGCGATAGCCCCAGCCATAGCCCTGCGCCAGGGCAAGCGCGCATCCGGCAAAGCAGCCCAGCGCCAGCGGCAGCGCGATCTCCTGCCCCCGGATCGCCCCGCGCCAGCGCATCGCGAACACGCCCAGCGTCGCCAGAGGCACCATCAATATGTTGTTCCAGGCGGCGAAGCGGCTGAGATTGACCAGCGGCTGCCAGCGGTCCCCCAGCCGCTCGAACAGGCTGCCCACCTTGTCCGCCACGCCTGCGGAAGGGCGCACGTCGGTCGCCTGCCCCAGCGCATGGGTCAGGAAGGCGGGCCATAGCTTCGCCCAGACGATGACGACGACCGCCAGCACCAGCATGTGGAAGATCGCGACCCGCCACCGCCGTCCCAGCAGCATCCAGAGGATGAAGGGCGCGATGAAGATCGGCGGGAAATGCCATTGGTGCAGCCCCGCCGCCGCCAGCGCGACCACGCCCGCGCCCAGATGCCCGACCGCCCCGCCGCGCAGCACCAGCGCCAGCCAGACCATGTTGAGCGCGAAATGCCCCGTCATGGCATAGGGCGTCATCGCCGTGACCCATAGCTGCGCAGACGACAGCCCCAGCAGCATCGTCACCCACACCGCGTCCGGCCTGTCGGGGAACAGGTGCAGCGCCACCCGCCACAGCGCGAACAGCCCCGCCATCAGCAGCGCCGGCCCGGCCAGATTGGGGTCGCCCGCCTGCCAGAACAGCGCCTGGATCGCGCTGTTCACCGGCAGATAGGCCGCCGTCCAATAATCCGCCGCGCCGAAGGGGGAGAAGAATTCGGGCATGATCGCCCGGCGATAGGCCTCCCACTCCATCGGGATCGGGCGGGCCAGGAAACCCTCCCGCATATAGGCGGCGGCAAAGCGGGCGACCTCCTCGTCGCGGGAGATGGAATAGTCCTGGAACAGCCAGTAATGCCCCGCCCATGCCACCAGGCCGAAGAACAGCACCAGCGGCACCATCACCCGCGCGCGCGGCGGCGGCAGGCGCCAGCCCATGCCCTCCGCGAAGGGCGCGGCCAGCGTCAGCAGCAGCAATCCGCCCAGAAGCGCCGGAAAATCCTGGTCGAGGAACAGGATCACCGCCAGGCTGATGCCCTGCCTGTAGGTCACATGCCAGAGGAAAGTCGCGCCCAGCCACAGCGTCAGCCCGATCGCGCCCGCAAGGAACAGGCGGGTGGCACTGATGGGGCGCAACCGATTGAACATCAGCCTTCCCGCGGCAGCAGCGCCCGGTTGACGAAAATGCCGTCCATCTCGACCAGCAGGGGGAAATGCCCCTTGTTGTTGGCGAAGAAGGCGGAGGGGACGAAGCCATGCTCCGCCAGCCAGTCGATCATCGCGCGATAGCCGGTTCCGCCCTCATAGATCGGCCGGACGCCGAGTTCGGTCTGCACGCCCGCCATGTCGCGCAGCGCGTCGCCCGCCCCTTCGCAGACGGACAGGTCGTGCCCCTGCGTATCCATCTTCAGGAAAGGCCGGGTAAAGCCGTGGGCGCGCCTGAGGTCAGGCAACAGGCTTTCCAGCCGGCGGCATTGCATGTCGACCGTGCGCGTCACCCTGTTGCGCTCGGCGAAGATCGCGTCCTGCTCCCCCGACGGCGCCTTCAGCGAGCTGAACTGGTCGGCCGCCATGATGTTGAAGCTCGCCATGCCGTCGAAGTCGGACAGGGCCATGTTGAACACATGCCATCGGCGGTCGGACGAGGCGTTGCGTTCCAGTTCGGAAAAGATGTCCGGATTGGGCTCAAAGGACAATATCGTGCCGCCAAAGCCCGCATCGCTGCGCAGCATCGTCGCATATTGGCCCCGGTTGGCGCCGACGTCGAACACGCAATCCACCGCGAAGGCGCCCAGGAAACGGCGCAGCGCCTGGATTTCGGGATATTGATGCACCCGCCCCGCCAGCGCCAGCCGAACCGCCAGCGCCCGGTCGCGCAGTTCCCGGATATGACGGCTCATTTCCCGGTCACGCCGCGATAGATGGCGATGGTGGCCAGGGCCATGTCCTTCCAGTTGCCCATTGAATCTCCATAGGTGCGCGCGCGCGCTCCCAAAGCCTGCCTGATGGCCGCGCTTTCTACGAGGGGCAAGAGGGCTTGCGCAAGCGCGGGCGCGTTTCCCGCCGGCGTCCTGGCGGCGACCCCCTCCGGCAGGTCGGCGAACATGCCCGCGTCCGACGTGACCATGGCCTTGCCATGGTGCAGGGCCGACAGGAAAGCGCCGCTGCTGTCGATATGCCGATAGGGGAAGACTAATATGTCCGCCTTCGCCATATGCGCGTCGAGCCGTTGTTCGGTGAGGAAAGCGAGATCGGTGATCAACCGCTCGCCAAAGCCCGCGGCGCGGACGCGCTCGATCAGCGGGGCGATGTCCATGAAGGGCTTGCCCGCCAGCGCCAGTTCGAAGCGATGCCCGGCGCGCCAGAGCGACAGGCAGGCCTCCAGCAGCAGGTCGACGCCCTTATAAGGCCGGATGGTGCCGAAAAACAGCAGGCGCGGCAGGATTGCATCCGGCACCTGCGCCAAATCCTCCGCTCCGGCGGGCGCAAGCCGCATCGGCGGGTGCGGAATCACATGGATGCGCTTGGGATCGACGCCCTGCCGCTCCAGCGCTTCCCGCGTCGTCCCGCCATGGACGATCAGCGCGTCGAACATGTCGAGCAGGCCGCGATAGCCCCTGCCCTGCACCCCGGCGTCGGCATGATAGGCATCGGCATTGTGAACCGTGTGGACCAGCGCCGTCCTGCCCTTCAGCCGCCGCAGCATGATCCGGTCGGCCGGCGCGAGCGGCAGCCATTGCATATGCGCGACATCCGCCCCGGCCAGCGGGGCAAGGTCGCCCAGCACGCAGCTGAGGCCATATTCCGCCGCCTTGAGCAGGCGGAAGGCCCGCCCTTCCCCCATGCGCCGGCGCAGCGCCTCGCTCCGGCGGAAGAAGCGCGGCTCGTAGCGATAGCCCCGCGGCACGATGGCGTCGGTCGCCCGCATCGGCCGGCCGAGCAAG
Source organism: Sphingobium indicum B90A (assembly GCF_000264945.2). Lineage (NCBI taxonomy): Bacteria > Pseudomonadati > Pseudomonadota > Alphaproteobacteria > Sphingomonadales > Sphingobiaceae > Sphingobium > Sphingobium indicum. The sequence goes on from NZ_CP013070.1 coordinate 1,480,954, forward strand.
GCGACCTCCGCGCCCTCGCCCGCCATCGCGGCGCAGAGGCTGTCGTCATAGCGCCCGGTGAAAAGCGACGGATCGCACATGGCGACCTTCATGCGCGCTTCCCCACCAACTGGCGCAGCGAAAGTCCGTGGATGAACGCCGCGACGAACAGGGTCAGCGCGTAGAGGAACAGGAACATGAGGTCGAACCGATCCGGCGCGAATATCCGGGCCAGCGGCACGCTGAGCAGCGACCCGGCAAGGAAGGGCAAGGACCGGCGGAGCAGCAGCCTGAACCGCCCCAGCGCGCCCTGCACATAGACGGACACGCAGATCAGGGCGAGCGCCAGCAGCGCGCCGCCGATCAGCAGCAGGTCGACCCGGTCGATCGCGGCGCGGCCGTCGAACAGCTTTGCGAACAGCCACTCGCCCAGCAGCAGCAAGGCCGCCGAAGCGCCCAGCGCGAAGAATAGCGCCGCGCCGAGCGCCCGCGTCACCAACTGGCGCAGCCTTGCCCGGTCGCCGGCGTGGAAGGCGCGGGTGATCCGGGGCAAGGCCGCCTCCACCATCGCCCTCACCAGCATGGAAAGGGAACGGGACATCTTGAAGAAGAAGTCGAAGACCAGCATCGGCCGCGCATCCTGGGTCGCGGCGGCAATGGTGAAATAAGGCGCGTTATAGGCCAGGATTTCGGAAATGGTGAAGGCCGCCGAAGCGCCGATGTCCCGCAGATAATGGCGCCTGACATGGCCGCCGCCGACCCTGAAGGACAGCCAGTGCCGCGCCCGCATGCCCAGGCGCCGATGCACCAGGGCGATGGCATAGCCGATCACCGCGATGCTGACGCAAAGCTGCAAGGCGACGGACATGCGCGGGTCCAGCCCCTGCAGGATGAACAGCAGCAGCGCGATGGCCATCGCCCGGCGCAGGCAATCCAGCGCTTCCCAGAGGAAATTGCCGTCCACCGCCGCCAACGCCCTCTTGGCGAGCAGGGCGGGCAGGTTGAGACAGGCGGACAGGAAGAAAAGCAGGAAGAGAAGCGGCATGCCCGTATGCAGCCCGCCCGCCGCCAGCGCGGCCAGCAGAACAGCCAGGCCGCCGACGATCAGCAGGCCCAGGAACAGGAACAGCACGCCCATTTCCTCCAGCCGGAAGCCGCCCGCCTCGCCCTTCTCCGGCCCCGAATTTCCCGGCCCCGAATTTCCCGGCCCCGAATTCCCCAGCCAATACCGCCGCAGCCGCGCATAGATGATGCTGGTAAGCCCGAATTCGGCGGAAATCGTGAAATTGCCGAACGCCACCAGCAGCAGGAAGGACTGGAACTCGCGCAACGGCAGGACGCGCACGAAGACATAGGTGACGGCAAAGCCCCAGATCAGCGTCAGCCCGACATTGGCAAGCTTGATGAGGGCAAGGATGCGCGCCGATCCCTCCATCCGGGCAAGCGCGCTGCCGGGCGGCATGCTCACCGCGCGCCGGTCGTCAAAGGCTTGCGCGCACGGAACAGCCTGTCGTCCAGCGCATGATAATGCCGCGTATCGGCGTCGATGGCGCCGGCGTCGATCTCCTCCAGGTCGAAGCCCGCCGCCCGGATGCGGTCGGCGAAGTCAGGGCCATATTGGCGCACATGGTCCCACTGGCCGAAACGCCGCTCCCGTTCGCGGGGAGGCATGTCGAAGCTGCCGTCCTCGGTCGGCTTGTCCCATAACGGGACGATCAGCCACGCCTCGCCGCCGGGTTTCAGCGCGCGATGGATGTTGCGCAGCACGGCATGATCGTCGGGCACATGCTCCATCACATGGCTGGCGTAGAAGAGGTCGTAACGATCGCTGGCGTCGAGCGCCATCAGGTCCACGCGCCGCATGTTCGGCACAGGATAACGGCCGGGATCGAGGTCGGCCGGCGTATAGTCCGCGGCGGCGGAAAAGCGGCGCACCAGGCTGCCCTCATTGGGCGCCATGTGCAGCACCGCGCCCTGTTCCGGCACGGTCAGCACATGGCCCGCGATCAGATGGTTCATCAGCCGTTCGCGGGGGGAAGCGCCGCAGTTCGGGCAACCCCATTCGGCATTGTCGCCATAGCGGAAGAAGCCGACCACCGCCTGCCCGCAGGCCGGGCAGCCCCGGTTCGCCCGCGCGCCCAGCGCCTTGCGCGCGGCCAGCAGGGTCCGGGTCAGATGCTTGCCGGCGGCCTTCGCCACCCGCTGGAAAGTGATCACGCCTTGGCTCCAAAAAGCAGTTGGCACCGGCCTATACAATATGCCGCCGCTTTGGCGAGCGATTCCGTGGCGCCCGCCCCTTTCAGGCCGTCATCCCCGCGAAGGTGGATCAGCGCGACTTGGCCGGATTCCAGATGGTCACGGTCCGCCCCGTCATCGCCTTCGCCACGCCCTGGAGCGTCGCGAAATAGGCAAGCACGATGTCCACCACCGCCGCGAAAGGCCCGCCGCTGGACCGCAGCCCGCGCCACAGGATGAACACCCCCGTCAGCCCGCCAACCATGTAGAGCGTCGGCGAAATCCGCATCGCCAGCGTCCCCGCCGCGACGAGGCCCGTCAGGATGAATATCCCGCCGAACCAGCGCACGATCTTGCGAGAGGCATATTTGAACCGATCCAACGCCCCCATCCGCCGCAATTGCGGCCGCAAATGGCTGTGCGTGTGCCAGGCGCGGGCGGCGATGCGCACCTTGCGCCGATATTCGTCGCCGCGCCCGGCGACCAGCCGCTCGCGGGCGATCACGTCCTTCGCCTTCACCAGCCGCCTGCCCGCGAAGACCACCGCCATCGACACGGTCAGATCGTCGAGCACGCTGTCGGGAAATTCCGGATAAAGCGCCCGCCGGATGGAAAAGATCGACCCGTCCGCCCCCAGCACGTTCCCGGTGCGCGATTCCTCGTCCTTCAACCGCTCCTCGATCCGCCAGTAGAGCGACCCGACCGAGGCGGTCGCGCTTTCCCCATCGCCCATATAGTGCAGCGACCCCAGCACGCCTCCGATCTCAGGATCGGCATAGCGCGCCAGCAGATTGTCGACGGCGTCGGGGTCCAGCATGACATTGGCGTCGGTGAAGATCAGCACGTCGCCCTTGGCCCGCGCCGCCAGCAGCTTCATGCCATGCGCCTTGCCGCTGCGCCCCGGCCCGCGCAGCAGCGTCACCAGATCGCCCCGCGCCGCGATCAGCGCCGCCGTCTCGTCCGACGATCCGTCGTCGAAGGCAAGGATTTCCAGCGCCGGGCAGCGCACCTTCAACATCGCCAGATTGGCCAGCTTTTCCGGCATCGCCGCCGCCTCGTTATAGGCGCAGAACAGCAGCGATGCGGACGGCGCCAGCCCCGCGACCGGCCGTTCCGCCTTCGTCGGCAGCAGGCGCAGGATCAGCGGGTAGAAAAGAAACGGCCACGCCACCGCCACCAGCGACAGCAGCAACAGCAACGCCGCGATCAGGTCGATCCAGTCCATCAATAGGCCTTATGGTGCACCAGCACGCCGATGGTCGCGACGATGATGCGCAGGTCGCGCCAGATCGACCATTGGGTGACATATTCCAGGTCCGACTGGAGCCGGTCGATCAGATCCTGATGATGGTCGGTCGATCCGCGATGGCCGCGCACCTGCGCCAGCCCGGTCATGCCCGGCTTGATGCAATGCCGCTCCCAATAGCGCTCGTCCACTTCCCAATAGAGGCTGTCGCCGGCCTTGGCGGCAGCGGCATGGGGGCGCGGGCCGACGATGCTCATGTCGCCGCGCAGCACGTTGAAAAGCTGCGGCAGCTCATCGATGCTGGTCTTGCGCAGGAAACGGCCTACAGCCGTCACCCGGTCGTCGTCCCGCGCCGTCAGCCTGTCGGCCTTCCGGTCGCTCGCCTCCGTCCGCATGGACCGGAACTTGTAGATGCTGAACGGCCGGGCGTCGCGGCCGATGCGCGGCTGGCGGAAGATGACCGGGCCGGGGCTGGTCAGCTTCACCGCCAGGGCCGCGCCGATCAAAACCGGCGACAAGGCGATGGTCGCCGCCGTCGCCACGACGATGTCGAAGAGGCGCTTGATCAGCCGGTCGCGGAACTGGAACGGGCCGCCCGCCACGATGATCGTGGGCTGGCCGTCAAACTCGTCCACCCGTGCCGGGGCGAAGCGCAGCAGTTCGGGCACCACGATCTCGCCCCGCGCCGACAGGGACTTGAGCGCCACCGACCAGTCGTCCATCCGCTCCATCGGGCAGGCGACGATCACCCGTTCCGCCAGCCCCACGGCGGCGGCCAGGCGGGCCGCCATGTCCGCGTCATGCCCCTTGGGATGCAATCCCGCGCCGGCGGCCTCTATCACATGCATGTGCGGGCCGGCATCGATCGTGACCCCGTCCATGATGACCGCCGTCAGGTGCGGCACCTCGCCCAGCAGGTGCGCGCTCAGCCGCCCGATGGCCAGCCGCACGGCCGCCACGCCCACCGCCGAAATCCCAAGCCCGACGATGAAGGTCAGGCGCGAAAGCTGCTCCGCGATCTTGCCCAGATAGACGATCAGCAGCATCAGCATCGCCGCCTGCGCCAGCGCCATCAACGCCCGGAATATGCCGCGCCGCAGATCCTCCAGCATGTGGATGCCATAGGCGCCGCCCTGCACGCCCAGCAGGACGTAAAGCGGCGCGATCATCGCGAACATGACGATGCCGTGGGGCTTGCCCGGCTCGCCCAGCCATGCGCCCAGCACCAGGTAATTGGCGAGCAGGAAGGACAGGAACAGCGCCGCCATGTCCCCCAGCAGACACAGCAGGTACAGACGCACCCGCAATATTTCCTTGGAGACTGTCACTCGTGGACCCTGATTGGCTTTGGCGTGTCCGCTCCGTTGGCATTGCCGGAGGCGGCTTTCAAGAGTTTGAATGGAGAAGAAGCGTTCCCGCGCAGGCAGGAACCCGGTTCAGGCGCCGCGATCTTGTGCAGCGACGGGACTGGACGCCTGCCTTCGCAGAAGCATCTGGCGCAACGATCAAAGGCTGAACAACCGCGCCAAAGCCTTGTCCAGCATCAGCAACTGCCACAGCAGCCGCCCGTGATCCGCCAGCCCGGCCTTGTGATCCGCCGCCACCTTGCCCAGCATCCGCGCATCGAACCAGCCGGTCTTCGCCAAGGCCGATCCTCCCGCGATCGCCGTCGCCTCCCCGGCGAGCGGCCCCCTGAACCAGGCGCTGATCGGCGTGACGAAGCCCATTTTCGGGCGATAGAGTATGTCCTGCGGCAGGAATGGCTCCATCGCCTTCTTCATGAGGTACTTGCCGCTGTTCCCGCGAATCCGCTGCGCCACGGGCAGCCGCGCCGCGAACTCCACCAGCCGATGATCCAGCAACGGCTCCCGCGCCTCCAGGCTGACGGCCATGCTCATCCGGTCGGTCTTGGTCAATATGTCGCCGGGCAGCCAGATGCGGATGTCGGCATATTGCGCCCGGTCCAGCGGATCGCGCGCCGGCGCCTCCGCCATCATCCTGACATAGCGATCCTCCGCCCGATAGGCGCCGAGCCGCGCCTTCATGTCCGCGCTGAACAGACGCTGCCGCAGCGCATGGGGCGTAACCCCGACCGACGCGGCATAGGCTTCCCCGCCCTCCCCCGCCAGTTCCAGCAGGGTCGACTTCGCGCGCAGGGGCCGGGGCGCCCAGTCGGCCTTGGGATAGTAGCGGCCCAATGTCCCGAACAGCGGCCGCCGCACCGAAGCGGGGATCAGGCCGCGCAGCCTTTCCCCCTGCATCTGGAACCGATGCCGCCTGTAGCCGGCAAAGGCCTCGTCCGCGCCGTCGCCGGAAAGCGCCACCGTCACCTTCTCCCGCGCCAGTTCGCACACCCGGTAGGTCGGCAGCGCGGAGGCGTCGGCAAAGGGCTCGTCGAAATGCAGCGCCAGCGTGTCGATCAGCCCATAATCGTCGGGCGACACGATGCGGGTGCGATGGTCGGTGGCGAAGCGCCGCGCCACCCTGTCGGCATAGGCGGTCTCGTCCAGTTCCCTGACGTCGAAGCCGATGGTGCAGGTCTTGACCGCCTGTTTCGACGCCTCCGCCATCAGCGCGACCACGCTGCTGCTGTCCACCCCGCCCGACAGGAACGCGCCCAAAGGCACGTCCGCCACCATGCGGGACCGCACGGCCTGCCGCATCAGCGCGACCATTTCCTCCTCCAGCGCCTCCGGCCTCGCCCGGCTGCGGTCGGCGAAGCTGACGTCCCAATAGCGCTGCGGCTGCGGCAGCGGCCGCCCGCGCACGATGCGCAGCGTCTCGCCCGCGCCCAGCTTGCGCACGCCCGCCACCATGCAGGCGTCGTCGGGCACATAGCCATAGGCGAGATAATCCTCGACCGCCGACAGGTCCGGCGCCCGGCGCAGCAACGGATGGGCGAGCAGGCTCTTGAGTTCCGACCCGAAGATCAGGCTGCCGTCGGACAGCAGCGCATAATACAGCGGCTTCACCCCCAGCCTGTCGCGCACCAGCCACAGCGCCTGCGCCCGCGCATCGAACAGGGCGAAGGCGAACATGCCGTTGAACTTCTCGACGCAGGCCTCGCCCCATTGGCGATAGCCGTGCAGGATGACCTCCGTGTCGCTCCGCGTGCGGAAGACATGGCCCTTGGCCTCCAGTTCCGCCCTGACCTCCATGAAATTGTAGATTTCGCCGTTGAACACGACGGCCAGGCTGTCATCCTCCGTCAGCATGGGCTGGGTGCCGCTGCCCAGGTCGATGATCGACAGGCGCAGATGGCCCAGCCCCACCCCCGGCGCGGTCCACACGCCGCTGTCGTCCGGCCCGCGCCACGGCATGGCGTCCAGCATCAGCCCGACCCGCGCCGGATCGACCGGCTTGGCCGTTTCTAGATGGAAAATGCCCGCAATTCCGCACATGCGAAGGGTCTTAGCGGGTTCCAAGGCTGCGGTCAGCCAAATCCTTCACATCGCCCAGATCATGCAGGAAAGCGGCGATGGCGGCATCGGCGGAACGCCCCGCCCGTTCCTCCGCCGAAACCATGATGGCGGCGGCGCGCCGGTCGCCGCCCAGCAGGCGCGCCTTCATCGTCGCCAGCTTGACCAGATGGGCGCTGCCGGTGGGTCTGCCCCCGCCGACGACGTAGAAGCTGACGACATGGCGCACCACGCGGCCGGGGCCGGTGATCTGCTCGCCCCGCGCATCGCCGGGCGCGGGGGCGGGCTGCGACCAGGTCCATCCGCTGTCGGCGCCGGCCGCGCCCTGGCCGAAGCCGACCAGTTCGCGCCCCTCGTCCTGCCGGTCGAACGTCGCGATGGCGAGATCGACGACCTGCCCCTTGGCATCGCCATATCGCGCCATGGCCAGATGATCGGCGCCGTCGAAGCGCGGCTGCCAGGGCCGAAGCGGCGGCTCGTCGCTTCGGACCCAACCCTTGACCTGCGGCATCGCGGGCGCGCCGGGCAGGGGCTGGCCCGCCGCCGCGCTCGCCGCCAGCCAGAGCGGCGCGGCCACGATCATCGCCAGCGCGACGCCCGCGACGGCGCCCGTCGCAGAATGGCCCTTATGGCGCAGATCTTCAGGATCGAACCAGGGGTCGCCGGGCTGCCGGTCGAAAAAGGGCCAGGCGATCGCCATCACCACGATCATGATGACGGCGAAGAACAGCCAGCCATAGACCACATGGTCGAAGCCCGCCGCCGCATCGATGGTGGTCACTTCCGCGACGAAGATGGTGGCGAAGGCCCGCACGCCGTTCGCCAATATGGACAGGGAGAGCGCGCCGACCATGAAGGCGACCCGCCGCCTCCAGCTGGTGAAGCAGACATTGCAGACCAGCAGGCCATAGGCGGTCATGGCGATCACGAACTTCGCGCCGGAACAGGCCTCCGCCACCTCGAAATAACCATTGGGCGTGGTGATGAATATGCCCTGCATCTGCGCGGGAACGCCGGTCAGGCCGAGCAGGATCATGCTGATATGCGCCGTCGCCAGTTGCAGGGGCGCGACGATCTCCTCGCCGAAGGGCACCATGAAAAAGGCGTAGAACAGGGGAAACAGCAGCGCCCGCGCCACGGCCGGTCCCAGCAGGGCGATCACCGAACCCTGCAACATCATCACCAGCGCGCCATGGCGGACCACGGCGACGCCCGCCGCCGCGCCCAGCATCCAGGCGAAAGCGCCCAGCCCCAGCCAGAGCAGCCCCGGCGCCCAGGCGGAAGGCTCCAGCCGGCGCAGGCCCGGAAGGCGCTGCTGCACCAGCCATGCGACCAGGATCGGAACGAACAGGCAATGGCCATAGGTCGACGCGTTCCACCAGATCGCGACCATGCCCAGCAGGTCGCGGTGGAACAGCGCCAGGATCGTGCAGGCGACGATGGCGAGCGCGGTCAGATGACCGCGCCAGCCCGACAGCTTCACCTCCGGCCGCATGGGAAGCGCGTCTTCCATCAGGCGGCCCTCATGCCGCCGACGCCGGGCGATCCGAACAGCATGTCCGGCAGCGCCGCCAGCGTCGCCGACCAGCGGTAGCGCTCCTCCATCCGGCATCGCGCCGCATGGCCAATCCGCGCGGCGCGCTCCGGGTCGGATAGCAGGGCAAGCACCTCCTCCGCCTCCTGCGCGGGGTCGGCGGCGATCAGCAGATGCTCGCCGTCGCGGGCGTCTATCCCCTCGGCGGCCTGCGGCGATGCGACCACGGGCCGCGCCATGGCCATCGCCTCCAGCACCTTGTTCTGGATGCCGCGCGCGATCCGCAGCGGCGCCACCACCGCGTCCGCCGCCGCCAGCCAGCCGCGCACGTCGGGCACGGCGCCGGTCACGACCACGCCGGGCAGGGCCGCCAGCGCCTGCACCGATTTCGCGGGATTGCGCCCGACAATGGCGAAGATCGCATCCGGACGGCGGGCGCGGATGGCGGGCAGGGTTTCGCGGGCGAAGCTCTCCACCGCCTCGGCATTGGGGCGATAGTCCATCTGCCCGGTGAAGACGAGCAGCCGCCCCTCCGGCCGGTCCACGGCGGGGAAATCCGCCAAGGGATCGAAAAAGTCCAGCGCCACGCCATTGTCGACGCCGACGATGCGGTCAGGCCCCAGCCCGCTCGCCCGCCGGAACAGCGCCGCCTCCGCTTCGCTGACGAAGGCGCAGAGGTCGGCCCGCTCCGCGACCTTCCGCTCGAAATCCAGCAGCGCGCGCCCCTCCCGCCGGTTGATCCAGGCCATGGGGCCGAAGCCTTGCGCGCCATAGGCCGCATATTTGGCCGAATCGAAATCCACGAAATCCATGACGAAGCGCACCCCCTCCGGCAGCGCGGGCACGAAATGCGCCATTTGCGCCGAATAGGCGGCGACCGCCGCGATGGGACGCTCCGCCAGCGTCTTCGCGACCCAGCGATGCAGGCCGGGATGATCGAACAGCGAAACCAGCAGGGGCTGCCCCTTCGCCAGCCCTTTCAGGCCCGCCGCGATGCGCGAACGGTCGCGCATCAGCACGCATTGGCTGGCGGTCATCTTCGCCATGTCCGGCGCAAAGCCCATGTCCCGCGCATCGTCGGCAAAGCAGCCGACATGGACCGGCGCGATCTCCGCCATCCGCTCCAGCAGGTGATAGGACCGGATCTTGTCGCCCCGATCCGGCGGAAAGGGGATGCGATGGCAGAGGAAGAGTATCTCCCCCCTCACCCCAGCCCCCGCGCGATGAACGGTCCGATGAGGTTCGCGACCGGCAGGGGCAGCTTCTTCCAGAGGTCGATCCGCCGCTGGTGGCGCGGGCTGTCGGGATTGACGTCCCGCCGCTCGCCCGTGGCCGACCAGCCATGATAGGAAAGCGGCGCGGGATCGAAGCCGAAGCTCCTTTTCCACGCCGCCTGGCCGCTGCCCGTCCTGGACCGGCCGAAGTCGAAGACGCGCATGCCCCGCGCCCGGCCATGGCCCATCAGCCGGTAGTACATGAGTTCATTGGACCGCAGCCGCCGCGCATCCGCGATCCCGCCGCCCCAGAAGGGCATGACCCGCCCTTGGTGATAGAGGGTCAGCACCGCGGAGACCGGCCGCTCGCCCTCATGGACCACCAATATGTCCGCATCCTCGCCAAAGGCCGCCAGCACCTCCCGGAACAGCCGCGCCGGGAAGACCGGCGTGCCGAGATTGCGCACGTTTTCCGAATAGACGCGGTAATGCGCCCGTCGATGCCGCGCATCCCGCCCGATCTCGACGCGCAGCGCGTCATTGGCCAGCGCCTTGCGCAATTCCGCCCGATGCTTGCGCGGCACGGCCAGCAGTTCTGCCTCGTCGTCCGCCGCGATGGGGCGGGCGAAGCCGACATGGCTGCCCTCATGCAGCGTCCAGCCCTCGCCCGGCGCCGGACCGCCGCGAATCTCCACAGACGCGATGCCGCCGTCCCGCGCCATGCCCTGGCAGGCGGCGGCCAGCGCGGGCACCGCCGCCGGGTCGCTGGCGAGAATCCCGCCGTCGACGGCAAAACCCGACGACACCAGGGCCTGCCCGAACAGGGCGCTGCGCACATGATGCAGCGGCAGCAACCCCGCAATCTCCCCCGAAGGCGCGACGGCGGCCAGCATATGCGCCCGGTTGCCCGTCCCCCGCTCCACGCCCGTCAACCAGGCCGGCCGGTGGAAGGGCGTCCCCTGCGGATGCGCCATCACGAAGCCGTCCGCGGCATCCCGCTGCGCCGGATCGGCAAGGTTCAGTCTGGTGACGAGCATCTCCCCCGCCATCATGCCGCCCGCTCCGCTTCTTGCGCCGCCAGCGCATCCACGCGGGTCCAGGAAAAATCCCGCGTCAGGCGGCGCAGCTTGGCCGCCATGACCGACAGGTTGCTGTAATGCCGCACCCGCGATCGCAGGGGCGCGCCCTGGACGCGGGGCTGTTCGGCGTCGATCTCCCAGGGATGGAAATAGATGATCGCCGGTCGCCCGTCCCGCTGGTTCACCTGCCGGATCGCCCAGCGCGAAAAGCCATAGGGCAGCAGACGGAAGAAGCCGCCGCCCCCCGCCGCCAGCGTCCGGCCCGCGAACCTCGCGGTGGTCACGGGCAGTTCGACCAGCGGCGATCCCTCGACCGGCCGCCAGGCGAAGCGCGGGCTTTCGGGCCAGCCATAATGATCGTGCCGGACCGGCGCGACGCTGCTGGAATAGGCATAGCCCTCCTCCGCCAGCACCTCATGCGCCCAGGGATTGCGCCGGTCGATGGAAAAGCTGGGCGCGCGATAGCCGGTCACCGCCTGCCCGGTCGCATCCTCCAATATCGCCCGCGACCGGCGCAGGTCGGCGCGAAACTGCGCCCCGTCGAAGGTGAAGACCCGCTTGTGGTCATAGCCGTGGCTGGCGACCTCATGCCCCGCATCGACGATGCGCCGCATCAGCGCCGGATAGCGTTCCGCCACCCAGCCGAGCGTGAAGAAGGTCGCCTTGACCCCCGCCTCCTCGAACAGCGCCAGCACCGCATCGGTGTTGCCCTCGACGCGATGGGCCAGGCCCGCCCAATCCTCGCGCCGGATCGTGCGCTCGAAGGCGCCGACCTGGAACCAGTCCTCGACGTCGACGGATAGGGCGTTCAGCATGGGTCCGGTCAGGCGGCGGCGCTTTGCTGCGCCTCGCCCAGCTTTTCCTCGCGCTCGACCCATTCGACCAGCAGCGTCAGCACCCGGCGCAGCGCCGTATCCTGCTCCGTGACGCGGAACTCCAGCGTGGAAAGCCGCTCCTCGACCAGGGTGAAGCAGTCCTTGAGCGCTTCGGGATCGACGCTCGGCGCGCTGCGGGCAAAGTCGTTCTCGGCCCGAAGCGTGTCGATCTCCGCCCGCAGGGAGGCGATCTCCTCCAGCAGGTCCGCGGCCGGATCGGGCCTGGCCGCCCTCAACGCCTCGACCTCGGCGCGCAGGGACGCAACCTCCTCCGAAACCGCGGGATCGGCCGCAAGGGGCGCTGCGGCGGGCATGTCCGCCAGTTCCTCCGCATCGTCCAGCACGCTGGGCGCCATCGGTTCCGGCGTCACGTCGGCGTCCGCGCCCATGTCGCTCACCACGGCATAGACCACCTCGGCATCGATCACCGAAAGCCGGTCCAGCGCGCCCAGCAGCAGCACGCGGCTCACCAGCACGTTGATCCGGCGCGGCACGCCGCCGGTCGCGGCATAGATGGCGGCAAAGGCCTCCGGCGTGAATTGCGGATCGCCCTGCCAGCCGACCAGCGACAGGCGATGCAGGATATAGGGTTCGACCTCCCGCCGCATCATCGGGTCGAGATGATGGGTGGCGATCACGCGCTGGCGAAGCTGCTCCAGTTCCGGCGACTTCAGCAGGTCGCGAAATTCCGGCTGGCCCAGCAGGAATATCTGCAACAGCGACTGCCCGCCCAACTGGAAGTTGGAGAGCATGCGCAATTCCTCGATGGCGGAGATCGGCAGGTTCTGCGCCTCGTCCACGATCAGCAGCGACCGCTTGCCCGCCCGCGCCTGCGCATGGAGCCAGCCCTCGATCTGCTTCAAGATCTGCGCCTTGGGGCTCCCGTCGACCGCCAGGCCGAAGCTCTGCGCGGCCAGGCGCAGCATGTCGTCGCCCTCGACCTGCGTGGACACGATCTTCACCGCCGTCAGCCGCGAAGGGTCGATGGTGTTCATGAGGTGCCCGACCAGCGTCGTCTTGCCCGCGCCGATGTCGCCGGTGATGACGATGAAGCCCTCCCCCTGCGCCAGGCCATAGCCCAGATAGGACAGCGCCTTGCGGTGCGTCGCGCTCTCGAAATAGAAATGCGGGTCCGGCGTCAGCTGGAACGGGCGTCCCTGCAATCCGTAGAACTGATCGTACATGTCCATCTCTCCACCCGACCGGGCATTGGCTTAAAATGTGTAGCGAAGGCCCAACTGGCCCATGGCGTTGATGACGGCGTCCAGATCGTCCGCCTTGGCGCTGTCGAGGCCGACCGAAGCCGACGCCTGCAAATTGCGCGTGACCAGCCGGTAATAGCTGGCGAAGGCGCCCAGGTTCAGCACGTCCAGCCGGTTGCCGCTGGCGTCGAAATAATTGGCGTAGACCGCCGTATCGATGCTCGACCGGCTGTCGACGCGATAGGTGAGCGAGGCGTTGCCGTACCAGTTCTGGTCCCGCGAGCCGCGCACCAGCACGGTCTCGCCCGAAGGCGTCACGAACTTGCGCTGCGAATAGCCGGCGCCGATGCCCATCCCCCATGGCCCGCGTTCGGCCGCGAACTGGGCCGCGACGCCGCGATAGCGGAAATTCACCCCCGTGACCCCGGCCAGCGCGTCGTTGAAGCACTGCCCGCCGCCGGTGGTGGAGAAGGCGCAGCCGGTGAAGTCGCCGGTGAAGGGGTTGCGCACGATGTCGAGGTCGCTGCCCGAAAGCGCCGCCACGTCGGATGTGATGACCCGCCCGAAGCTGTCGATGCCGTCGAACACCACCAGCGCGAAGGACTTGTCGCGCCCCTGCCAGATGAAGCTGCCCGAATAGGTCATGCCGCCATAGCGTTCGCCCACCCGCGCGGTCAGCGACGTGCGGTGGCTCGGCCGCCACAGCACGCCGACATCCCAGATGATGTCGTCGAAATCGTAGATCAGCTGGCGCGGCGATCCTTCGTCGGTGACGTAGCGGCCGCTGGAGGAGATCACCGGCACGCCGTTGCCGTCCAGCAGGGGCGAACGCTGGCTGATCTCGATCTTCTCGTAACCCACGCCGCCGATCAGGGCGAGCGTGGGCGACACCGGCAGGGTCGCGTCCAGCCGCGCCCATTCGTCCTCGAACCGCTGGTCGAGCTGGCTCGCATCCTCCCGGCCATAGCCCGCGCTGGCGACGAGGCCCAACGGCATCCACACGCCCGGCCCCACGCCCACCGATCCCATCAGGTCATGGGTGGTGGACTCGGCAAATCCGTTCCCCAGCGGCGCGCCGGGGAAGTCGACATTCACGTCATCCTCCAGCCGCGCATAGCCGAGGCGATAGGACAGGCCGATGTCCAGGTCGCCCAGCCGCGTGACATAGGACGGCCCGACATAGCCGGCATAGACCTGGCTGCTATAGCCGTCGTTGCGCACCGACGCGCCCGACAGCCCGTCCGTCCGCACCCGCGCCGCAAGGCCGCCCGCGTTCAGCGTCAGCCCGCGCGCCAGGCCATATTGGCCGCTGACGATGCCGCTGATGACGTCCTGGTCGCTAAGGTCGCCGCCCCAGCCGAAGCTGTGCGCATATTGCAGGTCGGCGGAGGCCTCCAGCCGCCGCGTCTGGATGCTGGCGGTCACGCCCGCGGTGACGTTGGTATAGGTCAGCACGTCGCCGCCGCCCTGGATCGGCGCGACCACGACCTGGTCGATGCCCAGATAGGGCGCGACGTCGACCTTGCGTTCCCCGTCCTGCGCAAGGGCGGGCGAGGCCAGGGCGACGGCCGCGAGAATAAGGGCGATGCGAGAGATCATCAGCCCGCATGCTCCCCGTCATGGCCCTGGGCATAATAGCCGCCGAAACGGCGCCCGCCGGTGGCGAAGTTCACGCCGTTGAGGAGCAGCTTCACCTTGGACGCGCCCTTGAGCAGCCCGGCCGCGTCGCGCAGCGCGCCTTCGGTCGTCCTGTCCGCCCGCACGACCAGCAGCGCGAGGGCGGCATGACCGGCCAGCACCGCCGCCGGAGACGCCGCCAGCAAGGGCGGCGAATCGAACAGGACGATGCGGTCGGGCCGCCCCTCGGTCAGCCGGTCCAGCAGCATTTCCGTCCGCGCGGAGGCGAGATATTCGGTGTCGTTGTTGCTCCGCTGCCCGGCCGGAAGGACGGAGAGCGAGGGAATGTCGGTGCGCAGCACGCAATCCTCTATGGCCACCGCCGGATCGGCCAGCGCGTCCATCAGGCCCGGCCCCGCCGCTAGGCCCAGCGCCTGCGGAATGCCGGGCTTGCCGAAATCGGCGTCGACCAGCAGGATTTCGCGATCCTTTTCCGCCGCCAGGCTGAGCGCCAGGTTGATCGCGCAGAAGCTCTTTCCTTCCCCGCTATGGGCGGAACAGACCAGCACCCGGTTGCCCCGCGCATTGCCCGCCAGTTCAGCCAGCAGGTCGCGCTTGAGCAGCCGGAACTCCTCGCTCATCGCGGTGACGGGGCCGTCGGGCAGCAGATAGCCCGCCTCGACCAGCGCGATGCGGTCGATCGGCTGCACCGGCCCCATCCAGTCCGGGGCGCGATGGGCGGGGACCGGCGTTTCGGCGGCGGCGGGCGCGGGTTGCGCGATCTCCACCACCGGCTCGCCCTCCGGCACCTCCACCGCCGGCGCGGCGCGCCCGCGCAGGGCCGCGCTGAAATCGTAGATTTCGGTCGCCCGCTCGATCAGCGATCCGCCGGAAAGGGACTTGTGCTTGTTCATCTCCGGTCCCTCCTCAGGCCAGCCCGCGCTGGACGAATTCGATGACGATCAGCAACAGGCACAGCGCCGCAAGGCCGCCGCTGGCGCCCGCAAACCACTTCATCCGCTGCCTTTCCGCCGCAAGTTGCGCCGCGTTGACGGTCTGGCTGATCGATCCGATCACGCAGGCGCCCAGCGCCTTTTCCAGCCGCGCCGCATTGGGGAAGCCGCCCTTCAGCTGCGCCGCGGCAAAGGCCGTGCCGATGCCCGCGCCCAGCCCCAGGACCAGCACGCCCAACAGCAGCAGCGGCCGGTTGGGCGCGGCCGGAGCGGTCGGCAGGCTGGGGGGATTGACGATGCGGAACTGGACCGATCCGGTCTCCGACTTCACGTCGCCGCGCAGGCGGATTTCCTCGCGGTCGGCCAGCATCTTGTCATATTGGGTCTTGAGCACCTGATAGTCGCGGTCCAGCCGTTCCTGCTCGGCGGCAAGACCCGGTTCGTCCGTCTGGCGGGATGCCATGGCGTTCAGGTCCGCCTGCAACTGCGCCTTGCGGGCGGAAAGCCCCTGCACCGTCGCGGCGCGTTCCGCCTGCATCGACCGGATCGAAAGATAGGCCGGGTTGGGCGTGCCCGCCCCGCCGCCGCCGCCCTGCCCGCGCAGCAGGTCCACCTGCCGCTGGGCCGCGATCACGTCCGGATGGCTGTTGGTGAAGCCCCGCGCCCGCATGGAGGCAAGGTCCGCCTGCGCCTGCGCCAGGGCCGAGGGAGCGCCCGAAGCGCCCACGCCCGGCAGCGTCTGCGGCGTGCCCGCCAATTGCCCGTTCATCGCCGCCAATGCGCTCTGCGCCTGCACAAGCTGCGATTCGATGCTGTTGATCTCCGACCGGGCGGCGTCCATGCGCTGGCCGATGGAGCCTGCGCCCGGCAACATGCCCGCATAGCGCTGCTCGAATTCCACGCGGCGCTGTTCGGCGGCGGCAAGCTGCTTGCCCCGCGCCGCCAGTTGCTGGTCCAGGAAGGCAAGGCTCTGGCTCGTCTCCACCTTGTCGGAGGACAGGTTGGTTTCCTGGAATATGTCGACCAGCTTCTGCACGATCTGCTGGGAAATGCGCGCATTGGCGCCGTCCGACAGGCCCGAATCGGCCCATGTGGCGCTGATGTCGATCATGCTGGGGTCAAGCTGCGCCATGACGGTGATCGTCTCGCGCAGCCTGGTGATCTTCGCCGCCAGGTCGCGCGGCCCGTCGACCGTCCGGTTGAGATCGGTCTCCTTCACCACCCGTTCCAGATTGGCCGTGCTGGCCAGGGTCTGGCGCAGGCGGTCCAGGTCCTGCTGCGCCTGGACCTGGGTGATGCCCACCTTGTCCTCCAGCAGCGACTGGGTGTTCACATAGACACGCGCCTTGGATTCATAGCTGTTGGGGATGAGCGCCACGCCCAGCCAGCCAGCCAGGCACACGCCCCAGGCCACGCCCAGCGCCAGCCAGCGGCGGAGCCAGAGGCCATGCAGGATGACCAGCAGTTCGTCGACCAGCGCCGCCATGTCAGAACATGCTTTCGGGAATGATGATGACGTCGCCGGGCGCCAGCATGACGTTCGCCTTGCTGTCCCCGCGCTTCAGCAGGTCGCCGATGCGGACCTGATATTCCTGCTGCTTGCCGGTTTCCTTGTTGAAGCGGACCAGCTTCGCCCTGTTGCCCGCCGCATATTCGGAAAGGCCGCCGACGGAGATCATCGCGTCGAGCAGCGTCATATTGGCGCGATAGGGGATGGAGGCGGGCTTTTCGGTCGCGCCCACGATCCGCACCTGCTGGCTGAAAGTGCCGGAAAAATTGTTGACGATCACCGACACCAGCGGATTTTCGATATATTTGCCCAGCGCCACCTTCAGGTCGTCGGCCAGTTGCCGGGGCGTCTTGCCGACCGCCGGCATGTCGGAAATCAGCGGCGTGGTGATGCGCCCGTCGGGCCGCACCTGCACCTTCGCGCCCAGGTCGGGATTGCGCCAGACGAAGATGGTGAGGTCGTCGAGCGGGCCGATCACATATTCCTCGCCCGGCCCCTCCTGCGTCGAAACGAAGGACGCCGGCGGCAGGTTGGGCGCGCCCCCGCCCGAAGCGCAGCCCGAAAGAGCCAGAGCCGGCAGGGACACGCCGATCAACGCGCGGGAAAGTGACAGGAAACGCATAGATTCACCCCTTTTCGCGGCCGCGCCGACAACCGCCAAGGGGAGGCGCCGGCAACCGTCGAGCATTCAGCTTCGACGGCCTTCTTGCCCCCAAAGGGTAAAAATAGCGTTAGGAGTTAAGTTATTGGCAAATCAGTTGATTAAAATCAGCCGATCAGCAGTTCCCGAGGCGCCGGGTGACCCAGAAAAGCAGCCGGACTGGCCGAGGCGCCATAGGCCCCCGCCAGGAAGATCGCGACCAGGTCGCCCTCCTCCACCGGCGGCAGCGCGACCTTGTCGCCCAGCCTGTCGATGGGCGTGCAGAGGCAACCCACGACCGTCACGCCATCCTCCGCCGGGGCTTCCCCGAAGCGATTGGCGACGGCGATGGGATAGTTGCGGCGCACCACCGTGCCGAAATTGCCGCTCGCCGCGAGTTGATGGTGCAGCCCGCCGTCGACGACGACGAAGGTTTCGCCCTGGCTTTTCTTCACATCGACGATGCTGGTGAGGTAGACCCCCGCCTCCCCCACCAGCCAGCGGCCCAGTTCCATGGCGAAGGCGCTGTCCTGCAATATGTCCGCCCGCCGGTCGAGCATCCCGCCCAGCGCATCCCCGATGGGCCGGATGTCCAGCCGTTCGTCGCCGGGGAAATAGGGAATGCCGAAGCCGCCGCCCAGATTGACCAGCGGCGGCGCCGCCCCCACCGCTTCGGACAGGCGGGCGGCGAGATCGACCGTCGCCGCCTGCGTCTCGATCAGCGCCTGCGCCCCCAGCGCCTGGCTGCCGGCGAAGATATGCCAGCCGCGCCACTCGCCCCCGGCCTCGATCACCCGGCGCGCCAGCGCCGCCGCGCGCTCCGCGTCCACGCCGAAGGGCTTGGCCCCGCCGCCCATGCGCATGCCGGACCCCTTCAGGTCGAAATCCGGGTTCACCCGCACCGCCAGCTTCGGCGTCCTGCCGCGCCGCTCCGCGAGCGCGATGGCCCGCCGCGCCTCGCCCTCCGACTCCAGGTTGATCGTCGCGCCGCTGTCTATGGCGACGATCAGTTCATCGTCGCGCTTTCCCGGCCCGGCGAAGCTGATATGGGCAGCGTCCATCCCCGCCTCCAGCGCCCGCGCCAGTTCCCCGCCCGACGCCACGTCGAATCCGTCGACCAGCTTCGCCATCCGCTCCAGCAGGGGGGCATGGGGATTGGCCTTCACCGCATAATGGAGCGACAGCGCCGCGGGCATGGCGTCGCGAAAGGCCCGCGCCTGCCCCTCTACGATGCCCATGTCATAGACGAACAGCGGCGTGTCCCCGGCCTCCTCGACCAGGCTCGCCGCGCCGCAGCCGCCGATCAGCAACATGCCCTCCTCGCCCGCGAAGAAGGGCGGGATCGGTCCCATCGGCTTCATGCCGCAAATTCCTTCGCCAGCGCCACGCGGTCGATCTTGCCATTGGGATTGCGGGGAAATTCGGACAGCATGACGATCTCTCGCGGTTGCATGAAATTGGGAAGCTCCTGCCGAAGCCGCGCCTCCACCTGCGCCTTTAGCTCCGGCGAAGCGCCGCGCAACAACAACAGCACCGCCTGCCCCAGCCGATCGTCCCGGACGCCCAGCGCCACCGCTTCGCCAATCCCCTCCACCGCGACGGCGGCTTCCTCGACCTCCGTGGGGCTGATGCGGTTGCCGGCGGACTTGATCATGGCGTCGTCGCGTCCGACGAAATAAAGCAGTCCCCGCGCATCCCGGCGGACGGTGTCGCCCGACCACACCGCCATGCCGCCATAGCGGGAGGCCGCGGGCGCAGGCCTGAACCGCTCCGCCGTGCGCGCCGGATCGCGCCAATAGCCCTGCGCCACCAGCGGCCCGCAATGCACCAGTTCGCCCGCCTCGTCGTCGCCCGCCACCGAACCGTCCTGACGAACGACCAGTATCTCCGCATGGGGAATGGCCGATCCCATGCTGTCGGGATGGCTGTCCACCAGCGCGGGCGGCAGATAGGTGGAGCGGAACGCCTCCGTCAGCCCATACATGGGGTAGAGGTCCGCCCGCGCAAACAGCGCCCGCAACTTCGCCACCAGGGGCCGCGTCAGCGCCCCTCCGCTGTTGGTGAGCCGCCTGAGCTTCGCCGCCACGTCGGCGGGCCAGTCCAGCTCGGTCAACTGCACCCAGAGCGGCGGCACCCCCGCCAGGGTGGTGATGTCCCACCGGTCCACCGCCTTCACCACGTCGCGCGGCGTCAGATAGTCGAGCGGACAGGCGCATCCGCCGGCGAACCAGGTCGAAAACAACTGGTTCTGCCCATAATCGAAGCTGAAGGGGAGCAGGCAGAGCGTCCGGTCCTCCGCCGCCAGCTTCAGATATTCCGCCACCGATACAGCGCCCAGCCAGAGATTGGCGTGGCTCAGCATCACGCCCTTGGGCCGCCCGGTCGATCCGCTGGTGTAGAGGATCGCGGCCAGTTCGTCCGGCGCGGCATGGGACGGCGCCAGCGCCTCCCCGCCGCTCATCGCGCAGGCCGCATCGTCCTCCCGGTGCAGGTCGCATCGTTCCGGCACGTCGCCCGGCGCCAGCGTCGCCAGGCGGCTGGCCGTCCCGATCAGCAGCGACGCGCCGCTGTCCGCCAATATATGCGCGACCTGCGCATGCTTGAGCAGCGGGTTGACCGGCACATGGACCAGCCCGGCGCGGGGCGCGGCGAGCGGCATCAGCGCAGCGACCGGGCCCTTTGCGACCCAGCTTGCGACTCGCGCCCCCTTTTCCAGCCCGAATCCGGCCAGCCATGCCGCCAGCCGCCCCAATGTCGCTTCCAGTTCGGCATAGCTTTGCGTGCCCGACCGCCCGTCCAGCGCGGGCCGTTCCGGGTCGCCGCGCAGCAGCAGATGGTCGATCGGCCGCACCTGCGCGCCATCGATCATGGGGGCCGCCCTGGGCGCGGGGGAATCGCTTAACTCCATCTCCAGACTTTTTTCCTAAAGGCGATGCTGTCGACGGGGAGATAATGGTTTGCTGGTCGCAAGGGAATATCGCAGCGTCGCAGATGCGCGCCAGGCCGTGGGCCCGGCGCTCGACCGCGCCTGCACGCCCTCGCTGTTCGACCGCATCGACTGGTTCGAATCGCTCCACGCGCACTGCTTTCCCGCGACGGACGTCCGCATATTCCAGGCGCTGGAGGGGGAATGCCAGGCATGGCTTTTCCTGCTCTCGCCCGGCGCGGGACGGCTCAGCGCGCTCGCCAACTGGTACAGCTTCCACTGGGCGCCGATCTTCCTCGGCCCTCCCGACGAGGCCGTGCGCCGCCGCCTGGTCGAAGTCATCGCCCAATCCCTGCTGAACGACAGCGCCCAGATCGACCTCTATCCCGTCACCGGCGCGTCGGACATGCTGCTCGACGCCTTTCGCCGCGCCGGCTGGTTCAGCGTCCGGCGGCCGATGGGCGGGCGGCACATATTGCACCTCAACGGCCGGACCTTCGCGGATTATTGGGCGCAGCGGCCCGGCCGCCTGCGCACGCTGATCGCGCGCAAGAAGCGCGCGAGCCGCTTCACCCTCAGCATCGCGGACCGGCTGACCGACGCGCTGTGGCGCGACTATGCCGCCGTGCAGGCGCGAAGCTGGAAGAAGCCGGAGGCCGATCTGCGCTTTCTCCATGCGTTGGCCCGGCGGGAAAGCGCCGCCGGCACGCTGCGCCTGGGCTTTGCGCGGCTGGAGGACCAGCCGGTGGCGACCCAGCTATGGACGGTGGAGAACGGCGTCGCCCTGATCCACAAGCTGGCCCATGACCAGGGGTTCGACGGCGCCTCCCCCGGCAGCCTGCTCAGCCATGCGATGTTCGCCCACGCCATCGATCGGGATCATGTCGCGACGATCGACTATGGAACCGGCGACAACGGCTACAAGACCGACTGGATGGAGGAGCGGGAAACGCTCCACCGGCTCGATTTCTTCAATCCCAGAAGGGCGTCGATATGGCTCCCGGCTGCGCGCGCCGCCATTTCCGCGCTTGTAGGTTAGCGGCGGAACGACTAGGTAGGCGCCCATCATGCGGGCGGACAATGCACAGCCGGTCGACCGGACCATGGATATCGAAACGATGATGCGCGCCCTGCTGCGCGACGTGCTGGTCCTGTCGCAGGACCGGGTGGACGCCTTCGATGCCGACACGCCGCTGTTCGGCGCTCTGCCCGAACTGGATTCCATGGCCGTCGCGGGCCTGCTCACCGAGATGGAGGACCGCTTCGGCATCCTGATCGAGGATGAGGATATAGACGGCGACACGTTCGAAACCTTCGGATCGCTCGTCGCCTTTGCGCGGGGGAAGACCGGGGGCTGATTCCGGCCGCCGCGCCCTTCCGCCGTCAGGCCAGTTTCCGCGCCCGCTCCCGCCATGCCTCGGCCAGCACCGGCATGTCCGCCAGCGCCCGCACGGCGTCCGGATCGCCCTTGTGCCCGCCGCCGATCAACAGCCGGAACACCCGCGCAATCGGCCATTGGGGCAAGGGCCGCTCCAGCAATTCCATCCGCGTCCCGGCTTCCGCCTCCCCCTCCCGAAGGACGCGGAAATAGATGCCGCATCGCGCCGTCCTGACGATGGTCGCCATCACGTCGCGCGCGCCGAAACGATGGTCGATCTTCCAGCAGGGCTGCCGTCCATGGCTCACCTCCACCACCGCGCCGCCCAGCGCGAAGCGGTCGCCAAGGCAGATGTCCTCCTCCGTCATCCCGCGAGACGCGATATTCTCGCCAAAGGCGCCCGGCTTCTCCAGCAGGGGATGGCCCGGCTTGCGCTCGCGCCACCAGCCATAATGGTCCTGCGGGTAGAGGTGGATCGCCTTGTCCCAGCCGCCGTGATGCACGCTGTCGGCCACGCCGTCGCCTTCCAGGCCCAGCCAGCCGATCCGCACCGCGCCCGACACCGGCCGCTTCGCGATCGCGCTATGCTCGCCGTCGCGAAAGGGGACGGGCATGCCGGTCAGCAAGGCGTCGACGGTCATGGAGCAAGCGGCCATGCCCTTCCTTGCCACGGAAGCCATGGCCGGGAAAAGGCCGCTCGGCGGGAAAAGGACTCAGGCCGGCGAAAGCTCCGAACCCAGCTTCAGCACTTCGCACCCGCTGTCGGCGGCCACCAGATAGGCGGGATCGCGGCTGGAACCGTTGCGCCTGACGACCGCGCCCTCGATGCGGCGCTCCACCTGCCGCTCGAACCGTTCCGATATTCTCCCGCGGCCGACGCCCTGCCCCCGGTTCCACTTGACCCTCGCTCCTTTGCGAAAGCTCCCGGTCATCACGCATCCTCTTCCTTTGGGAAACAACCGCGCCGGCCGGCCGTCATTGCCGCCGCCATGCAAAAATCCCGAACGGCGTCCCGGTTCCCTTGGGTTTTGCGCTTGCCTGCGTTAAGGGCGGCGGATGGATGTCACGGGGCTTCGCGTCGCACTCTTCAGCGGCAATTACAATTATGTGCGCGATGGCGCGAACCAGGCGCTCAACCGCTTCGTCGCCTATCTGCTGCGGCAGGGGGCGGCGGTGCGCGTCTATTCGCCCACCACGGACAGCCCGGCCTTCGAACCGGCGGGCGACCTGGTCAGCGCGCCTTCCGTGCCGGTGCCGGGCCGGCGCGAATATCGGATTCCCTACCGCATGTCGGGCGCGGTGCGCCGCGACCTGAGGGCCTTTCGCCCCAACCTCGTCCACGTTTCCAGCCCCGATCCGCTGGGCCATCGCGCTGTCGCCTGGGCGCGCCGCCACGGCCTGCCGGCGGTCGCATCCGTCCATACGCGCTTCGAAACATACCCGCGCTATTACGGCCTCGCCTTTCTGGAGCCGGTGATCGAATCGCTGCTCCGCCGCTTCTACCGCCGCTGCGACGCCATCGTCGCGCCGTCCGAATCGATGGCGCAGCTCCTGCGCGAACAGCGGATGAGCTATGATGTCGGCATCTGGACGCGGGGCATAGACCGGGACATCTTCCATCCGGGCCGCCGCGACATGGCCTGGCGCCGGTCGCTCGGCATCGCGGACGACGATCCGGTGATCGGCTTCATCGGCCGGCTGGTGATGGAAAAGGGCCTCGACGTCTTTTCCGACACGATCGATCATCTGGCGGCAAAGAATGTGCGGCACAAGGTGCTGGTCGTGGGCGAAGGCCCGGCGCGGCAATGGTTCGCGAACCGCCTGCCCAACGCGGTCTTCACCGGATTTCAGAAGGGCGCGGACCTTGGCCGGGCCGTCGCGGGCATGGACATGCTGTTCAACCCCAGCGTCACGGAAACCTTCGGCAACGTCACGCTGGAGGCGATGGCATGCGGCCTGCCCACCGTCGCCGCCCGCGCCACCGGCAGCGAGAGCCTGGTCGCCGACGGCGTCACCGGCCGCCTGATCCGCCCCGGAGCGATCACCGCCTTCGCCGACGCGCTGGCCGCCTATTGCACCGATCCCGCCGCCCGCGCCGCCGCCGGGGCAGCCTCCATGGGGCAAGCGGAACGCTATGGCTGGGACCAGGTGAACCAGGCGCTGGTCGACACCTATATCCGCATCATCCGCCAGCGCGAACATGGCGCGCTGGTGCGGTCCAGCCCTGTTCCCTGAAAGCCAAAGCCTTCCTATATCCGGGACAATGGCCGATCTTTTCGCTCCCGACGACATCCCCCCTGTCCCAGCCGACGCGCCGCTGGCCGACAGGCTGCGCCCGCGCGCGCTGGCGGAGGTCGTCGGCCAGGACCATCTGACCGGGCCGGAGGGGGCGATCGGCCGCATGGTCGCCGCCGGCCGCCTCTCCTCGATCATCCTCTGGGGTCCGCCGGGCACGGGCAAGACCACCATCTCCCGCCTGCTTGCCGACGCGGTGGGCATGCGTTTCGAACCGATCTCCGCCGTCTTCTCCGGCGTGGCCGACCTCAAGAAGGTCTTTGCCGCCGCGAAGGACCATGCCCGGCGGGGCGAGAAGACCCTGCTGTTCGTGGATGAGATCCACCGCTTCAACCGGGCGCAGCAGGACGGCTTCCTCCCCTTCGTGGAGGACGGCACCGTCACGCTGGTGGGCGCGACCACGGAAAATCCCAGCTTCGAACTCAACGCCGCGCTCCTCTCCCGCGCGCAGGTGCTGATCCTGCGCCGGCTGGACGCGAGCGCGCTGGAACAGTTGCTCGACCGCGCCGAAGCGCTGACCGGCCGCCCCCTGCCGCTCGACGCCGCCGCCCGCGAAGCCCTGCTCGCCAGCGCCGACGGCGACGGACGCTTCCTGCTGAACCAGGTCGAAACGCTTTATTCCATCGACCTCCCGCAGCCGCTCGATCCGGCGGGCCTTTCCGCCCTGCTCCACCGCCGCGTCGCGGTCTACGACAAGGACCGGGAGGGGCATTACAACCTCATCTCCGCGCTCCACAAAAGCCTGCGCGGTTCCGACCCGCAGGCCGCGCTCTATTATCTCGCCCGCATGCTCACCGCGGGGGAGGAGCCGCTCTACGTCCTGCGCCGCCTGGTCCGCTTCGCCGCGGAGGACATCGGCCTCGCCGACCCGCAGGCGCTGGTCCAATGCCTCGCCGCCAAGGACAGCTATGAATTTCTCGGCTCCCCCGAAGGCGAACTCGCCATCGTCCAGGCCTGCCTCTATTGCGCCACCGCGCCCAAATCCAACGCCGCCTACAGCGCCATGAAATCCGCCTGGAGGTCCGCCCGCGAGACCGGATCGCTGATGCCGCCGCAGAATATCCTGAACGCCCCGACCAGGCTCATGAAAAGCATCGGCTACGGCAAGGACTATCAGTACGACCATGACGCGCAGGACGACTTTTCCGGCGACAATTACTGGCCCGAAGAGATGCAGCCCCAGAGCTTCTACGCCCCCACCGAACGCGGCTTCGAAGCGCGCATCGCCGAACGCATGGCCTATTGGGAGCGCCTGAGGGCCGAACGCCGCCCGAAATGACGCCCCGCTTCGTCCGCTACGCCGTCATCGACTGGTCCGGCGCAAAGGGTTCGCGTCACAAGGGCATAGCCGTCGCCCTGTGCGAGGCCGGCGATGCGGCGCCCCGGCTCCAGCATCCGGACGGCGGCGGCCTCTGGTCGCGCAGCGCCGTCGCGGACTGGCTTGTCCACGCGGCGGCCGAAGCCCCGACGCTGTTCGGCTTCGATTTCAGCTTCGCCCCGCCCTATGTCGCGCGCCAGGGCTATCTGCCCGGCGACGAGGTGCCCGTCACCGGCCCCGCCTTCTGGGCCTATGTCGAGAGCATCTGCGCGGACGAAGACCTGGGCGCGGCCAGCCTGCTGGAACGCACCCACCGCCGGCATTTCTATTTCGGCAAGGCCGACGGCATCAAGGCGGACTATATGCACAACCGCGCCTGCGAGGCGCACTACAACGCGCAGGGCGGCGGCAAGCCCTCCACCGTCTATGACGCCATCGGCGCGGCGCAGGTCGCCAAGGCCAGCTTTTCAGGGATGCGCCTGCTCCACCGCGTCCATCCCCATGTCCCCATCTGGCCCTTCGACCCGCCGCCCGAAAGCGGCTCGCTGATCGTGGAAATCTATACCAGCATCGCCGCCCGCGCCGCCGGACGCCCCAGGGGCAGGGCGAAGATGCGCGACCTGCCTGCGCTGAACGACGCTCTCCTTGCCGTCGAATCGCAGCCGCATGAGGGCCTTCCCCCCGACGATCACGGCGCCGACGCGATCCTGACCGCCGCCTGGCTGCGCCGCATGGCCCCGCGCCCCGGCCTGTGGAACCCGGCGCCGCTCGATCGGAAAATCGCCGCAACAGAGGGCTGGACGTTCGGCATCATCTGATAGTAAGGCGCTCCCCGTCCGACGCGGACATGCCGGATTAGCACAGCGGTAGTGCAGCGGTTTTGTAAACCGAAGGTCGGGGGTTCGATCCCCTCATCCGGCACCATGACATTCCCGCGCCATCCGCGCTATAGTCGCCCGATGGCATATCAACGCCTGAAAAGCTGGGCCAGCGCGCTGAAGCTCGACATCATGGCCCTGTGGATCGCCGCCCGCGACAGCCGCACGCCTCTGCTCGCAAAGCTCGTCGCGGCGGGAGTCGCCGGTTTCGCGCTCAGCCCGGTCGACCTCATCCCGGACTTCATCCCGATCCTGGGCTATCTGGACGATCTCATCATCCTGCCGCTCGGCATAGCGCTGGCGATCCGCCTCATCCCCCCGCCGCTGATGACGCAGTTCCG
Organism: Sphingobium indicum B90A; assembly: GCF_000264945.2. Taxonomy (NCBI): domain Bacteria; kingdom Pseudomonadati; phylum Pseudomonadota; class Alphaproteobacteria; order Sphingomonadales; family Sphingobiaceae; genus Sphingobium; species Sphingobium indicum. The sequence goes on from NZ_CP013070.1 coordinate 1,507,593, forward strand.
GGCCGAAGCGCGCCGCCTGTCGGACCGTCCCCAAAGCCGCGCGGCCATGGCGGTCATTCTCCTGCTCTGGCTGGGGTCGGGGCTGGCGCTGTCGCTTTGCGCCACGCTCTGGATCGCCCGCCGCGCCCACTGATGCCATTCCATCCAGCCCGAAAAGCAAAATGGGGGCCGGCATTTCTGCCGGTCCCCACTTCCGTCGCGTCTCCCGATCCGCTTCTCTTTCAAGATGCGATCATCGGACTCGGCGTTCGATAGGTCCGCCTCAAAGGCTTTGCTATCGTTTCGGCTCCGTTCGTCCGGCCGGTCGGCCTTTCTCCCGCAGCCTGTCCTCTTTGCCCGATGCCCGACGTTCACTTTCGCGCGTACCCGGCATCATCCATTGAGAACCGTCGGATTTTCCGCATCTTCCTTCCGGTCCATGCTTCTTTCCCAACGCTCGAAAATTCCTTCAAGTCACTGATTTCTCATCGACTTTGGCATCCAGATTTCTCTGTCTCCCGGTCTTTCCGATAAGATGATGCTCTCACCAAAAGCGAGTCGCTCAAAGCGGAATCTCGCAGCTGGAAGGGCGCCTCGCGCTAAAGCTGTGGATAAATGTGGATAAATTTTCGCCACGGTTCAGCCCCCCGGCGACCAGCCCTCCGGCGCCAGCGCGAAGCCCGAAAATTCAAATCCCGGCACCACCGTGCAACTGACCAGGCTCCAGCCGCCCATGGGCCGCGCCGCCTGCCAGTGACCCGCCGGAACCATCGCCTGCGGGCTCTGCCCCGCCAGCACGTCCCCGCCCAGCAGCAGGTTCCGCACGGCCCCGCCCTCTTCCGCGATGGAAAGCCCTATCGGCGCCCCGCCATGCCAGAACCAATGCTCGTCGGCGTCGACCCGGTGCCAGTGCGACCGCTGATGCGCCTCCAGCAGGAAATAGATCGCCGTCCCGCCGGCCCGCTCGCCCGGTTCGGCCGCCGCCCGCCAGGTCTCCCGAAACCATCCCCCCTCCGGATGCGGGGCCAGGTCCAGCGTCCGGATCAGCGCCTCCGCCGTCCCCTCGTCGCAACCGTCCATCGCTTCGCCTCGAAATTTATCATATGGAAAACAACATGATGCGCCGTTGTCGCAGGTTCATGCAACCTCCATCAATATGCGCGGGTTGAACGATCAAAGCACGCCTTTTGGAGGAGATAAAATGCGTAAAGCCCTTATGGCCATGGCCGCCGTCTCGCTGGCCATTCCCGCCTCGATGGCCGTTCCCACGGACGGCGCCAACGCCCGCCGCCATTATGAATATCGCGAATGGCGCGGCCGCGACGGCCGCATGTACTGCCGCAAGTCCAACGGCACGACCGGCCTGATCGTCGGCGGCGTGGGCGGCGCGCTGGTCGGGCGCGCCATCGACACGCGGGGCGACCGCGCCACCGGCACGATCCTGGGCGCGGCCGGCGGCGCGCTGCTCGGCAAGGAAATCGACAGCAAGCGTCGCTGCCGCTGACAGGCGCGAAAAGGGGCGGCTTCCGATGGGAAGCCGCCCCTTTTCCTGTTCAACGCGCCCGCAGGCTTATTCGGCGGCGGCGCCGCGCGCGTCATCGACCTTGAAATCCACGGCCTGGCCGCCGGAAACGCCCGAAACGCGGCCATTCTTGACCGAAAGGTTGAAGGCGACGGCGTCGGGATAGCGACGGCCGGAAATCACCTTGCCAGTCTTGGTGTCCTTGACGTCATACACATAGGTGTAACCTTCGTGCGTGAACTTCTGCTTGGCGGCCTCTTCGGCATGGGCCGCGGCATTGGCGGCGCCGACGACGACCAGGGCGGACATTAGAAACTTGGACAGCATTCGCATGAGTAAACTCCTTGTGAATGCCGATCAAACACCTCTGGAATATTCTTTTCTGTTGGCGCCGGTTTATGAAGCGCGCGGGGAAAACGACAATCGCAAACAAAGGCGAAACGATTGCATTTCCCGCAACCGTTTCTCAACCCTTTGATAAATCGACGATATGCCTGAATTCCGCCGCCGTCAGCGGGGACACGGAAAGGCGGGATTGGCGTATCATCGCCATATCAGCCAGCTTCGGATCGGCCTTCATCGTCTTCAGCGTCACGGGCTTTTCGAACTTTTCCTTGGGCGCCACATGGACGGCGATCCACTTGCCCGTCTCATCCGTGCTGTCGGGCGCTGCCTCCCCGACGATCTCCATGATGCCGACCGCCTCGACCCCGATATTGCTGTGGTAGAAGATGGAAAGGTCGCCCTTGCGCATCGCCCTCATATGGCCCTGCGCGGCGTGATTGCGCACGCCGTCCCACTCGGCCCTGCCCCTTTCGACCAGGTCGTCATAGGAAAAGGCGTCGGGTTCCGATTTCATCAGCCAATAGTTCATGGCTTATCCTTGCATCAGCCGCGAAGGACGATCAAGGATGCGCGCATGACCCGCGCCGCCACGACGGCGCGCCAGCCCGATCCAATTGAATTTCGGAGAAATCGCGTGTCGCAATCGGTGCCGGGACAAGTGCCCGTCCTGTCCCTGGCCAACATGGCCAGGGCCGACTTCGCCGCCGCCTTCGGCGGTTCCTTCCAGCGCTTCGGCTTCGCCATGGTGAAGGACCATGGCATGGACCAGGCGCTGATCGACCGTGGCTGGGCGCTCGCCCGCCGGTTCTTCGCCCTGCCGGAGGAGGTCAAGCGCCGCTACGACGCCCGGTATAATGGCGGCCAGCGGGGCTACACCGCCTTCGGCGTGGAGATCGCCAAGGGCGCGAGCGAGAACGACCTCAAGGAATTCTGGCATGTCGGCCGCGACCTCCCCGAAGGCGATCCGCTGGCGCGGAGCATGCCGCCCAATGTCTGGCCGGAGGAACTGCCGGAATTCCATGAGACGTTCTCGCGCCTCTATGCCGAATTCGACCGCGTCGGCGCCGACCTGCTCTCCGCCATCGCGCTCTATCTGGGGCTGGAGGAGCGCTGGTTCGACAAGCCCGTCGAAAACGGCAATTCGATCCTGCGCCTGCTCCACTATCCGCCCGTCTCGCCGCAGGCGCCGGGCATCCGCGCCGGCGCGCATGAGGACATCAACCTCATCACCCTGCTGCTGGGCGCGGAGGAAGGCGGGCTGGAACTGAAGGATCGGGACGGCAACTGGCTGCCCGTGGTTCCGCCGCCCGGCGCGCTCGCCATCAATGTGGGCGACATGCTCCAGCGGCTGACGAACCACCGCCTGCCCTCGACCAGCCACCGGGTCGTCAACCCGCCGCCGGAACGGCGCGGCTATTCGCGCTATTCCATGCCCTTCTTCCTGCACCTGCGGCCGGATTTCCTGATCGACGCGCTGCCCCAATGCGTGGATGCGGACCACCCCAGACGCGACCCGCCGATCACCGCGCATGATTATCTGACCGAGCGGCTGCGCGAAATCGGGCTGATCAAGGGATAAGCTCACCGTGCTCCTGCGCAGGCAGGAGCCTAGTTCCGCCGTTTGAACTGAGCTCCTGCCTGCGCAGGAGCAGGAAGCGCTCCGATCGAAACGAGCACGCCCAAAAGATCAGGAACCTACCGCCGCCCGCGCCCCATGGTGATCCCGATCTCCTCCCCCTTTTCGCTGAGGGCGAGCTTCACGATCTTCACCTCGACATGGCTGACCTTGTCGTCCTGGAGGAAGATCGTCTCGACGATATGGTCGGCCACCGCCTCGATCAGGGTGAAATGCTGTCCTTCGGGCAAGGCCGTGGTCGCCGCATGCTTGAGGTCCATGTAATTTTTGGACCGGGACAGCGGCGTGTCGGGATCGTAATGATCCGCGACCTTCAACCGCGCCCTGATCGATATGCGCAGCGGTTGCGGCAGGTGCGTCTCCTCCGAATAGATGCCGGTCAGGACATCCACGTCCAGATTGTTCACCTCCAACGTCAGGAAATCGTCAAATCCGCTGTTCATAGCTCGCCACGTTCGGCCGGTCCCTGCTGCGGGAGTGGGCCAGTTTTAGACTTTTATTTTGCGAGCCACGCGCTAAAGCCCGCCGCTCTCGGCGCGTCCATGCGCCATTGAGGACGGATCGGCAAGACGTGTCTGTGATAGTGCCCCTCAACATGATGTCGCGGGACGCGATAGAGCGGTTGCTCGACGCCGCCTTCGGCGCTGACCGGCACGGCCGCACAGCCTATCTGATTCGCGACGGCATGCCGTGGCTTCCCGAACTCTCCTTCGGGATAGAGGATGAGAAGGGCAGGCTGATCGGTTCGCTGCAAAGCTGGCCCGTCGCCCTCGCCGATGGAAACGGCGGCCAGACGCCGCTGATCATGGTCGGTCCCGTCGCCGTCGACCCCGCCGTCCAGGGGACGGGCCATGGCCGCGCCCTGATGGACGCCGTCGTGGCGGCCGCCCGCGCGCAGCGCAGCGATCCGCTGATGATGATCGGCGATCCGGAATATTATGGCCGCTTCTGGGGCTTTTCGGCGGAAGCGACCGGCGGCTGGGACTGCCCCGGCCCGTTCGAGCCGCGCCGCCTGCTGGCGCTGTCGGTCGACGGGCGGCCCCTGGGCGGCACGGGCATGCTGGGTCCGCGCGCCACCGTCCGCGCCTGAAATTTCCCTTTTGCCTTCGGGCGCTCCGCCCCCTATCTCCGCCCTATGCCGATGGAGCCGCCCCCCGATCTCGCCAGCCTTTCCCTGACGGACATCGCGCGGCTGCTCCAGGAAAAGCGCCTGCCGCCCGTGGAGAAATGGAACCCCGACCATTGCGGCGACAGCGACATGCGCATCGCCCGCGACGGCACCTGGTTCCATCAAGGCTCGCCCATCGGGCGGGAGGCCATGGTCCGCCTCTTTTCCACCATCCTGCGCCGCGAACCGGACGGCAGCCATGTGCTGGTCACGCCCGTCGAAAAACTGTCGATCGAGGTGGAGGACGCGCCCTTCGTCGCCGTCGAGCTCAAGAGCGAGGGCGAAGGCCGGACGCGCAGCCTCGCCTTCCGGCTCAACACGAGCGACCTGATCGCCGCCGGGCCGGACAACGCCCTCATCCTGCGCGAAACGCCCGACGGTCCGCATCCCTATCTCCACGTCCGCGGCGGGCTGGAGGCGCTGATCGCCCGCAGCGTCTATTATGAACTGATGAACCTGGCGCTGGACGAAGGCGCCGAACCCATCGGTCTCTGGAGTAACGGCGCCTTCTTCGCGCTGGACGGATCGGCATGACCCTGGCGGAGCGGCTGCGGACCGCCCTCCGGGAAGGGCATGAGCGGGAGGTCGGCGTCCTGGCCGCCGACACCCGCGATCCCCGCATCGACGGCGACATCATGCTGTTTCCCGCCGCCGTGCTGGTCGCGATCACCGACCGCCCCGAACCCGGCCTGATCCTGACCCAGCGTTCGACCGGACTGCGCAAGCATGCGGGCCAGGTCGCTTTCCCCGGCGGGCGGGTCGACGACGACGACCCCGACGAAATCGCCGGCGCCCTGCGGGAAGCGCAGGAGGAGATCGGCCTCCTGCCCGACCTGGTCGACATCATCGGCACGTCGGACCGCTATCACACCTTCACCGGCTTCGACATCGTCCCCGTGCTGGGCGTGATCCCGCCCGACCTCCCCCTCTTCCCGCAGGAGGCCGAGGTCGCCGACCTGTTCGAACTCCCCCTCTCCTACGCCCTGAACCCCGCCAACCGAATCAGAAGATCGATCGAATTTCAGGGTGTTGAAAGGCATTATTACGAAATATTCTGGGAAGGACGGCGCATCTGGGGCATCACCGCCGCCATCCTCGCCAATCTGTCGCGCAGGCTAGGCCATGACCAGCCTGCTGCCTGACGCCGACTGGCGCCACCGCCCCGGCCTGGACGCGCTGCTGAGGGCGCTTGGCGCGGAACAGGGCCTCGCCCGCTTCGTCGGCGGCGCGGTGCGCGACGGCCTTCTGGGCCTGCCGGTCAACGACCTGGACATCGCCACCGTGCTGGAGCCGCAATCCGTCATCGACCGCCTCAAGGCCGCCGGCATAAAGGCCGTGCCGACCGGCATCGACCATGGCACGATCACGGCGGTGATCAACGGCTGGCCGGTGGAGATCACGACCCTGCGCCGCGACGTCAGCACGGACGGCCGCCGCGCCACCATCGCCTATACCGACGACTGGCGCGAAGACGCCGCCCGGCGCGATTTCACCATCAACGCGCTCTATGCCGACCCGCTGACCCACGCCATCACGGACTTCTTCGGCGGCGTCGCCGACCTTCGCGCGCATCGCGTCCGCTTCATCGGCGACGCCGGCGCCCGCATCGCGGAGGATCATCTGCGCATCCTGCGCTATTTCCGCTTCCTCGCCCGCTTCGGCCATGACGAACCCGATGATGAGGCCTATGCCGCCTGCCGGCAGGCCGCCAACAGCCTGATGGCCCTCTCCCGCGAACGCATAGCGGACGAGCTGCTCAAGCTGCTCGCCCTGCCCCGCCCGCTGGCCTCGCTCCGGCTCATGGTCGACGGCGGCATATTGCTGCCCGTCCTTCCGGAGGTCGACCATGGCGGGCTGGCCCGCCTGTCCGCGCTGATCGATCGCGAGGCCGCCTCCGGCACCGCCCCGGCGGCCCTGCGCCGCCTGGCGGCCCTGCTTCCCCCGGACCCCCGCGTCGCCGACCAGGTCGGCGCCCGGCTCAAATTGTCCAACAAGGCCCGGAAGCGCCTGGCCACCGCGCTGGAGGGCGCAGCCTCCGCTCCGCCCCGCGCCCTCGCCTTCCGGATCGGCGTGGAAGGGGCCATCGACCGCATGCTGATCGATCCATCGGCGCCGCTCAACGACATGAAGCTGCTCGCGGGCTGGACGCCGCCGCGCCTGCCGCTGGGCGGCGGCGCCCTGATCGAGCGGGGCCTGCAACCCGGCCCGGACGTGGCGAAGGCGCTGGCGGAAGTTCAGGACATCTGGGTGGCGGAGGGCTTTCCCGACGAAGCCCGCCTGTCGGAAATCGCGGATCAGACCGTTTCGAAGTTCCAGCGCGCCCGCCAATAGTCATAGGCGTCGGCTTCGGGCATCGGCCGCGCGAAATAATAGCCCTGCCCCTGCCAGCAGCCCAGATTCTGCAACGCATGGGCCAGTTCCTGCGTCTCGATGCCCTCGGCCGTCACGTGCAGCCCCAGCGATTCGGCCAGCGACAGGATGGTCCGCACCATGATCTCCTTGTCCCGGTCCTCCAGCATGGAGGTCACGAAACTGCGGTCGATCTTCAATATGTCGATGGGCAGGCTGTGCAGGCTCGCCAGGTTGGAATAGCCGGTGCCGAAATCGTCCATGGCGATCGGCATGTGCAGGTCCTTGAGCGCGAACAGCAGCTTCCGGGCCTTTTCCGGATCGGCGATGATGGCGCTTTCGGTCAGTTCCGCGGTCATGCGCTTGCCCGAAATGCCCGAATAGCGCAGCGCCTCCTCGAACATGGAGGCGACATCGTCCCGCGCCATCTGAATGGGGGACAGGTTCACATTGACGCCCAACGGCGCCGGCTGGCCGAATTTCGCGTCCCACCGGCTGAGCGCCTGCGCCGCCTCATAGGCCGCCCAGCGCCCCAGGGAGGTGATCAGCCCGCTTTCCTCCGCCACGGCGATGAATTCGGCGGGCGAGACATGGCCCAGTTCCTCGTCCTCCCACCGCGCCAGCGCCTCGAAACCCGTGACTTCCCCGGTCTGGAGGTGGATGAGCGGCTGGTAGGCCAGGGTCAGCCCGCCCTGCGCCAGCGCGTCGCGCAACCGGCTCTCGACGGAGAAGCGCCGCTGCGCCTCCTTGAGCACGCCGTTGCGATAGATTTCCACCTTGCCGCTGCGCTTGGCGATCTTCACCGCGGCCTGCGCCTTGCGCACCACGTCCTCGGGATCTTCGCTCAGGCTGGTCGACAGGGCGCAGCCGATCGCGCAATCGACCCTGATCTGCAGATCGCTCAGCCTGATCGGATAGCTCAGCGCATCGCGAATGCGCTGAACGATGTGAAGGGCGTCGGACAAGCCGTTGTTAAGACGGGCGAAGATCGCGAAATCATTGCCGCCGATGCGCGCCAGCACATCGCCCTGGCGCAGGCCCGACTTCAACCGCTTGGCGACGGTGATCAGCAATTCGTCGCCGGCCATCGGCCCCAGCGATTCATTGACCCGGCTGAACCGGCTGAGATCGATGGCGATGACGCCGAACTGCGCATTTTCCGGCCAGGGCGCGTTGGTCAGCCGGTCTTCGATCTCTTCGCCGAAACCCGTCCGGTTGGGCAGCGCCGTCAACCCGTCGGACAGCAATTCCCGCCTCAGATTCTTCTCGATGGTCCGGTCGCTGGTGCGGTCGAGCGCCGTGAACAGGAAAAGGTCGGGCTTGCCGTCCCGTTTCGGCAGGCGGCCGACCGTGCAATAGAAATATTCCGGTCCCAGCGCCCCGTCGCGGCGCAATTCGAATCCTTCCGAATCGCGGCCGGACAGGATGCTCTCCACGATTCGCTTGCGCCATTCGGCCGCGTGGGACCGTTCGGCCTTGCCCGACAGGATGCACTCGAAGCTGTGCGCGAAGGCCGCATTGGCCCCAACCATGGCTAATCGATTGTTCTCGAACGATAATATGGTGGCGGGAAAGGGCAATGCCGCCATCCAGTCGGGCATCGGCAGCGTCGGCGAAGGATGCGCGCCGTCATGCCCCGAAAGAAGCTTGACGTCCGGCGTTTCTGTGGGCCGATCGCGCATCGACATGGATTCCATGGCCCCGGCGATAGGGCCAAAGGGTAAATATTCGGGAAACGACATTCCCGGGATTTCGATGCGATGATAGCGAAAAATCCGTTTGTCAGAAACGGTTATCGCGGGGGAAGCCGGTGGGCGGCATCCGCCCGGCCGCGCCCCTGGCGACGCGCCATGGCGTCATGTCCGCTTCCGTGCGCACCCGCCCCGTCCCGCCGCCCATGGCCCAGCTAAGCCCGTCCGACAGGCGGAAGGCGATGGCGTCCGACAGGCCGCCGTCGCGGTATCGCTGCATCTGCACGCCCTGCCCCCGCGCCATGCGCGGCATTTCGATCAGGGAAAAGACCAGCAGCTTGCGATTCTCGCCCACCACGGCGACGCTGTCGGCATCGGGCGCGATGGGATGCACGACGCTCAGCTTCGCGCCGGTGCGGACATTGACCACCTGCTTGCCCTTGCGGGTTTCCGCGATCACGTCGGCCACCGCCGCCACGAAGCCCCGCCCGTCGGATGACGCCAGCAGCAGTTCGCCGCCGGTCCGCGCAGGCATCAGCGCGACGATCTGGCCGGTGCCGTCCATGTCGACCAGCGACCGCACCGGATCGCCGAAACCGCGCCCGCCCGGCAGCTTGTCCGCGCCCAGGGTGAAGATGCGCCCGGTCTCCGTCGCCAGCAGCAGCTTGTCGGTGGTCTGCGCGTGGAAGGCGATCATCGGACCGTCGCCTTCCTTGAATTTCAGCGTATCGGCGGAGGCCAGGTCGCGATGCCCGCTCATCGCCCTGATCCAGCCGCGTTCGGACAGGATCACGGTGATCGGCTCCTTCTCGATCATCGCCTCCAGCGGGATTTCCCGCGCCGGCGCCGCCTCCTCGACCAAAGTACGCCGCCTGCCGAAATCGCTGTCGGGCGAATAGCGCTTGCGCAGGTCCGCCAGATCCTTCTTCAGCCGCGTCCGCTGCCGCGCCGGGCTTTCGACCAGCTTGATGAGGTCATCCCGTTCCTTCAGCAGTTCCGAATGTTCGCGCCGCAGTTCCATCTCCTCCAGCTTGCGCAAGCTGCGCAGCCGCATGTTCAGGATCGCCTCGGCCTGCCGGTCGTTCAGGCCGAATTCGGCCATCATCACCTCTTTCGGCTCATCCTCCGTCCGGATGATCTCGATCACCCGGTCCAGGTTCAGATAGGCGATGATATAGCCGTCCAGCAGCTCCAGCCGCGCCGCGATCTTGTCCAGCCGGTGCTGGGCGCGCTTCACCAGCACGTCGATCTGGTGCTTCAGCCATTCGATCAGGACCGGCTTCAACCCCAGCACCCTGGGCGTGCGCGTGGCGTCCAGCACGTTCAGGTTCAGCGGGAAGCGGTTTTCCAGGTCGGTCAGCCGGAACAGGCTGTCCATCAGCACGTCCGGGTCGACGGTGCGGGCGCGGGGTTCGATGACGATGCGGATCAGTTCGTCGCTCTCGTCCCGCACATCGGCCAGTATCGGCAGCTTCCTGTCGTTGATCAGCGCCGCGATCTGCTCGATCAGCTTGGACTTCTGCACCTGGAAGGGGATTTGCGTGACCACCGCGACCCATGTGCCGCGCCCGCCATCCTCCTTGTGCCAGCGGGCGCGGGTTCGAAACGATCCACGCCCCGTCGCATAAGCCTCTGAAATGATGGAAGGACTGTCCACCAGCACGCCACCGGTCGGAAAGTCCGGCCCGCGCACGATCCGCATCAGCTCGGCATGTTCGGCGTCCGGATTGTCGATCAGCAGGCTGGCCGCGTCGATCAGTTCGGCGACATTGTGCGGCGGGATGCTGGTCGCCATGCCGACCGCGATGCCGCTGGCGCCGTTGGCCAGCAGGTTGGGGAAGAGGCCGGGAAACACCTCCGGCTCCTGATCCTCGCCATTATAGGTGGGACGGAATTCGACGGTGCCCTCGTCCAGCCCCGCCATCAGGTCGGCGGCGGCCTGCGTCAGCCGCGCTTCGGTATAACGCATCGCCGCCGCATTATCGCCGTCGATATTGCCGAAATTGCCCTGTCCGTCGACCAGCGGCGTGCGCAGCGAGAAATCCTGCGCCAGCCGCACCATGGCGTCATAGACCGACGCGTCGCCATGCGGGTGATATTTGCCGATGACGTCGCCGACGACGCGGGCGCATTTCTTGTAGGACGTGGTGTTGCGCGCCGGATTGGCGACCAGCACGTCCGGCGAAGCCCCGCCCGGCTCCATCTTGAGCAACCGCATCGCCCACAGCAGCCGCCGGTGCACCGGCTTCAACCCGTCGCGCAGGTCCGGCAACGACCGCGCCGTGATGGTGGAGAGCGCATAGACGAGGTAGCGCTGCGACAGCGCATCGTCGAACGGGTGATCCTTGATAGCGTCGAACGGGTCGCGAAAATCGGTCATCCCGACGGGGAATAGCAGCGCCGCGACAAAACGGAAACGGAGTTTAATCCCACCCTGCTCCTGCGAAGGCAGGAGTCCAGTTCGCCCCAGGCAGCGTGGACAAATTCAAGACCCGCCGGACTGAGTAATTTGGGTGGAAAGCGGAACTATCCTATTCCTCCCCATCGAGAGATGGGGAGGGGGACCGCGCGAAGCGTGGTGGAGGGGAAAAGGCACGACCTCCGAAATTTCCCCTCCACCAGCCTGCGGCTGGTCCCCCTCCCCACGCTTCGCGTAGGGAGGAATGATGTCCGGAAATGCCCATCCCCCACGTCCCGAATTTGTCCAAGCGGCCCAGGGCGGAACTGGTTTCCCGCCTTAGCAGGAACACGCAACATCAACGCGCTTCACCGCGGCAAAAACCGCCCTTCCGGGTCCGCCGCGATCTCCCGCGCAAACTCCGCGCCGATCCAGTCGCGAAACGCCTTCACCTTCGCGGTGTTGCGCGCATGGGGCGGATAGACCACCCAATAGCTCGCTCGCTCCCGAACATAGGAGGGCACGGCCTCGACCAGCAATCCGGCCTCCACCTCCGCCTTCCACAGGAAGGGATTGACGATGGCCACCCCCTGCCCCGCCATGGCGGCGCGGCCCTCCATCACCTGGGAATCGAGCGCGATGGCGGGCGGAAGCCCCTTGCCGTCCGCCTCCACCCCCACGGCGGCGAACCATTCATGCCACCACATGTCGTCCGGCGACAGGCGCGGCATGGCGTGCAGCGCCCGTGCATCGGCAATGGGTCCGTTCGCCGCCAGCCAGGCCGGGCTGCAAAGCGGCGCCAGCCGGTTGTGGGTCAGCAGCTTCGCCTCCAGCCCCGGCCATTCGCCCCGCCCGCCCCGCACAGCCACGTCCACGCCGTCGCGGGCCAGGTCCACCACCCGGTCGGTCGCGTCGATCCGCACGGCCAGCCCCGGCTGGCCCATCTGGAACGTCCCGATCCGCTGGGCGAGCCAGAGATGCGCGAAGCTGTTGGTGCAACTGATCGTCAGGATCGTCATATGGTCCTGCGTCAGCGCGGCGAACCCCTCCCGCATCTGGTCGAAGGCGCGGGACACGACCGTCGCGATCTCCCGCCCCCTGTCGGTCAGCGCCACTTTCCGTCCCGCCCGCTGGAACAGGCTGATGCCCAGCCGCTCCTCCAGCAACTTCACCTGATAGCTGACCGCCGCCTGGGTCATCCCCAATTCCTGCGCGGCGGCGGTGAAATTCTCCAGCCGTGCGGCGGCTTCGAACACGCGGACGGCTGACAGGGGCGGCAATGGTCTCATGCGCCATGGATAAGCCAGCCTTATGATTCCCGTCCACCCTTTTGTTGGCCGCCCTCCTGAAAAAGAGCGATAGGAAATCCCGAAAAACGCCATTCATTCTCCACAACGTTCATGGAAAGGAACTGTCATGCATATGTCCAAGGACGCCCGGCTGTCCCCCCGCGCCCATGAAACCGCCCAGGATCGCCCGGATCTGATCGCCTCCATCATGCAGGCCTTCCGCGCGCTCCACCGCATCGCCTGGTCGGCGCCCTGGGCGGAGGAACGGCGGTGAAGCCCCGCAAAAATCGCGAACAGGGTTCAACGGGGCTTGCACAATCCGCGCCACGCGCCAACTTGCGCGCGTGTCCGATTCCCGTCTTTCCCCTGTTCCCCATCTTCCCCCTCCGCCGCCCCGGCTGCTGACCGGGGCCGCGCTGTTCCTCGATTTCGACGGAACGCTGGCCCCCATAGCCGACACGCCCGACGGCGTGGAGGTCGATGACGACCTGCTCGCTCTGCTCGGCCGCCTGCGCGATCGGCTCGAGGGGCGGCTTGCCATCGTCAGCGGCCGATCCGTCGCCACCCTGCGCGATTTCGGCTTCGGGCAGTTCCTGCTCGCCGGAACCCATGGGCTGGAACTGGCGGAACCCGGCCGCCCCATAGAGGCGCCCGCCCGCCTGCCCGCGATCAATGAGGCGGAAGCCGCCTTCCAGACCTTCGCGTCCGGCAAGCCCGGCGTCCTTGTCGAGCGCAAGACGATCAGCGTCGGCCTGCATTTCCGCGGCGCGCCCCAATGGGGCCGGGAGGCGGGCGACCTCGCCGCCGGCCTGGCGGACCGGCTCGACCTCGCGCTCCAGCCGGGCAAGATGCTCTACGAACTGCGTCCCAGCGGCGGCGACAAGGGCAGCGCCGTCCGCGCGCTGATGCGCCGCGCGCCCATGGCCGGCGGCACGCCGTTGTTCATCGGCGACGACGTCACCGATGAGGAGGGCTTTGCCGTGGCGCGCGATCTGGGCGGCGCCGGCATTCTCGTCGGCGTGCCCCGGGCGACGCTCGCCGCATTCTCTTTGGAACAGGTTGCCGCCGTCAGGCATTATCTGGCTCAGGGGGTCGCTGGCACCGACTGATCCGATGGTCCGGCGCCCCCGTCGTGCACGAACAAGGGGGACGGACCGATAGAGACGCAGAAAAACGACCTTCCCGGCGGGAATGAGCGCACGCTCGACCTGTGGCCCATCGGCAATTGCCAGGCTTCGGCGCTGATCGACCGGGCCGGGCGGATGATATGGGCCTGCGTCCCCCGCGTCGACGGCGATCCGGTATTCTCGGCCCTGCTGGACGATGCCGCCTGGGATGAACCGGATGCGCGGGGCTTCTGGGCCATAGAACTGGAACACTGCGTCCGGATCGAGCAGCATTATGTCCGCAACACCCCCGTGCTCGTGACCCGCCAGACCGACGCGCAGGGCAATGCGATAGAGCTTTACGATTTCTGCCCCCGCCACAAGCATCTGGGCCGGATGTACCGCCCGGTCGCGTTCGCCCGCGTGGTGCGGCCCGTATCCGGCAGCCCGCGCGTTCGCGTCAGGTTGCGCCCCACCACCTCCTGGCATTCGGAAAAGGTGCCGATCAGCTACGGATCAAACCATATCCGGCTGGTGCTGTCCTATATGGCGATGCGCGTTTCCACCAATGCGCCCATCGGCCTCATCTCCCAGGAAAGCTGGTTCCGGCTGGAACATGACATGCATTTCTTCCTGGGTCCGGACGAGAGCTTTTCCGACGCCCTCCGCCCCGCAGTGGAGCGGATGCTGGACGACACGATCCACGAATGGCAGATCTGGGTGCGCGGCCTCGCCATTCCAGCCGAGTGGCAGGAGGCGGTGATCCGCTCCGCCATCACGCTCAAGCTGTGCCAGCATGAGGAAACCGGCGCCATCGTCGCCGCGCTGACCACCAGCATTCCCGAACATGCTGACAGCGGCCGCAACTGGGACTATCGCTATTGCTGGATCAGGGACGCCTATTACACGGTGGAGGCGCTGAACCGGCTGGGCGCGCTGGACGTTCTGGAAAGCTATCTCGTCTACCTCCGCAACATCGTCGACGGTGCGCGGGGCGGCCATATCCAGCCGCTCTACGACGTGCGCGGCAACGCCACGCTGGAGGAGCGGGAGGCGCAGAACCTGCCCGGCTATCGCGGCATGGGGCCCGTGCGGGTCGGCAATGCCGCCTATTCCCAGGTGCAGCATGACGCCTATGGCCAGATCGTCCTCTCCTCCGTGCAGGGCTTCATCGACCAGCGCCTGCTGCGCATGGCGGGGCTGTCGGATTTCGAGGCGCTGGAGGCCGTGGGCGAGCGCGCCTGGCAGGTCTATGACCAGCCCGACGCCGGCCTGTGGGAATTGCGCACCCGCGCCCATGTCCACAGCTATAGCGCGGTGATGTGCTGGGCGGCGTGCGACCGCCTCGCCCATGCGGCGGCGGCCCTTGGGCTGCCGGACCGCGAAGTCCATTGGCGCGAACGGGCGGAGGTCATGAAGGCCCGCATCCTCCAGTCGGCCTGGCGGACGGACAGCAACGCCATTTCCGCCACTTTCGAGGACGACGCGCGGGATGCCTCGCTGCTCCAGTTGCTGGACCTGCGCTTCCTGGCGGCCGACAATCCCATGTTCGTCGGCACACTGAAGGCCCTGGAGCAGGATCTTCGCCGGGGCAACGACATGCTGCGCTACAGCGCGCCGGACGATTTCGGGGAGCCGGTCACCGCCTTCAACGTCTGCACCTTCTGGCTGATAGAGGCCCTGCATCGGACCGGCCGCAGCGAGGAGGCCCGCAGCCTGTTCGAGGAGATGCTGTCCCGCCGCACCGCCGCCGGGCTGCTTTCCGAAGACATCGACCCCGCCACCGGGGAATTGTGGGGGAACTATCCCCAAACCTACTCATTGGTCGGCATCATCAATTGCGCCGTGCTCTTGAGCAAACCGTGGAGCGTGATGCGATGAGGCGCTTGGCATGGAGGCGCTTGGCATGAGCCGCCTGATAGTCATTTCCAACCGGGTCAGTCGCCCGACCAAGACCGGCAACCAGGGCGGCCTGGCCGTCGCGCTTTCCCAGGCCCTCCGGGAAAGCCGGGGCATCTGGGTCGGCTGGTCGGGCGAGGTCACGGAGAATTTCACCGGACAAATCGGCTTTTCGGAGGATGAAGGGGTCAAGACCGCGACCATCGATCTGGAGGAGCAGGACGTCGACGAATATTATAACGGCTATGCCAACAAGACGCTCTGGCCGCTGTTCCATTTCCGCATCGACCTGGCCGAATATGCCCGCGATTTCGAGGGCGGGTACAACCGCGTCAACCAGCGTTTCGCGGACACGACTAGCCCGCTGATCGAGCCGGAGGACATCATCTGGGTCCAGGATTATCACATGATCCCGCTGGGTCGGATGCTGCGCGATCGGGGCCATGACAATCGCATGGGCTTCTTCCTGCACATCCCCTGGCCGCCGACCCGGCTCCTGGTGTCGCTGCCCCACCACAGCAAGCTGGTGCAGACGCTGTTCGCCTATGACGTCGTGGGGTTCCATACGGAGGAATGGCTGGAATCCTTCCGCCACTATGTGGAGCGGGAGATGGGCGGAACGGTCGACGGCGATTTCGTGACGCTGGGAAACCGGACGATCCAGGCGATCGCCTGCCCCATCGGCATCAACGCGCAGGAATATGCCAGCGCCGCCGTCAGCGACGCCGCCAAGGACATGTATGAGAAGGTCCGCCGTTCGCTTCAGGACCGTCCCATGATCGTGGGCGTGGACCGCCTGGACTACAGCAAGGGGCTGGAGGAGCGGTTCAACGGCTATGCCCGCTTCCTCAAGGATCATCCCGAACAGCATCGCAACGTCGTGCTGACGCAGATCGCGCCGCCCTCCCGCGGGGAGGTGGAAAGCTATCAGCAGATCCGCGCCACGCTCGACGCGCTGGCAGGCCGCATCAACGGCGAATATAGCGACGTCGACTGGACGCCGATCCGTTACGTCAACCAGGGCTATCCGCGCGACAAGCTGGCCGGCATCTACCGCGCCGCGAAGATCGGGCTGGTCACGCCGCTGCGCGACGGCATGAACCTGGTCGCCAAGGAATATGTGGCGGCGCAGGATCCCGACGATCCCGGCGTCCTCATCCTGTCGCGCTTCGCCGGCGCGGCCCAGCAGCTCAAGGACGCGCTGCTGATCAATCCCTACAGCCCGGAGGAGATGTCAGACGCCATCACCCGCGCCCTTTCCATGCCCCTGGACGAGCGCAAGCGCCGCTGGCGCGCCATGATGGACAGCGTGGAGCAGCAGGACATAAGCTGGTGGCGGCAGCGCTTCACGGAGCGGCTTATGGCGGTCCAGCGCGATGGCGAAGTGAAACCGGAGGCGCAACCGGCTTAACTTTCCCGCCGGCGCCGCTACTGTCGGACAGATGGATGATGATGAGGAAGAAGCGGGCGGCGCCCTTGCCGCCATTCGCGCCAGATCGGGCGTCATATTGGGGGCGGTCGGCCTTTTGGCGTGGCTGGCGCTGATCTGGTTCATGTTCGGGGACGTGCTGTAGGTACCCCCATCCATTTGCACCCTTGCCCACTTTGGTCTAAGGGCCAGCCCAAGCAGCCCCGGCACCCGCTGATCCTTCCCGATTCGCGTTTGCCGGGGCACATTCATTCTTGGGAAGACAGGAACCGCGCATGGCCCGTCGCCGCCAGATCTACGAAGGCAAGGCAAAGATCCTTTACGAAGGCCCGGAGCCGGGCACGATCATCCAATATTTCAAGGATGACGCCACCGCCTTCAACGCCCAGAAGAAGGGCACGATTTCGGGCAAGGGCGTGCTCAACAACCGGATTTCCGAGCATATCTTCACCCTGCTCGGCCAGATCGGGGTTCCGACCCACTTTATCCGCCGCCTCAACATGCGCGAGCAGCTTGTCCGCCAGGTCGAGATCGTGCCGATCGAAGTCGTGGTGCGCAACGTCGCCGCCGGCTCGCTCAGCAAGAAGCTGGGGATCGAGGAAGGGACGCAGCTTCCCCGCACGCTGATCGAATATTGCTACAAGGACGACGCGCTGGGCGACCCGCTGGTGTCGGAAGAGCATATCGCCTGCTTCGGCTGGGCCAGCCAGGACGAGATGCACGACATCGCCGACATGGCGATCCGCATCAACGACTTCATGTGCGGCCTGTTCGCGGGCATCGGCATCCGCCTGATCGACTTCAAGCTGGAGTTCGGCCGCCTGTGGGACGGCGATTACAGCCGCGTCATCCTGGCCGACGAGATCAGCCCGGACGGCTGCCGCCTGTGGGACATGGCCACCGGCGAGAAGCTGGACAAGGACCGTTTCCGTCGCGACCTGGGCGGCGAAGTCGAGGCCTATCAGGAAGTCGCCCGCCGTCTGGGCCTGATGCCTGAGGGCGTCGATACGACCGTGCTGGACCTGGACACCCACCGCAAGAAGCGCAGCAAGGACTGACGAAATTCGGCGCGCTGCTCAGGCGAGCAGCGCGTCCACCAGCAGCTTGATGCCCAGCAATACCATCAGCACGTAGATGAGCGTGTAGAAGCGCGCCGGATCCACGCGCCGCACCAGCACCACGCCCGCCAGGGTCGCCGCGACGGCCACGGGAATCAGCGTCGCGGTCGCCAGCAAATTGGTCCGGGTGAACTGCCCCAGGGCGGCATAGGCGGGCACCTTCATCCAGTTCATCGTGGCGAAGGTGACCGCCGTCGTCCCGACCAGCGTGTCGCGGGGCAGGCGCTTGGGCAGCACCCACATCTGGAAGGGCGGCGACCCGGCATGGGCGATCTGGCTGGTGAAGCCGCTCGCCACGCCGAACAGCATGCCGATCCAGCCCGGCGAATTGGACGGCAGCACCATCGCGCCGCCGCGCTCGATCCAGAGCCGCTGAAGCCCGAACAGCGCCGAAATCAGGCCCAGCACGCCCAGCACCGCGACTTCGGACACCTGGGCCGCGAAGACATAGCCGATGGCGACCCCCATCGCCATGCCCGGCAGCATGACCTTCGCTATGTGCCGGTCCCAGCTATGGCGGAACGACCAGACGCTGACGGCGTCCTGCAGGATCAGGATGGGCAGCAGGATCGCCGCCCCCTTCACCGGGTCCACGCCCAATGCCATGATCGGCATGGCGAGCGCCCCCACCCCGGCGAACCCGCCCTTGGCGAGGCCGGACAGGATCACGGCGGCGACGGCGCAGGCATAATAGAGATATTCCTGATTCATGGCGCCCGCCTAAAGCAACGCCGCCGATCGGGAAAGCATAATGCCTTGCCTGCGGCAGCCGAGGGGATTAGGGGGTGCGCGAAAGCCTGATTACGGAGTTCCCTGCCCCATGAAAGCCCGCATCTTCGTCACCCTCAAGGGCGGTGTCCTCGATCCGCAGGGCAAGGCGATCCATCATGCGCTGGAAGGCCTTGGCTTCGGCGGCGTCAACGACGTGCGCGCGGGCAAGCTGATCGAGCTGGACCTGGCCGACGGCACCAGCGACGAGGATATCGACGCCATGTGCCGCAAGCTGCTGGCGAACACGGTGATCGAAAACTACCGCATCGAAAAGGCCTGAGCCATGAAGAGCGCCGTCATCGTCTTCCCCGGCAGCAATTGCGACCGCGACCTCGCCGTGGCGTTCGAGGCGGCGACCGGCGCGAAGCCCGCCATGATCTGGCACCGCGACACCGAACTGCCGGACGATATCGACCTGATCGGGGTGCCGGGCGGCTTTTCCTATGGCGACTATCTGCGCTCCGGCGCGATGGCGGCACGCTCGCCGGTGATGCAGGCGGTGGCAAGGGCGGCGGATCGCGGCGCTTATGTGCTGGGCATCTGCAACGGTTTCCAGGTGCTGACGGAGAGCGGGCTGCTGCCCGGCGCGCTGCTGCGCAACGCGGGCGGGCATTTCGTCTGCCGCGACGTCGCGCTGACGGTGGAGAATGCGCAGAGCGCCTTCACCAGCCGCTATGAAGCGGGCGAGGCGATCAGCTTTCCTGTGGCGCATCATGACGGCAATTATTTCGCCGACGCGGCGACGCTCGACAGGCTGGAGGGCGAAGGCCGCGTGGCGCTGCGCTATGCGGAGAGCGTCAACGGGTCGGCGCGGAACATCGCGGGCATTTTGAACGAGACCGGCAATGTGCTGGGCATGATGCCGCATCCGGAGCGCGTGATCGAGGCGGCCCATGGCGCGACCGATGGCCGGCGGCTGTTCGAGGGGCTGGTCGAAGGGCTGCTGGCGCGGGCCTGATAGGCGCTGTCCCTCCGGGGAGCAGAGTGACATAGTCGAGGCATGAAAGGTCAGGAAACGGCGGTTTTCTGGCCTTTTTCCATGTTCGCTATCGAGCGTTTCACCCCGAAGTTCACAGTGCATGCGCGCGCGTGCCTGGGCGCGCGTATGCGTGTGAGGCGATTGGTCGGACGTTTCAAAGAGCGATGCGGGATAGGCTGGCTGGCGTGGAATAGGACAGCCGGAATTGTGGAGGTGGTGGAGAAATAGGATGTTTTTTAGGGAAGCTGTGGCCATTGGGTTACGCCGATCCTGAGCCAATCATCTGGATTCAGGGCCGGACAATTGAAAAGAGAGTCTGAAAATGGCCAATCGCGGTCATTCTGGGCGCGCCAGGATCAACCCACGACCCACTCCGCCGAAGCAATCCCCTGTGCGTAGAGCAGCACGGACAAATCGCCATGCACGATCTCAGCCGCCGCGGCTTCGCGGGTCTTGGGCTTGGCATGATAGGCGACGCCCAGTCCCGCCCCCTGGATCATCGGAATATCATTGGCTCCGTCGCCCACCGCCAGCGTCAGGGCGCGGTCGATGCCGCCCTCGATCGCCGCCTCCAGTTCCGCCCGCTTGCGCGCCGCGTCGACGATGGGCACCGTCACCGTGCCCAGCAAGGCCCCGTCCGCAATCTCCAGCACATTGGCGACCGCCGCGTCGAAGCCGATTTCCTCCGCCACCGGCCCGGTGAAGCGCGTGAAGCCGCCCGACACCAGCAAAGTCGTCGCGCCCCGCGCCTTCATCGTCCGCACCAGTTCCCTGGCGCCGCCCATGATGACGACCCGTTCCTCGCGGCACTGGTCGATGGCCGCGTCCGCCAGCCCCTTCAGCAGGGCCACCCGCTCATGCAGCGCGCCCGCAAAATCCAGTTCGCCGCGCATCGCCCGCTCGGTGATCTCGGCGATCTGCGGCTTGATCCCGGCATAGTCGGCCAGTTCGTCGATGCACTCGACGGTGATCATGGTGGAATCCATGTCCGCGATCAGCAGCTTCTTCTCGCGCCCCTCGGCCAACTGGACGATCACGTCCACCCGCTCGCCGATGCCGGTCAGCACCGCCCGCGCCGCGACCGGATCGAACCCGAAGAAAATATCCGCCGCCTTGCCCTCGTCCAGCCAGTTGCTATCGACGGGCGCGCATCCCGCCGTCGCCAAGCGTCCGACGGCATCGGCAATATCTTCCTGACTCAAGGCCCCGCTTGCCACTAAGGTCGCAACGAACATGGATACTCCTGCCACATCGAAGGGCGAATCCCGCCCCCGCGTCGCGCTTATTGCCGGGCCCACCGCCAGCGGCAAGAGCGCGCTTGCGGTCCGCCTGGCCCACATGACCGGCGGCATCGTCATCAACGCCGACGCCAGCCAGGTCTATGCCGACCTCCGGATCCTCTCCGCCCGGCCGACCGATGAGGAGATGGACGGCGTCCCGCACCGCCTGTTCGGCCATATCGACGGGGCAGAGGCCTGCACCGCCGCCCGCTGGGCCGCCGAAGCCAAAGCCGAAATCGACAAGGCGCATAAGGCGGGCCGCCTGCCCATCCTGGTCGGCGGCACCGGCCTCTATCTCCGCACCCTGCTGGACGGCATCGCCCCGGTCCCGGACATAGACCCCGCCATCCGCGCCGCCGTCCGCGCCCTTCCAGTGGCCGACGCCCACGCCGCGCTCGCAAAAGAAGACCCCGAAGCCGCCGCCCGCCTAGCCCCCGCCGACACCACCCGCGTCGCCCGCGCGCTGGAGGTGGTCCGCTCCACCGGCAAGCCCCTCGCCCAATGGCAGCAGCATAAAAGCGGCGGCATCGCCGACGGCATAGCCCTCTCGCCCCTGATCCTTCTCCCTCCCCGCGACTGGCTGATCGCCCGCTGCGACCTGCGCTTCGGGCAGATGCTGGACGGCGGCGCCGCGGCGGAAGTCGAGGCCCTGCTCGCCCGCAACCTTTCCCCCGACCTTCCCGTCATGCGCGCCATCGGCGTGCCCGAAATCGCCGCCTGGCTGGCGGGACGGATCGACCGCGACACGATGCTGGAACGCGGCCGCATCGCCACCCGCCAATATGCGAAACGCCAATATACCTGGTTTTCGCGCCAGCCACCCCCGGAATGGCTATGCGAGAACAGACAGATTGATGCTGAAATATTGGGCGAATTGGCAATAAAATTACAACAATAACTCTTGACTTGCCATTTTATGTCCAATAGACGCAGCCGCCTTGCCATAGCTCCGCTTCTGGAGCAGAGGGCGCAGCAATTATCCAACGGAAGGATCCATCGTGGCCGAAAAGAGCGGCGCGGACATATTGGTTGAGTGCCTGATCGACCTGGGGGTCGAGGTCGTGTTCGGCTATCCGGGCGGCGCGGTGCTGCCCATTTATGACGCACTCTTCAATCATCCGAAGATCCGCCATGTCCTGGTCCGCCACGAACAGGGCGCGACCCATATGGCGGAGGGTTATGCCCGCTCCACCGGCAAGCCCGGCGTCGTGCTCGTCACCTCCGGCCCCGGCGCGACCAATGCCGTCACCGGCATCACCGACGCGCTGATGGATTCCATCCCGATGGTCGTCATCACCGGCCAGGTTCCCACGCATCTGATCGGCACCGACGCCTTCCAGGAAGCGGACACGGTCGGCATCACCCGCCACTGCACCAAGCACAATTATCTGGTGAAGTCGCCGAACAAGCTGGCCAGCGTCGTGCATGAGGCGTTCCATATCGCCACCACCGGCCGCCCCGGCCCGGTCGTCATCGACATTCCGAAGAATGTCCAGATCGCGACCGCGCCCTACAGCAAGCCGCAGGCGTTCGAACATGCCAGCTACCGCCCCCAGACGAAGGCGGACCCTGCCGCCATCGCCAGCGCGGTGGAGATGCTGGCGGCGGCCGAGCGCCCGATCTTCTACACCGGCGGCGGCGTCATCAACTCCGGCCCCGAAGCATCCGCCCTGCTGCGCGAGATCGCGGCGTTGACCGGCGCGCCCGTCACCTCGACGCTGATGGGCCTGGGCGCCTTCCCCGCTTCGTCCGATCAGTGGGTCGGCATGCTCGGCATGCACGGCACCTATGAAGCCAATTGGGCGATGAACAGGGCGGACCTGATCGTCTGCGTCGGCGCCCGCTTCGACGATCGCGTGACCGGCCGCCTCGACGCCTTCTCGCCGGATTCGAAGAAGATCCATATCGACATCGACCGCAGCTCGATCAACAAGACGGTCGACGTCGACTTGGCCGTCATCGCGGACGTCGCCAGCGCCCTTGCCGACATGATCGCGCTCTGGAAGGATCGCGGCCACAAGGCGGCGGACCTTTCCGAATGGTGGGCGCGGATCGACGGCTGGCGCGCGCGCAACAGCCTCGCCTATCCCGACAGCCGCGAAGAGATCATGCCGCAGGAGGCCATCGCCCAGCTTTACAAGGCGTCGCGCTCGGCCAAGGACGTCATCATCTCCACCGAAGTCGGCCAGCACCAGATGTGGGCGGCCCAGCATTTCGGCTTCGACGCGCCGAACAAATGGTTGACCTCCGGGGGCCTGGGCACGATGGGCTATGGCTTCCCGGCCGCCATCGGCGCGCAACTGGGCAATCCCGACAGCCTGGTCGTCTGCGTCGCGGGCGACGCCTCGATCCAGATGAACATCCAGGAAATGGGCACCGCCAGCCAGTACCGCCTGCCGGTCAAGATCTTCATCCTGAACAATGAATATATGGGCATGGTCCGCCAGTGGCAGGAACTGACCTATGAAAGCCGCTATTCCAACAGCTATTCGGACAGCCTGCCCGACTTCGTGAAACTGGCGGAGGCCTATGGCTGGACCGGCATCCGCATCGAGGGGCCGCAGGAACTGGAGGCGGGCATTGCCCAGATGATCGACACGCCCGGCCCGGTGCTGGTCGATTGCCGCGTGGCGAAGCTCACCAACTGCTTCCCGATGATCCCCTCGGGCGCGGCGCATACCGACATGCTGCTCGACCCCAGCCAGGTCGAAGGCGTCATGTCGGACGAAGCGAAGGCGCTGGTGTAAAGGATGGGGGCGTGACGCAACATCTGAAGCTCCGCATCCATGTGAGCGAACCCTTCGATTTCGAACGGCTGGCCGGCACCGCCGAGCTGACCGGCTGGACGGTGGACCATGCCGATCCGGAGAATGAGGCCTGGGAAGTGCATCTGGATCATGGCTTCGACTTTCACGAACGCCATATCGGCCGCCTGCTGGTCAGCCCCCGCTATGTGGGCGAGCATCTGGCGCGGATGTTCGATGCGATTGCGGGCTTCCCCGTGCGCCTCGCCCATCGCGACGACGGCAGTTGGCACTACGCCTTCACGGGCATGATCTCGCAACGCCATGACGGCGAAGAAGCGGACAACGGAACGATCTGATGCACATTCAGGAAGAGATTAGCGAGCGGCACGTCCTGTCGCTGACGGTTTCGAACGAGGCGGGCATATTGGCGCGCATCGCGGGCCTGTTCACCGCGCGCGGCTATAATATCGACAGCCTGACCGTGGCGGACATCACCCCGGACCATGCGATCAGCCGCATCACCATCGTCACCAGCGGCCCGCCCAAGGTGATCGACCAGATCATCGCCCAACTGGAACGGCTGGTGCCGGTGCACAAGGTGACGGACCTGACCGACAACGGCCCCTTCGTCGAGCGCGAACTGGCGCTGGTCAAGGTCGCGGGAACGGGCGAGAACCGGATAGAGGCGCTGCGCCTGGCCGACGTGTTCCGGGCGAAGGTGGTCGACACCACGATAGAGAGCTTCATCTTCGAGATCACCGGCACGACGGACAAGATCGACAATTTCGTCGGCCTGATGCGCCAGATCGGCCTGGTCGAGGTCGGCCGCACCGGCGTCGTCGGCCTGATCCGCGGCAAGGAGTCGAACTGAAGAAATTACCCCTCTCCCCTTGTGGGAGAGGGAGGGGCCCGCCGCGCAGCGGTGGGAGGGTGAGGGCCAGCAGCCCCTCCCCCGCGCGCAGGTGGTCCCCCTCACCGCCAATCTCGGCTCCGAAAGGCGCCACCCGAACTGAAAGAAGGAACGTCAAATGAAGGTTTATTACGACCGCGACGCCGACATCGGCCTGATCAAGGGCAAGAAGGTCGCCATCCTGGGTTACGGTTCGCAGGGTCACGCCCATGCGCAGAATCTGCGCGATTCCGGCGTCGCCGAAGTCGCCATCGCGCTGCGCCCCGGCTCGCCCAGCGCCAAGAAGGCCGAAGGCGCGGGCTTCAAGGTGCTGCCGAACGCGGAAGCCGCCGCATGGGCCGACGTGCTGATGATCCTGGCTCCCGACGAGCATCAGGCCGCCATCTACGCCGCCGACATCCACGCCAATCTGCGCCCCGGCGCGGCGCTGGCCTTCGCGCACGGCCTCAACGTCCATTTCGGCCTGATCGAGCCGCGCAAGGATGTCGACGTCATCATGATCGCGCCCAAGGGCCCCGGCCACACCGTGCGCGGCGAATATGTGAAGGGCGGCGGCGTGCCCTGCCTGATCGCCATCCATCAGGACGCGACCGGCAACGCCCATGACATCGCCCTGTCCTACGCTTCGGGCGTCGGCGGCGGCCGCAGCGGCATCATCGAAACCAATTTCCGCGAGGAATGCGAAACCGACCTGTTCGGCGAGCAGGCCGTGCTGTGCGGCGGCGCGACCGCGCTGGTCCAGGCGGGCTTCGAAACGCTGGTCGAGGCTGGTTACGCCCCGGAAATGGCCTATTTCGAATGCCTGCACGAACTGAAGCTGATCGTCGACCTGATGTATGAAGGCGGCATCGCCAACATGCGCTATTCGATCTCGAACACCGCCGAATATGGCGACATCAAGACCGGCCCGCGCATCATCACCGAAGAAACGAAGAAGGAAATGAAGCGCGTCCTGGCCGACATCCAGTCGGGCCGCTTCGTCAAGGATTTCGTGCTCGACAACCGCGCCGGCCAGCCGGAATTGAAGGCCAGCCGCATCGCCGCCCAGCGCCATCCCATCGAGGAGACCGGCGCCAAGCTGCGCGCCATGATGCCCTGGATCGGCGCGAACAAGCTGGTCGACAAGGACAAGAACTGACGGCCACGCCGACATAGCGTAACGGTAACCCATTGTTTCCGGTTACGGCTCTGGAACAATCGAGGGACGTCGCCTATCGTGGCGGCGTCCCTTGAACGTTTCGGAGAGAGCATCCCCATGCGCAAATATCTGATCCCCGCCGCCGCCCTGATCGCCCTGGCCGGCGGCAGCGCCGTCATCGCTCAGCAAATGCCCGCCGCGCCCGGCGCGAAGGACGCCGCGCGCGTCACCGGCGGCGCCTATACCATCGACCCCGGCCACACCCAGATTCTCTTCGCCTATGACCATATGGGCTTTTCCAACAATCTGGGCGTCCTGTCCGAATCGACCGGCACGCTGACGCTCGACCCTAAGAACCCCTCCGCCGCAAAGGTTTCGGTCGAGGTTCCGATCGCCAACCTCAAGACCGGCATCGCCAAGCTGGACGAGCATCTGATGAAGCCGGAATTCTTCGATTCCGCCAAATTCCCCAAGGCGACCTTCGTGTCGACCGGCGTGAAGGTGCAGGGCACCCAGGCGGAGATCACCGGCAACCTGACCATCAAGGGCATCACCAAGCCGGTGACGCTGGACACCGAATTCTACGGCGCGGGCAAGGCTCCGGCGATGATGGGCGGCAAGGAAAATGTCGGCTTCGTCGCGACCACCACGATCAAGCGCAGCGATTTCGGCATGGGCTATGGCGTGCCGATGGTCGGCGACGCGGTGGAACTGAAGATCGTCGCGGCGTTCCAGAAGTAAGTGCTCCCAATATCCCTCTCCCTTGAGGGTCGGCCAGAGTCACGTGCCTCTGGCCGAGGCTGCGCAGACTTGGCAGCTTGCTGCCTAGGCTCAGGACTCATTGATTGAGCCAGAAGATGAAAGCAGCGGCGAAAGCGATGGCGGAGAGGAATGTGTGCGCGCATCGATCGTATCGGGTATGGATTCGTCGCCAGTCTTTGAGGCGGGCGAAGAGGTTCTCGATCTTGTGGCGCTTTCGATAGAGGGCTGCGTCGTAGGGCTGCTGGATGCGATGCTTGGGGTGGGGCGGGATACAAGGAATGATGCCCCGTTGTGCCAGCGCATTGCGGAAGGCTATTGAGCTATAGGCCCGGTCGGCGAGCAGATGGCGCGCGGGTGGCAGGTCCTGGAGCATGGCGAGAGCGGCAGGGTGGTCGCTGGCCTGGCCTTGGGTCAGGCGCAGGAGCACAGGCCTGCCCTTGCCATCGCATACCACATGCAGCTTGGTGGTCAGCCCGCCCCGGCTGCGTCCGATATATCGGGGTAGAGCCCCTTTTTGAGCAGACTGGCGGCGGTGCGATGCGCTTTGAGATGGGTTGTATCGATCATCAATTGATCCGAGCCTCCGCTTTGCCCGGCTAGTTCCGTCAGAATGCGATTGAAAACACCAAGCCTGCTCCATCGGATGAACCGGTTGTAGATCGTCTTGTGTGGACCGTAGCCAGAGGGCGCATCCCGCCAGCGCAGGCCATTGCGGATCACGAACAATATCCCGCTGAGTACCCGCCGGTCATCCACCCGAGCAACGCCATGTGACAAAGGAAAATACGGTTCGATCCGCCGCATTTGCCCCTCCGTCAGCAATAATAGATCATCCATGGCAGCACCTCCCTGCTACCTTGAATCACCACTCAACCCAGCATACAACCAATTTAATAGGTCCTGACCCTAGTCGTAGCTGGGTGAGGGGGTTGCGATCCTTTGGATCGCGCGGGCCGCAGGCCCGCTCCCCCTCATCCAACTGCGCCTAGCTTCGCGCCGCTCAGCAAGGCTCCGTATCCTTCTCCCTCAAGGGGAGAAGGAATGGCCCGGCCTGCTCCCCCACCCATCCGCAAACGACGCCAACCTTGCGCTTTCCCCCAACTCCGGGTAAAGCGGCCCCATCATGCAGCGCGCGCTTCTTCCCCTGCTACGACTTACACGCCCTTAGGCGTGGTTTTTGTGCTGCTCTTCGCTTGAACGACGCGGCAATCCGCCTAAGGGCATAATCAAGCAGATAGTCGTACCACCGGGCAGGCGCCAACTGGCTCGCCCGTATGCAGAGAAGCCATTTTCGTCATGATGCTGAACGATCCCTCGCTGAAATACCGCCCCTTCCCCCAGGTGGACCTGCCCAACCGCCAGTGGCCCTCAAAGGTCATCACCGCACCGCCGCGCTGGCTGTCGACCGACATGCGCGACGGCAACCAGTCGCTGATCGACCCGATGAACGCCGAAAAGAAGCGCCGCTTCTTCGACCTGCTGCTGAAGGTCGGCGTCAAGGAGATCGAGGTCGGCTTCCCCAGCGCGGGCGCGACCGAGTTCGATTTCATTTCCGGCCTGGTCCGCGACGGCGCGATCCCCGACGACGTCTTCCCGCAGGTGCTGACGCAGGCCCGCGAAGACCTGATCGCCACCACCTTCGAATCCCTGCGCGGCGCGAAGAAGGCCATCGTCCACGTCTACAACGCCGTGTCGCCCGCATGGCGCAACATCGTCTTCCAGATGGACCGGCCGCAGATCCGGGAAATCGCCGTCACCGCGGCGAAACTGCTGCGCGACAATGCGGCGAAGCAGCCCGACACCGACTGGCATTTCGAATATAGCCCGGAAACCTTCTCCACCGCGGAACTGGATTTCAGCCTGGAATGCTGCGAGGCGGTGATCGACATATTGCAGCCGACCCCGGAAAAGCCGCTGATCCTGAACCTGCCGGCCACGGTCGAATGCGCGACGCCCAATATCTATGCCGACCAGATCGAATGGATTTGCCGCAACATCTCCCGGCGCGACAGGGTGGTGATATCGCTGCACACCCATAATGACCGGGGAACCGGCGTGGCGGCGGCGGAACTGGGCCTGATGGCGGGCGCGGACCGCGTCGAAGGCTGCCTGTTCGGCAATGGCGAGCGCACCGGCAATTGCGACCTGGTGACGGTGGCGCTGAACATGTACACGCAGGGGATCAATCCGGGGCTGGATTTCAGCGACATCGACGAGGTCATCCAGACCGTCGAATATTGCAACCAGTTGCCCGTCCACCCGCGCCATCCCTATGCGGGCGAACTGGTGTTCACCGCCTTTTCCGGCAGCCATCAGGATGCGATCAAAAAGGGCTTCGCCGCGCAGGAAGCGCGCAACGACCAGATCTGGGACGTGCCCTATCTGCCCATCGACCCCAAGGATCTGGGCCGCGACTATGAGGCCGTGATCCGCGTGAACAGCCAGTCCGGCAAGGGCGGCGTCGCCTGGGTGCTGCAACAGGACAAGGGGCTGAAACTGCCCAAGCGGATGCAGGCCGATTTCTCCAAGGTGGTGCAGGCGCTGGCCGACGAAAGCAGCCGCGAACTCAACGCCGCCGACATATGGGCCGCGTTCGAGACCCATTATCGCCTGGCGGGCGAGCAGACCTACAGCCTGATCGACTATCATGAGAGCGGCGCGGCGGGCGACCGCATCTTCACCGGCAAGATCACGCACAAGGGCGGCGAACGGAGCATTTCCGGGCGCGGCAACGGCCTCATCTCCTCGGTGCTGGCCGCGCTGCGCGACGAACTGGGCGTCGATCTGGAGGTCGCGGACTATAGCGAACATGCCATCGGCGCAGGCACGGACGTCGCGGCGGCCGCCTATGTCGAATGCCGCACGCCCGATGGCCGTACCATCTTCGGCATCGGCACGGATACGGACGTCGCGACCGCCTCGGTCCAGGCGGTCCTCTCCGCCGCGAACAGCATCGCGGCGGGGCGGTGAAATAGCGACGTGCTCCTGCGCAGGCAGGAGCCCAGTTTCGCCGTTTGGACTGGGCTCCTGCCTGCGCAGGAGCACGTCGCGCATTGGGGCGATTATCCCGCCAAAGCCTTCACCACCCTTTCCCACTGGTCGAGCGCCGCCGGAATTCCCGCCACCGGCACCCGCTCGTCCAGCCCATGGGCAAAGCCGTCCTCGCCCCGCTGGAACAGGCTGGACACGCCATAGCTCGGCACCCCCAGCGCCCGGAAATGAAGGCTGTCCGTCGCCCCCGCCGACATGGAGGGGATCACCGGAATATCCGGATGGCGCGCCGCCACGGCCGCCCTCACCGCATCCACCACGTCCTTGCGCAGGGGGGAGGCGCTGCTGGCCTGCGGATCGTCCAGCGTGGCGATCTTCGCGCCCGGATCGTCGATCACCTGCGCCAGTTCCGCCTTCACCGCATCGATGGCGACGCCGGGAAAGATGCGGCAGTTGACGTCGACCTTCGCGCTCTGCGGCAGGGCGTTGAGCGCATGGCCCGCCTGCGCCATGGTGGCGACGCAGGTCGTCCGCACCTGTCCCGCGAATTCGGGATAGTCGGACAGAAGATCGGCCGATTTCCTGTCCCCCGTCTCCGCATAGCGCCGCATCGCCGCGCCCGCCGCGCCGCCGATCCGGTCGGCCGACAGCAGCAGGGATGCCCTGGTCAGTTCATTGCGCATCGGCGCGAAGCGATAGGCCGCGATCCGGCCGATGGCCCGCGCCATGCGATGGATGGGATTGCCCGGCGTCGGCGCGCTGCTGTGGCCGCCCGCATCGGTGAAGGCGATCTCGAAATCGGCATAGGTCTTCTCGCCCGCCTGCAACTGGTACAGCACGGCCCGCCCGCCCTCGTCCAGCAGCCCGCCGCCGCCGTCGCCGTTCAGCAGCAATTCTGCATCCCTGTATTTCTCCGCCAGCGCCCTGCCGGTGCGCATATGCGTTTCCTCATCGCCCGACAGCAGCAGCGTGACGGTCCGCCGGGGTCGCCAGCCCTCTTTGCGCAGGCCCGCAAGCATCGCCACCATCATGGCGACGTCATATTTATTGTCCTCCGCGCCGCGCCCGAAAATATAACCGCCCTCCTCCACCGGCACGAAGGGATCGCGCGTCCAGTCCGCCGGATTGGCGGCCACCACGTCCATATGGCCGATCAGCAGCAGGGGCTTGAGCCGCGGATCGCTGCCCCGGATGGTCGCGGCCAGGCTGGCCGTTTCGCCCATCGGCATGATCTCGACCTCCGCCGCCGCAAAGCCCGCCTGCCGCAGCACCGACGCATAATAAGCGGCCAGACGGGGCACCTGCCCCTGCCCCTCCACCGTGCGAAAGGCGATGGATCGGACGAGCACATCCTTGGCCAGTGCCGGATCGCCGGCTGCCTGCGCGGCGCGGGGCAGGATTAGCGCGGGCAGGATCAGGGCCATCGGAACCACCCACCAATTCGTCAAATCGCATCTCCTGCTGGATTTCGGTCCATTCTGTGGCATAGCGGATCGCGGCCGCCAATCCGTTTGGCCGTCAAGTAGCGGAAAGAGGGCGTCCTTATCCGCATTCACCCCCATAAAGAATTGCTTGCGCGCATCTGGCGGAGCCACTCCCCATATCGCGCGCCGGTCGCCCGAAGGAAATGCCCATGGCCATCAACTATCGCAGTTTCGGATTTCAGGTTCTGGTCGGCATGGCTGTCGGCCTGTTGCTCGGTCTTGTGGCGCGATCCATGGGGCCTGGGCCGGACGGCGATCTCAACGGGCTGGCGACCGCGCTCAAGACGACGGGATCGATCTTCGTCTCGTTGCTCAAGGCCGTGGTGCCGCCGCTGGTGTTCGCGGCCATCGTCGCCTCCATCGCCAATCTGCGCGCGCTGGACAATGCGGCCCGGCTGGCGGGGCAGACGCTGCTCTGGTTCGCGATCACCGCGCTGATCGCCGTCGTCATCGGCCTGGCCATCGGGTTGATCGTCCAGCCGGGTTCCGGCCTCCACGGACAGGCGCTGGCAACCGCCAAGCCGGATTCCGTGGGCGGCTGGCTCGATTTCCTGAAAGGCCTGGTCCCCGGCAACAGCTTCGCCCTGTCCGCCAGCACCAAGCTCACGGATACGGGCGCGACCACCAGCCTGTCCTTCAACATCCTGCAATTGCTGGTCGTTTCCATCGCCATCGGCCTTGCGACGCTGAAGGTCGGGGAGAAAGCCGAACCTTTCCTGGCCTTCGTCCGTTCGCTGCTGGCCGTGGTGCGGGCGATATTGGGCTGGATCATCCGGCTGACGCCCATCGGTTCGGCCGCCCTGATCGGCAGCGCCGTCGCGACCTATGGCTGGAGCGCGCTGGCCCAGCTCGGCGGCTTTGCGGGGGCGGTGTATCTGGGTCTCGCATTGGTGCTGCTGGTGGTCTATCCGCTGCTGCTCGCCGCCAACGGCCTCAGCCCCCTGCCCTTCTTCGCCAAGGCATGGCCCGCCATCCAGCTTGGCTTCGTGTCGCGATCCTCGGTCGGCACCCTGCCCGTCACCGAAACCGTGACCGAGCGGATGGGCGTGGAAAAGGGCTATGCCGCCTTCGCCATTCCGCTGGCATCGACCACGAAGATGGACGGTTGCGCGTCCATCTATCCGGCGCTGGCCGCGATATTCGTCGCCGGTTTCTACGGCATACCGCTTCATGCGGCGGACTATGCGCTGATCGCCTTCGTATCTGTGGTGGGATCGGCCGCGACGGCTGGCCTGACCGGCGCCATCGTGATGCTGACTCTGACGCTTTCCACGCTCGGCCTGCCGCTGGAGGGCGCGGGCCTGCTGCTCGCCATAGACCCGATCCTCGACATGGGGCGCACCGCCGTCAATGTCGCGGGGCAGGTGCTGGTCGCCACCATCGTCGCCAAGCGGGAGGGGATATTGGACGAGGCCGCCTATCAGGGCAAAGCGGATCTGGCCGTCGCCTGACAGCGGTTGACCTGCGCGCCGCGGGGGACCATGGGTCGCCCCATGCATCAGGTTCACATCATCGGCGGCGGACTCGCGGGCACGGAAGCGGCATGGCAATTGGCGCAGGCGGGCGTGAAGGTCCGCCTGTCGGAAATGCGCGGAAGCGGCGACATGACCCCCGCGCACCAGACGGAGGGGCTGGCCGAACTGGTCTGCTCCAACAGCTTCCGTTCCGACGATGCGGACAAGAATGCCGTGGGCCTGCTGCATCAGGAGATGCGGCGGCTGGGATCGCTGATCATGGCGCAGGCGGAACCGGCCAAGGTGCCCGCCGGATCGGCGCTGGCGGTGGACCGGCATATTTTCTCCGACGGCGTCACCCGCGCGCTGGCCAGCCATCCCAATGTAGAGATCGTGCGGGAGCGCATCGACGCGCTGCCGACAGAGGGCATGACCATCGTCGCGACCGGCCCGCTGACCGCCCCAGCACTCGCCGCCAGCATCGGGCAGGCGGCGGGGATCGACCATCTCGCCTTTTTCGACGCCATCGCGCCGGTCGTGCATCATGACAGCATCGACATGGACAAATGCTGGATGGCCAATCGCTGGGACAAGATCGGCCCCGGCGGCGGCGAGGGCAAGGATTACATCAACTGCCCCATGAACAGGGGTCAGTATCAGGCCTTCGTCCAGGGACTGCTGGACGGCGAAAAGACCGATTTCAAGGAGTGGGAAAAGGACACGCCCTATTTCGAAGGCTGCATGCCGATCGAGGTGATGGCGTCACGCGGCCCGGAAACGCTGCGTCACGGGCCGATGAAGCCGATGGGCCTGGACGATCCGCACACCGGCCGCTGGCCCTATGCCGTGGTGCAGTTGCGGCAGGACAATGCTTCGGGCACGCTGTGGAACATGGTCGGCTTCCAGACCAAGCTGAAGCATGGCGCGCAGGTCGAATTGTTCCGCACCATTCCGGGTCTGGAGAAGGCGGAGTTCGCCCGACTCGGCGGGCTTCACCGCAACACCTTCATCCAGAGCCCCAAGCTGCTGGATGGCACGCTGCGCCTGAAAAGCGCGCCGCATATCCGCTTTGCGGGCCAAGTGACGGGCTGCGAAGGCTATGTCGAGAGCGCGGCCATAGGGCTGCTCGCCGGGCGATTTGCCGCGGCGGAAATATTGGGCAGGCCGCTCGCCCCGCTGCCGCCCGAAACGGCGTTGGGCGCGCTGCTCGGCCATGTGACCGGCAATGTCGAGACGGCGGATTATCAGCCGATGAACGTCAATTTCGGCCTCTTCCCGCCGCTGGAAGACGTCAAGAAGAAACAGCGCAAGGAAGCGATGACCGCCCGCGCCCGCGCCGCCCTGGGCCAATGGCTGGGCGAGCTTCAGCCCGCCTGACGCGTCAGCATCGGCATTTCGGCGCGGCCGCGCGTTTCGGGGCGGTCGTCGCGAATTCGGCGGGTGTCAGCCTGCCGTCGCCATTGGCGTCCGCCCTGGCGAAGCGATCCGATGTCGTCACCGCCCACTCCTCGAAGGAGAGGAGATTGTCATTGTCGCGATCCAGCGCCTTGAACGCCCTGACGCGGCTGCCCATCATCTCGACCCGCGAGATGACGCCGTCGCGATTGCGGTCGTAACGGGCAAATCGCTTCTGCTCGCGGCTTTGCGGCGACGCTTCGCCGGGCATGGGCGGCGCCTCCCCCGAAGCGTCCGGATCGCCCTCCGGCAGGGCGTCGACAGCGGGCGGCGGGGGCGATCCGACCAGGGGGTGGGGCACGGGTTCATTGTTCGCCTGTCCCTGCCACCAGAACAGTCCGCCCGCCGCCAGCAGCAATGCCGCTATCGCACCCCCCAGAACTCGCTCCACACTATCCCCCTATCGCCCCAGCAGCGCGACGCGCACCAATCGCCAATATAGCGCCGGGGTCAATCCCGCCGGCGCGCGGCGGCCCTTTTCGATGTCGTGACGCGCAAGCTGACAGGCGATCCGCAACGGGCGCCATTCCTTCGGCCAGGGCAGCCTACCGCCGGTTATATATCCCCGCGCCAGATCGATTGCCTTTTCCGCAACCTGCCGGTCCGCACAATGTCCGGACAGATCCCACAAGGCCCAGGCCGCTCCCGCCCGGTCGAGCCATGGCGGCATATCCTCCCGCCCCGCCAGAGCGCGGAACAGGCCGCCGCCCCGCCCCTCCGCATAGCCGGGAAGGTCCACCTCCCCGATCAACGCTTCCCAGCCGTCAAGCCATTGCGAAAGCCCGCAGGGCGGCAGGCCCTTTATCTCCCGCATCGCATCGATCAAGGGTTCCCCCCGCCCCCTGACGCCGCTTTCGTCGGTCAGGGCATCGTTCCACCAGGCCATGCGCATCTGCCCGATGACAGGCTCGCTCGTCGTCGCCACGAGCCGCGAGAAGCGGGCATCGAGCGCCCAGACCAACCGATGACGGGGCGCGTCCGGGCCGGCATAGGCGCTGAGCAGCGACGGCAAGGTGGCGAGATCGTCGCTCACCTTATCCATCCACCTATATCGAAGGAAATGGATTTTGTCGAAATTATCAGCTTTTTAACCCCAACCGGCATAGTGATCCTGGCAATTGCCCCTGACGGGCATGGGGGTGCCCTGCCTGAATTGGGGATGCGGGGCAAGCGAAGGCAGAGCGGATTATGGGCGATCGGATCAAGCGCGCGCTGTTCATTCTGGTGCGGCTTTACCACAATCAGGCAGGCAATACGCTGGCCATTGTGGCGGCGGCCGTCCTGCCGCTTATGGGATTGATCGGCGGCGGCGTCGACATGAGCCGTATCTATCTGACCAAGTCGAGGCTGCAACAAGCCTGCGACGCTGGCGCTCTGGCGGGCCGCAAGACCATGGGCGGCGGCGCATGGGCCGCCAACAACAACCAGGCCCTGAATGCAGCCAATGGGATGTTCGACGCCAATTTCCGACCAGGCTCCTATGGCAGCGGAACGGTGATGCGATCGTTCAGCGAGTCCGCGGGAAAGGTTACCGGCACGGCGTCTGTGCCGCTGCCGATGGCGATCATGCGGATTTTCGGCATTAATTCCAAAACTATCGAGGTCACTTGCGACGCCGAAATGCGCCTGCCGAATACCGATGTGATGTTCGTGTTGGACACCACAGGTTCAATGGCGAGTGCCATTTCCGGAGATACCGAAACGAAGATCGTCGGCTTGCGACGCGCTGTTAGATGCTTCTTCGAGATCGTGGCCAGGCTGGACACCGTCGCAGCATGTGATGGCGGCGCTCCTTCTGGCGGCACCAGTTCGGAAACCCAGATTCGTTTCGGCTTCGTGCCTTATGCCACCAACGTGAACGTCGGCAGGCTGCTTCCGCCCGAATGGTTCAGGGATTTTTCCTCCTATCAGTCACGTGAACGGGTCGTCGTATATGGTCGGCCTGTATCCTATGTCGACAGCGACAAAACAGACTGGCTATGGATCAGTTGGACCCAGAAGACCGCAACCACCGCTAGCGATGCGCTCTGCAAATCGACTTATGTCGATCCCACGGAATCCTCGGTTGCCACCGGAACCCTCAGCAATGGCATCAATGAGAGCAATGGCGGCTTGCAGGGACATGGCAACTGGCAGGCCACGCAGCCGTGGCAGGATACGCAGCGCCAGTTTGTCAGTTGGACCTCGAACAACAAGAGATGCACCTATCAAATAAGATCGCGATCCTATACGCGCACCTATACCTATCAGTGGTCCGACACCGCCACTTCAGACACAGTCGCGTTCAATGCCTGGCATTACGGCTTGGTATCTTTCGATTTGCGTGGACTGAAAATGGGTAATGGATGGACCGCCGCTGGAACAGTCACCTTGCCCATCGGCGGCACGACGAACAATCAACTGAATTCATCCTATTATAACGACAGGACTATAACGTGGAACGGTTGCATCGAAGAACGGCAAACTGCGCGCGCGACAACCTATATCCCGCTCCCGGAAGGCGCCTTCGACCTTGACGTCAATGCGCTACCCACGACGGCGCCAGAAACGCAATGGGCGCCTGCTCTGGGTCAAACTATATATCGGCGCGGTACAACCTATTATGACAGCACCAGAAGTACGAGCGACATCACCACGTTCAGCGCCTTTTCTGCCAATAACAGCACCGAATGCCCGGTCGCAGCCACGAAACTGCGTCAGTGGGCCTCTGCATCGGATTTCGATGGCTATGTCGATACTTTGACGCCGAACGGTAGAACCTATCACGATATTGGCCTGATCTGGGGCGCGCGCCTGATTTCTCCCACAGGTCTGTTCGCATCGGAAAACGCAACGACGGCGCGCGGCGGAGAAATTCAGCGGCACGTCATTTTCATGACCGATGGTCAGGCCGACACCGATGTAGACATTTATCAGGCCTATGGCATGGCCTGGTATGATCGCCGTCAGACCGATCCAAATACGGTTCCGACGGATGGCACCTCCACCAGTGCGACATTGACACAGCAGGTTTACGCCCGGACGGCGGCAACATGCGCTGCAATCAAGAACATGCCCAACACGACGCTGTGGGTGGTATGGTTCGGCACGAAGAACACCACCATCGAAAATATATTGACGGATTGCGCCAGCAAGGATCGCTTCTTCTCGGCCCAGAGTTCGGCAGCCCTGCAACAGACTTTCCGCAATATCGCCAATCAGATTTCCCAACTCAGGCTGACAAGCTGATGTCAGTGGCAGCGCTTTTCCGCCGCTCCAGCGACCAGCGGGGCACCGCCATCACGGAATTCGGGCTGATCGCGCCCGTGTTCCTGCTGCTGATGCTTGGCGCGCTCGACCTGGCGCATACGCTGTACATGCAGGGCGTGCTTCAGGGCGTGGTGCAGAAGGCGGCGCGAGATTCGACGCTGGAAAGCGCGCAGGAAGAAACGACGCAGTTGGCCATCAACCAGAAGATCGAAGATCAGGTCAAGCGGCTCGCGGCCAATGCCGATGTGAGCATCAGCCGTCGCAACTTCTATTCCTACACGAAGGCAGCACAGGCGGTCGCAGAACCCTATAA
The DNA here is from genome assembly GCF_000264945.2 of Sphingobium indicum B90A. Taxonomy (NCBI): domain Bacteria; kingdom Pseudomonadati; phylum Pseudomonadota; class Alphaproteobacteria; order Sphingomonadales; family Sphingobiaceae; genus Sphingobium; species Sphingobium indicum. Next base: position 1,545,055 of record NZ_CP013070.1, read on the forward strand.
TGACAATAACGGCAACGACAAATGCGATGATGGGGAGCCGTTTCAGGACAATAATGGCAACGGCGTTCGGGATGCGGACGGCGGCAGCGAAGGTCAGGGCGGCACCCAGGCAGCCGTGGTCATGATCGTGGACGTCCAATATCCCCGCTTCTTCCCTCTGGACAAGATGATCGGCCTGCCCGGCAAGGTCCATCTCTCGGCAAAGACCGTGCTGACTAACCAGCCCTATGGCCAGAAACCCGGCGAACCTGTTTCCGTCGTGAGGAATTGCCCATGAGGAGGAACAGCAATATTTTTGCGCGGGGTTCGAACTGGATTTGTGGCCTAACCCGCGCGCAAAACGGCATCGCGGTGGTCGAATTCGCCCTATGCCTGCCATTCGTCCTAGTGGCCACGCTTACGGCTGCCGAGCTGGCCAACTATACAGTCACCAAAATGCGGGTCAGCCAGTTAGCGTTACGGCTCGCGGATGATGGTTCCCGCATTGGAACAGGCGACCTGTTATCAACCAAACAGATAACGGAAGCACAAATAAATGATCTGATGACGGGTGCCGACCTCCAGGGTTCCGCCCTGGGCCTGTTCACCAACGGAAAAGTCGTCCTCACCAGCCTTGAGCCGGTGGCGAACCCTAATACGACGGACCGCTACCGCATCCGTTGGCAGAGATGCCGAGGCAGCCTGACTTACTCCTCCGGCTTCGGCAAGCAGGGGGACACTAATCTGACGGGCATTTCGGTAAATAGCCAGACGCTGAAGGCGCCTGAGGGTGGCGCGGTCATCCTTGCCGAGGTGGCGTACAGATATCAGCCGTTGATCGGATCGCGCTGGCTCAACTTGTCGAGCATGGTGGAGACAGCAGGAATGTATGTCCGGGATAATCGCGAATATGCAGGACCAACAGGCGGCGTAGGCATCTACAACCCGGAAAATGTGACTGCATCGACCTGTAGTTGACAGAGGAGCGGCACGCACCGCTCCCCTGTCCAATTCCTACCGATAACAAACCTTCTTCGCCGCCGCGATAACCCGGGCTGCGTCGATAAGCGCCGCCTTTTCCAGGTTCGCCGCATAGGGCAGCGGCACATCCTCGTTGGTTACGCGCAGCACCGGGGCGTCGAGGTCGTCGAAGCCCTGCTCCATCACCACGGCCGCGATTTCAGACGCGATCGAGCAGACCGGCCAGCCCTCTTCCACCACCACCAGGCGGTTGGTCTTCTTCAGGCTCTCCAGCACCGTCGCCGTGTCGAGCGGGCGCAGCGTGCGCAGGTCGATGACCTCCGCATCGATGCCTTCGCCGGCCAACGCCTCAGCCGCTTCCAGCGCCACGCCGACGCCGATGGAGTAGCTGACCAACGTCACATCCTTGCCCTCGCGGACAATGCGCGCCTTGCCGATGGGGAGGACATAGTCGTCCACCTCTGGCACGTCGAAGCTGCGGCCGTAGACCAGTTCGTTTTCCAGGAACACGACCGGATCGTCCGAGCGGATCGCCGCCTTGAGCAACCCCTTGGCGTCGGCCGCGTCATAGGGGGCGATCACGATCAGCCCCGGAACCGACGCATACCACGGACCGTAATTCTGGCTGTGCTGCGCGGCGACGCGGCTGGCAGCGCCGTTGGGGCCACGGAACACGATGGGGCAGCGCATCTGGCCGCCGGACATATAGTTGGTCTTGGCCGCCGAGTTGATGATGTGGTCGATCGCCTGCATCGCGAAGTTGAAGGTCATGAACTCGACGATCGGCTTCAACCCGCCCATCGCCGCGCCCGCGCCGATGCCGGCAAAGCCATATTCGGTGATCGGCGTGTCGATGACGCGCCGGTCCCCGAACTCCTCCAGCAGGCCCTGGGTGACCTTGTAGGCGCCCTGATATTCCGCCACCTCTTCGCCCATGACGAAGACGCGCTCGTCGCGCCGCATTTCCTCCGCCATGGCGTCGCGCAGCGCTTCGCGCACGGTCGTCTTGATATATCCGGTGCCCTCGGGCAGCGCGGGATCCTTGACGGTCGCCTTGGCCTCGGTCGCCAGCTTGGCGGTGCCGCTTTCGGCCTTCCTGGGTTCCGGAGCGGCTTCGGGAGCGGCCGGCGGCGCGCTTTCCGCGGCCTTCGGGGCCTGGGCGGTCTCGCTCGTCCCATCCGCGGCCATGGTGGCGATGACGGTGCCGACCTTCACGCCCTCGGTCCCCTCGGCCACCATGATCTGGCCGATCTTGCCTTCATCGACAGCTTCGAATTCCATCGTCGCCTTGTCGGTCTCGATCTCGGCCAAGATGTCGCCCGAGCGGACCTCGTCCCCTTCCTTCACCAGCCACTTCGCCAACGTGCCTTCCTCCATCGTCGGGGACAGCGCCGGCATCTTGATTTCGATACCCATTAATATTGCTCCACCAGCACGTCGGTATAAAGGTCGTGCAGTTCCGGTTCGGGAGAGGTTTCGGCGAAATCCGCCGCGTCGCTGACGACCTTGCGGATGTCCTGGTCGATCTTCTTGAGTTCGTCCTCGCCCACGCCCATTTCGGCCAGATATTTCTTGACGCCTTCGATCGGGTCGGACTTTTCGCGCATCGACTGCACTTCCTCGCGCGACCGATATTTGGCCGGGTCGGACATGCTGTGACCGCGATAGCGATAGGTCTTCATCTCCAGCAGGATGGGACCATTGCCCGCCTGCACCCATTTCAGCGCCTCTTCCGTCGCGCCGCGCACCGCCAGCACGTCCATGCCGTTCACCTGGATGCCGGGAATGCGGAAGCTCTCGCCGCGCCGATAGAGCTGGTCTTCCGCCGAGGAGCGGTTGACGCTGGTGCCCATGGCGTACTGGTTGTTCTCGATCACGAAAATGATCGGCAGCTTCCATAGCTCGGCCATGTTGAAGCTCTCATAGACCTGGCCCTGGTTGGCCGCGCCGTCGCCGAAATAGGCGACGCAGACGCCGCCGTCATTATTGTACTTGTGCGCAAAGCCAAGGCCCGCGCCGAGCGACACCTGCGCGCCGACGATGCCATGGCCGCCGTAGAATTTATGCTCGACGCTGAACATGTGCATCGAACCGCCCTTGCCGCGGGAGATGCCCGCTTCCCGGCCGGTCAGTTCCGCCATGATGACATTGGGATCGATGCCATAGGCCAGCATGTGGCCATGGTCGCGATAGCCGGTGATGACGCTGTCCTTGCCCGGCTGAAGCGCCGACTGGATGCCCACGGCGACCGCTTCCTGCCCGATATAGAGGTGGCAGAAGCCGCCGATCAGGCCCAGGCCGTAAAGCTGGCCGGCCTTTTCCTCGAAACGGCGGATCAGCACCATCTGCCGGTAGAATTCCAGCAACTCTTCCTTGCTGGCGTCATAATCTTTCGGAGTGTCGGGGCGAGGCCGGTTATGGTCCGCGCCGGCGGCGGGTGCAGCCGCCTTTGCCTTTGCGCGTGAAGGACGCGGCGTCGTTGGTTTCGCCAAGGCTCTTATCCTTTTGCGTGGGTGAGGATGGAAGGAAGGCCGATATAGCGACAGTCCGCCACCAAATGCAACGCGGCATGGCGCCCAAAAGCGCGGTCAGGGCGACCCGCCGGCCATCCGCGGCGATCAGTTCAGCGGGACGATCACCTCATCAGGATGAACGACGCCCAGTTCCCGCCGGATCAACTCGTCGGAAAGGTCGGGATCGACGCGCCGGGGATCGAGCAGGTCCACCCGGTTCTTCAATTCCTGCCGGCTGGCCTGGACCTGCTTCAGTTCGGCGCGCGCATGATGGAGCTGCCGCTTATAGTCGCCCCAGGCCAGAACGCCGTTGGAACCCAGCACCACATAGCCCGCGAAGAAGAGAAGAAGAAGCACCGCAATCGCAGGCCCGAAAGCCGAAAAAAGCAATATGCGGAGTTTCGCGATATGCGCCATGGGCCAGTTGAATCACAGGGAAGGGCCAGCCGCAAGCGAAATTTAAGGCGCTTGCGGCCGGTGGCGGATATTCGACTTAACGGAAAATCGAACGTCCTGCGTAAAGCGCGATGTCGCCCAGTTCTTCTTCGATCCGGATAAGCTGGTTATACTTGGCGAGCCGGTCGGAACGGGCGAGCGAGCCGGTCTTGATCTGGCCGCAATTGGTGGCGACGGCCAGGTCGGCGATGGTCGCGTCCTCGGTCTCCCCGGAACGGTGCGACATGACGGCGGTGTAGCGCGCCCGGTGCGCCATGTCGACGGCGGCCAGCGTTTCGGTCAGCGATCCGATCTGGTTCACCTTGACCAGCAGCGAGTTGGCCAGCCCCTTGCCGATGCCCATTTCCAGGCGCTTGGGGTTGGTGACGAACAGGTCGTCGCCCACCAACTGGACCTTCCCGCCGATCTTGTCGGTCAGCGCCTTCCAGCCTTCGAAATCATCCTCGCTCATGCCGTCCTCGATCGATTTGATCGGATAGTCGGCGCACAGGGCCGCGAGGTAATCGGCCATCTCGACCGGGCTGAGCGACAGGCCCTCGCCCGAAATCTCATATTTGCCGTTCTTGAAGAATTCGGTCGCCGCACAGTCCAGCGCCAGCACGACGTCGTCGCCCGGCTTGTAGCCCGCCTTCTCCACCGACAGCATGATGAAGTCGAGCGCGTCGCGGGTGGAGGCGATGTTGGGCGCGAAGCCGCCCTCGTCGCCCACCGAGGTCGCAAGCCCCTTGTCGTGCAGGCCCTTCTTCAGCGTATGGAAGATTTCCGAACCGATCCGCACGGCGTCGGCGATGCTCTCCGCGCCGACCGGCATGATCATGAATTCCTGGAAATCGATGGGGTTGTCGGCATGCTCGCCGCCATTGATGATGTTCATCATCGGCACCGGCAGCACATGGGCGTTGACGCCGCCGACATAGCGATAGAGCGGCAGGCCGCGCGCATCGGCGGCCGCCTTCGCCACGGCCAGGCTGACGCCCAGTATCGCGTTGGCGCCCAGGTTCGACTTGTTGTCCGTCCCGTCCAGCGCGATCATCGCGGCGTCGACTTCGGCCTGATCCTCGGCGTCCAGGCCGATGATCTGCTCGGCGATCTGGTCGTTGACGGCGGCGACGGCGGCCAGCACGCCCTTGCCCAGATATTTGGCGGCGTCGCCGTCGCGCTTCTCGACCGCTTCATAGGCCCCGGTGGACGCGCCCGACGGCACGGCGGCGCGGCCGAAGCTGCCATCCTCCAGCATCACGTCGACCTCGACGGTCGGATTGCCGCGGCTGTCCAGGATCTGGCGGGCGTGGATATCGAGAATGGCGGTCATGGATCGCTCCTTGGAACTGGCTCTGGTCGCTTTTCGCGCCCCGCTTAGCCACCGACCTTCCGCTTGGCAATGCGGGGGCTTGCAAGGACTCGAAAAATGCCGATGCTCAAAATAGTAACGGCAACGGAACTGTGGGCGGTGGGAAGCATTAGAGGGAGAGCCGCCAGCCCGCTTCGCGATTCCGCTGCATTTCAAAGGGAGACTTAGGACGATGGCCGACACCCCCGAAACCCCGCCCGCCAAGCGCGTCAAAAAGGCCAGCCCCGCCAAGGCGCCCAAGGCCAAGCCGGCCAAGGCCGCCCTGTCCGGCACGCTGGTGAAGGCCGCGCCCGTCAAGACCGCCACCACGCGCAAGGCCGCCGCGCCCAAGACGCCCGGCAACGGCGCCGTCGCCCATGGCTGGACCGCGCAGATCGCGCCGATCAAGGCGCAGGCCGAAAAGGCGGCCAAGGCCGCCGCCGACAAGCTGAACGCCGTCGATTGGAAGGCGCATATCGACCCGCTCAAGGACCAGGCGTCGAAGACGGCCAAGTCGGCCGCGGGCGTCGCCAAGGACAAGACCGGATCGGCCATGCAGAGCCTGGCCAAGCTGATTTCCGACACGGCCGGCACCGTGGATGCGAAGCTGGGTCCGCAATATGGCGACTATGCCCGCCAGGCCGCCGAATCCGTGGCCGGCGCGGCGAAGACGCTGGACAGCAAGGATGTCGACCAGTTGATGACCGAAGCGCGGGATTTCGTGCGCAAGAGCCCCGCCGTGGCCATCGGCGCGGCGGCGGTGGTCGGCTTCGTGCTGATGCGTCTTGCCAAGGGGCCGGACGAAGACGCCTGATCGCGTCCCTGCCCATTGACGGACGATAAGGCCCCGGCGCCGGGGCGGAGGATATCTTGACCCAAGAGCCCCTGCAGAACGAGGCACAGCAAGAGTCCGTGCGGGACGTCTTCGCGCGCCTGTACAGCGACGGGCGGGCCTATGCGGAAGCGGAAGCCGAACGGCAGAAGCTGCGCGCCGGCATCATCGGCGCAGGGGTCCGCGACGCGCTGATCTTCGCGACGGCGGGCGTCATGCTTGTCTTCGCGGCGATCGTCGCCGGGCTGGTGGGCGTCATATTGGCGTTGTCGCCCCTTGTCGGGCCGGGCTGGGCGGCGGCGGCGGTGTTCGGCGGCGCGCTGGTCGTCGCGCTGCTGCTGCTGCTGGTCGCGAAGGGGCGCATCGGCCGGATGAGGAAGGCGGTGAAGCCGTGAAGCGCGAGGAAGCCTATCGGGATGCGGCGGCGCGGGCGGATGCGCGCAAGGCCGCGCTCCTCTCCAGCGCCCTTGCGGCCAAGGCGCGCGTCGCCCCCGCCCGGCTCAAGCAGGACGCGAAGGACAAGGCGACGGAAACGCTGACGGGCGGGGCCGCCCACGCCGCTGCCCAGATCCGGCGGCGGCCGGCCGCGAGCGCGGCGGCGGCCGGCGCGCTCGCCCTCTATTTGCTGCGCCGTCCGCTGGGGGCACTTTTCCGGCGGATATACGTTCGGATAAGCAACCGCACAGAAGAGATTTCGGAGACTGACGATGGCTGACATCCGCACTCAACTCACCCGCGCCCGCGAGGCGGCGAACGACATTGCCGGGACCGCGTCCGGCAAGTTCCGCGGCACGGCGGATCGCGCGCGGGAAAGCGCCGGCGACCTTATCCAGACCGGCCGCGAAAAGGCCGGCGACGCCTATGCGGATGCGCGGGACAGGTCGCAGCGGATCGCGGCCCGCGCCAATGAGATCGTCCAGGAACATCCCATCGCCGCCGTTGCGGGCGCCGTGGCGGCCGGGGCCGTCATCGCCTGGATGTTTCCCAGGAGCCGCGCCGCGATGAAGGCCCTGCCCGCCCTTGCCACGAGCGCGGGCACCAGGGTGCTGGAAGCGGCGCTGGCCGCCAAGGCCGTGGCGGCGGAAAATGCGGAAAGCCTGCGCGCCAACGCCGGTGAAGCGCTGCACAATGCGGCCGAGGGAACGAAGGAAGCGGCGGCATCGGCCCGCGACACCGTGGCGTCGGCCGATCTGGGCGCGAAGGCGTCGCGCCTTGCCGACGACGTCGCGGCGCTGGTGGCCGCCAAGGTCGATGCCCTTAGCGAAGCGGTAAAGGCGCGGTTGCCGAAAAGCTGATCGCGCCGCCGCCAAAAGCATGCCGGTCCGACCGCCTGCCCCCTTGGACGGGTGCGGGCGGCCTGCTAGGGTATGGGTTCACCGAACGGGAGAACATAAGATACCATGAGCAAGCTGCACCTTGTAATGGGCGGTCGCGTCAAAAATCCCCAGACGCTGGATTTCGAAGATCTGAACTCGATCGAACTGGTCGGGGTCTATCCCGATTATGCCGCCGCCGAAAATGCCTGGCGCGGCGCGGCGCAGCGGACGGTCGACGATGCGGAGATGCGCTATGTGATCGTGCACCTGCACCGGCTGCTGGAACCCGACCTGCCCAGCGGTTGAGGACCGGGAAAGCGGGCGCTGCTGAAATCAGACCTTCAGGAAAAGGGCTGGGGACGCTTGCGGAAACGCCAGCGCAGCAGCGGCCGCGTCAGCACCAGCCCCACCAAAAAGCCGCCGATATGCGCGGCGATCGCGATCCGGCCTATGTCGCCCAGACCCTGGGCCGTGGCGAAACCGATCATCAGTTGGAGCGCGATCCAGCTCGCCGCCAGCCAGAGCAGGCGGACCAGATTGGCCGACACCGGCCCTACGCGCCGGACCTTCTGCTGGCTGTAAAGCAGCGCATAGGTGGCGATGATCGCCGATATCGCGCCGCTGGCGCCCACCATCGGACTGGTGGAGTGCGGATCGATCGCCCATTGCAGCGCCGTCGCGCCATAGGCTCCCGCGATATAGAGCAGCAGCGTCCCGCCCTTGTCCAGCACATGCTCCACCTGCCGCCCGCAAAAGACGAACATGAACAGGTTGAAGCCGATATGCAGCCAGTTGGCGTGGACGAGCGTGCAACTGATCGGCGTCAGCCAGAACGGCACCGCCGCCATGCCGGCCAGCAGCGCGCCATCCTCCACCCGCGCCGGGATGAACCCGGCGATGATGGCGGCATTGTCGACCTGCCCCGTCAGATAGAGCAGGAGAAACGCGGCGAAGCTTATCGCCGCGATCCCGTTCGTCATGCGGCCGGCAGGCAGTTTCACGGATGGATCAGATGAAATCGATCTTGTCGACCAGGTAGAATTTGTCGCCCGACGGCACCGACACTTCGACTTCCTCGCCGATCTGGCGGCCGATCAGCGCGCGGCCAAGCGGGCTGTTATAGCTGATCATGCCGACCTTGGCGTCCGCCTCGGCCTGGCCGACGATCTGGTACTTCACCGGCTTGTCGTCCTCGTCGAGCAGGGTGACGGTCGCGCCGAACACGACCTTGTCGCCCGAAAGCGTCCTGGGATCGATGATCTGGGCGCGCGACAGCTTGTCTTCCAGATCGGCAATGGTGGCTTCGACCTGGCCCTGACGCTCCTTGGCGGCGTGATATTCGGCATTTTCCGACAGGTCGCCGTGCGCGCGGGCTTCTTCGATGGCGTCCACGATCAACGGCCGCTCGGCCTTCAATTCGCGGAGCTGCTCGCTGAGCTTGTCATAGCCCATCTGCAGCATCGGCATCTTCTCGACGGTCGCCATTCTTGCAAATCCTTCGTCAAAACTTCCCTTTGGCGGCCCCCACCCTGGGGCCGCCCGCAGCATGCTTCCTTGTGCAGGGGATCAGGCTTGCGACACAGGATAATAGGACTGGAGCGAACGCACTTCAAGGGCATGCCCCCGAAGCGCCTCGATCGCATTCGCCGCCGCGACGCTGGCCGCCGCGGTGGTGAAGCTGGCGACCTTGGCGCGCAGCGCGCTGGTGCGGATCGCCTTGCTGTCCTTGAGCGACTGCCACCCCTCCGTCGTGTTGAAGATCAGGTCGACGTCGCCGTCGGTGATCCTGTCGACGATATGAGGGCGCCCTTCGGCCACCTTGTTGACCGGCTGGACGGCGATGCCCTGCTCCCCCAGATAGCGGGCCGTGCCGCCGGTGGCGATGATGGTGAAGCCCAGCGCCGCCATCTTCTGCACCGCGGGCAGGATCACCGGCTTGTCGCTGTCCTTGACCGACACGAACACCGTGCCGCCCTTGGGCAGGATGGTCCCCGCGCCCAGCTGCGCCTTGGCGAAGGCGGTGGCGAAATCGCTGTCGATGCCCATGACTTCGCCGGTGCTCTTCATTTCCGGCGAGAGGACCGGATCGACGCCGGGGAAGCGGGCGAAGGGGAAGACGGCTTCCTTGACCGCGATATGACCGATGGCGTTCCGGTCTATCCTCGGCAGGTCTTTCAGCTTCTCGCCCGCCATCACGCGGCTGGCGATCTTGGCGATGGGGGTGCCGATGGCCTTGGCGACGAAGGGCACCGTCCGGCTGGCGCGGGGGTTGACCTCGATCAGGTAAACGACGCCATCCTTGACCGCGAACTGGATGTTCATCAGGCCGCGGACCGACAGGGCGCGGGCCAGGACGTCGGCCTGACGCTCGATCTCCGCGATGATGTCGTCCGACAGGCTGTAGGGCGGCAGCGAGCAGGCGGAGTCACCGGAATGGACGCCCGCCTCCTCGATATGCTGGAGCACGCCGGCGACCACGACGTCGTCGCCGTCGCAAAGCGCGTCCACATCCACCTCCACCGCGTCGCGCAGATATTGGTCGATCAGGACCGGAGAGTCGCCCGACACCTGAACGGCGGTGGCGATATATTCCTCCAGTTGCGCCTGGCCGTCGACAATCTCCATGGCGCGGCCGCCAAGGACATAGGACGGGCGCATCAGGACCGGATAGCCGATGCGGTTGGCGACGGCGATGGCCTCCTCGCGGCTGCGGGCGATGCCGTTGGCGGGCTGCTTGAGCTTGAGCTTGTCGATGAGGGCGGCGAACCGCTCGCGATCTTCGGCAAGGTCGATGGCGTCGGGACTGGTGCCCAGGATCGGCACGCCCGCATCCTCCAGCGCCTGCGCCAGCTTGAGCGGCGTCTGGCCGCCGAACTGGACGATGACGCCGGCCAGCGTGCCGTTCGACATTTCGACGCTCAGGATTTCCAGCACGTCCTCGGCCGTCAGCGGCTCGAAATAGAGACGGTCCGACGTGTCATAGTCGGTTGATACAGTCTCAGGATTGCAGTTGACCATGATCGTCTCGTAACCCGCTTCGCTGAGCGCGAAGCAGGCGTGGACGCAGCAATAGTCGAACTCGATGCCCTGCCCGATCCGGTTGGGACCGCCGCCCAGGATCACCACCTTCTTCCGGTCGCTGGGCTGCGCCTCATTCTCCGCCTCGCCGAAGATCGGGGCTTCGTAGGTCGAATACATATAGGGCGTCTTCGCCTCGAACTCGGCGGCGCAGGTGTCTATGCGCTTGAAGACGGGGCGCACGCCCAGCCGATGGCGCAGGGCGCGGACCTCATCCTCCGTGACGCCGCCGGTCATGGCCTTGACCGCTTCGTGGATCAGGCCCGAACCGCGCGCGATGCCCCGCTCCATGCCGCGCAGATTGGCGGACTTGAGCGCCAGATAAGCGAGGCGCTTGTCGGAGAAGCCCATGGATTTCAGGCGGCGCATGCCCTCCGCGTCCTGCGGCAGGCCGTTCGACAGGATTTCGGCCTCGGCGTCGATGATTTCCTTGATCCGTTCCAGGAACCAGGGATCGAACTTGGCGATGGCGTGGATCTCCGCGACGGTCAGCCCTTCGCGCAGGGCCTGCGCGGCGACCAGCAGGCGGTCCGGGGTCGGCTGGGCCAGGGCAGCGACGATGTCGTCCTTGGGCGCGCCCTCCAGATGATCGACATTGTTGAAGCCGGAAAGGCCGGTTTCCAGGCCGCGCAGCGCCTTCTGCATCGATTCATGGATGTTGCGGCCGATGGCCATCACCTCGCCCACCGACTTCATCGCGGTGCCGAGCAGCGGCTCGGACCCCTTGAACTTTTCGAAGGCGAAGCGCGGGATCTTGGTCACGACATAGTCGATGGTCGGTTCGAAGCTGGCCGGGGTCGCGCCGGTGATGTCGTTCTCGATCTCGTCCAGCGTGTAGCCGACGGCCAGCTTCGCCGCGACCTTGGCGATGGGGAAGCCGGTCGCCTTCGACGCCAGCGCCGAAGAACGGGAGACGCGGGGGTTCATCTCGATGACGATGAGGCGGCCATCCTTCGGATTGACTGCGAACTGCACGTTCGAACCGCCTGTTTCCACGCCGATTTCACGCAGCACCGCGATGCTCGCGTTGCGCATGATCTGATATTCCTTGTCGGTCAGCGTCAGCGCGGGCGCGACGGTGATGGAATCGCCGGTATGGACGCCCATCGGGTCGACATTTTCGATGGAACAGATGATGATGGCATTGTCGTTCCGGTCTCGGACGACCTCCATCTCATATTCCTTCCAGCCGAGGAGCGACTCTTCGATCAGGACTTCGGTCGTGGGCGAGGCGTCGAGGCCTTCGGCGACGATCCGCTTGAACTCTTCCTTGTTATAAGCGACGCCGCCGCCGGTGCCGCCGAGCGTGAAGCTGGGGCGGATGATGGACGGAAGCCCGGTGAATTCAAGAGCTTCCAGCGCTTCTTCCATAGTATGTGCGATGCGCGAGCGGGCGGATTCCAGGCCGATCTTGTCCATTGCGTCGCGGAATTTCAGCCGGTCCTCGGCCTTGTCGATGGCGGCCGCGTCGGCGCCGATCATCTTGACGCCGAACTTGTCCAGCGTGCCGTCGTTGAACAGGGCGAGCGCGGTGTTGAGCGCCGTCTGGCCGCCCATGGTCGGCAGCACCGCATCGGGGCGTTCCTTTTCGATGATCTTCGCCACGATTTCAGGCGTGATCGGCTCGACATAGGTCGCGTCGGCGAATTCCGGGTCGGTCATGATGGTGGCCGGGTTGGAATTCACCAGGATGATGCGATAGCCCTCTTCCTTGAGCGCCTTCACCGCCTGCGTGCCCGAATAGTCGAACTCGCAAGCCTGGCCGATGATGATCGGGCCCGCGCCGATGATAAGGATGGAGGAGATGTCGGTGCGTTTGGGCATTGTTATTGCTCTGTTTCCAAAAAGATGACGCGGGCGTGATAGTTGGTGAGGCGGTCCCACTGTTGCAGGCACGCAACTTGGAGCCGGACCTCTTTCTTCTGTTCGGCGGACAGACCCAGCAGAGGCGCGTATCGTAACGTGCCATCGATGCCAGGAGTCATCCTGTTGTATAAGCGATTGTCGATCCCGCACGTTTTGACAGCGTCCGCCAGACTCGTTGTCACCTGCAGACTGCTTGTGCGATCATCTGTCGGCCCCGGATCGACAGCCTTTAACTCGGGCAATGCGGTGTTAGAAGTAGCCGGACTATTACAAGCGGCGGCACTCAAAAGCATCGCCGTTGCCACCGCTCGGCGCCGGGCAAGGCTTGGTGGTGATACTAGACGTTTTAAGAGGATGCTCAATGCACGCCCCCAGTCCGGGCCTCGCAACCCCAGCCGTCATATTCGACGCCACAGAGGATTTCGATCTGGAGGCATTTCTTCGTCAGTGCGCGGATCGACTGTTCATCGACGGGCTGCTCGCATTCGAGGAACAGGAACAGGTCGCCATCCTCATCCTCTTCGCGGTCCAGTTCGACGAAGCCGAACTGGCTGGCGATGGTCAGGACGCGCTCGAAATCCTTTTCGCTGCCCTTGAAGCTGACATCGACCGGGCGCGCGATGCGCGCCACATCGCCATTCGCCGCGAGATTGGCGAGGACGGCCTTGTCCGCCTCCCACTCTGCTGCGAGGCGGCTTTCGTCAACCGGGGGCAGGTTGAGGCTCACTTAAGCTCCTCAACAAACCGCTGGAACAGGTAGAAGCTGTCCTGCGGGCCGGGCGAGGCTTCGGGGTGGTACTGGACCGAGAAAGCCTTCCTATCCGTTAGTTCGATGCCGCAATTGCTGCCGTCGAAGAGCGACACATGGGTCGGCTTCACGTTGGCGGGCAGCGTGTCGCTGTCGACCGCGAAGCCGTGGTTCATCGAGGTGATCTCGACCAGACCATCGGACAGGCGCTTGACCGGGTGGTTGGCGCCGCGATGGCCCTGGTGCATCTTGATGGTCTTCGCTCCGGCGGCGAGCGCCAGCATCTGGTGGCCGAGGCAGATGCCGAAGATTGGCTTGCCGGCTTCCAGCACCTTCCGGATCACCGGCACGGCATATTCGCCGGTTGCGGCCGGATCGCCGGGGCCGTTGGAGAGGAAGACGCCGTCGGGATTCTGCTCCATCACCTGTTCGAAGCTGGCGGTGGCGGGCAGGACGGTGACGCGGGCGCCGGCCTTTACGAGGTTGCGGAAGATGTTGTTCTTCGCGCCATAATCGATGGCGACGACATGAGGGCGCTCTTCACCGGCTTCATCGAGGCCGTAGCCGAAGCCCAGCTTCCACACGCCGTCCTTCCACAGGCGGCTTTCCTTGGCGGAGACTTCGATGGCGAGGTCCATACCCTCCAGACCCGGCCAGGCGGCGGCCTTGTTGGCGAGCGCTTCGATGTCGAACCGCCCCTCCGGATCGTGCGCGATCACGACATTGGGCGCGCCCTTCAGGCGGATCATGCGGGTCAGGGCGCGGGTGTCGACCCCGGAAAGGCCGATGCGGCCATTTTCCTTCATCCACTGGTCGAAGGGTTCGACATTGCGGAAATTGCTGGGTTCCGTGACGTCCTGCCGCACGACGCAGCCCAGCGCGTGGGGCAGGTCTGCCTCCACATCGTCCAGGTTGGTGCCGACATTGCCGATATGCGGGAAGGTGAAGGTGACGATCTGGCCCGCATAGCTGGGGTCGGTCATCACTTCCTGATAGCCGGTCATCGCCGTGTTGAAGCAAAGCTCGCCCACCGCATCGCCGACAGCGCCGAAACCGCGGCCGAACACCGCCGAGCCATCGGCGAAAACCAATAACCCTGTCGCTCCTTTGGGCACAATGAGGGTCTTGGCGTTCGCCATGGTCATATCGTCCTTTATGCTTTTGCGGGAACCCGTCTGAAGCGGGTTAAACGGCCGGTCACCTATGCGGGTGAGGCCGCCGGGTCAACTCCTGTTAAAAATCTCTTTTGGCGTTATATCTGGACCTTTCCGGAAGAGACAGGATTCATTCGCATGATTCGCGACGAGATCAAAAGCGCCCAGGTCGCCGCCATGAAGGCCGGGGAGAAGGATCGGCTGGCCGCCGTGCGCCTGATCCTGGCGAAGCTGAAGGACCGCGACATAGAGCTGCGCACCGCGACCACCGTGCCGGATGACGACACGGTCGTTGTCGAGGTGCTCCAGAAGATGGCGAAGCAGCGGCGCGAATCCATCGAGATGTTCAGGAATGGCGGGCGCGACGAGCTGGCGGCGAAGGAGCAGGCGGAGCTGGACGTGATCGACAGCTTCCTGCCGCAGCAGTTGAGCGAGGATGAGACCAAGGCCGCTATCGAGGGGATCAAGGCGGAGGTGGGCGCCGCGAGCGTCAAGGATATGGGCAAGGTCATGGCCGTGCTGAAGGAACGGCACGGGTCGGTGATCGATATGAGCAAGGCCAGCGGGTTGGTGAAGGCGGCACTTTCTTAAAGGGGTTTGGCGGGAGCGCGGCATTTTTGACCGCCTCCCTTATTCCGACCCCCGTTCGTTTCGAGCGTAGTCGAGAAACGGAAAGCGGACACATATCGTTTCTCGACTTCGCTCGAAACGAACGGGGTGAGCATGTGTGGCTCGACACGGGCGCTTGTTCCGGCATAATCAAATCATGGCGTTCTGGACTTACATGCTGCGATGCTCGGACGGGCGCTATTATACAGGGCATACCGACGATCTGGAGCATCGAATTGGGCAGCATCAGTCAGGGCAAGGGAGCCAGTTTACGCGCAGGCGTTTGCCGGTGACGCTCGTTTGGAGCGAGGCTTTTTCTTCGCGGATCGAAGCCTTGGAGGCGGAGCGGATCGTTGGCGGCTGGTCGCGCGCCAAGAAGGAAGCAATGATAGCGGGGAATTGGTCTTCAGTGTCTCATTTCGCCCGGCCGCCGCGTGAGCGTTTCTCGACCTCGGCCTGTCCTGAGCGCCTGCCTTCGCAGGCAGTCGAAGGGCTCGAAACGAACGGGTGTGGGGGAGATGAATTCAGGGGCGAGGATGCCAGCTAAGCATGAGCCTATCCCCGGCCTTCCTTGATGAACTGCGCGCCCGCACCTCGCTGTCGACCCTGATCGGGCGGACGGTGAAGGTGCAGAAGGCGGGGCGCGAATATAAGGCCTGTTGCCCTTTCCATAACGAAAAGACGCCCAGCTTCACCATCAACGACGAAAAGGGCTTCTACCACTGTTTCGGCTGCGGGGCGCATGGCGACGCGATCTGCTGGATGACCGATCAGCGCGGCCTGCCCTTCATGGAGGCGGTGAAGGAACTGGCGCAGGCGGCGGGCATGGAGGTTCCCGCGCCCGATCCCCGCGCTGCCAAGCGGGCGGAGCAGGCCAAGGGGCTGCACGACGTCATGGCCGCGGCGCAGGGCTTTTTCGAGGAGCAGTTTGGCGGGATAAAGGGTGCGGAGGCGAGAGCCTATCTCCAGAAGCGGGGGATAAGCGCGGCGACCGCCAAGGCCTTCGGGTTCGGATTTTCCCCTGACGGGCGCGGGCGGCTGAAGGCGGCGCTCAAGGATTTCGGCGAGCCTCTGCTGATCGAGGCGGGATTGCTGATCGATCCCGATGGCGCGGAGCCGGACGGGGGTAGGAAACGCGACAGCTATGACCGTTTCCGCAGCCGGCTGATGCTGCCGATCCGGGACATTCGCGGCCGGGTCATCGCCTTTGGCGGGCGCATATTGGGCGCGGGCGAGCCCAAATATCTGAACTCCCCCGACACGCCCCTCTTCGACAAGGGGCGGACGCTCTACAATATCGACCGGGCATCCCCCGCCAGCCGCCAGACGGGGCGGATCATCGTCGTGGAGGGCTATATGGACGTGATCGCCCTCGCCCAGGCCGGCTTTGAGGAAGCGGTGGCGCCATTGGGCACCGCGCTGACCGAACATCAGATAGAGCGGCTCTGGAAGATGGCCGATGTGCCGATCCTCTGCTTCGACGGCGATTCGGCGGGGCAGAAGGCGGCGATCCGGGCGGCGACGCGCGCCTTGCCGCTGCTGCGGCCGGGGATGAGCCTGGCCTTCGCGACGCTGCCGGCAGGCAAAGACCCGGACGACCTGATTCGCGCCGAAGGGCCTGCCGCCATGGAAACGGTGCTGGGCGCGGCCGAACCGCTGGTCGAGCGGCTATGGAAATATGAACGGGCCGCCGCGCCGCTGGACACGCCGGAACAGCGCGCCGCGCTCAAGCAGCGCCTTTCCGCGATCACCGACGCCATCGCCCATCCCGACGTGCGGGCGCATTATGTCCACGCCTTTCGGGAACGCTATGACGCGCTGTTCTTTGCGCGGGCGGCATTCCAGCCCCGTCATCAGCGCGGCGGGAGCGGCGCCCGCTCCGGCTGGCAGCGCGACCGGCGGGGCAATTGGAAGCCCCCCCTTCCCCCCGCCGGAAGCGAGGCGCGGGCGATCGGCGCCAGCGGCATGGAGCAACGCCTGCTGCGCGCCGTGCTGGCCAGCCTGTTGCGGCATCCCGAACAGATTGCGCTGCATCGCGAGATGCTTGCGGGGCTTCGCATCGCCGACCCCGTGCTGGCGGAATTGCTGAACGCGATGATCGCCGCGTCGTTCGGCAAAGAAACAGTTGAAACCGATGGCCTCCTTACCATATTGGGGCAAGGTGAAGTGTATAATATGGCAAAGGGGATGCTCCGGGCCGACACGTTCACATTCACCCCCCACAGAAGCAAGGCCGACTCGGATCGCGTGCGGCGCGATCTGGACGAGGCGATTCGGGTGATGGCGCAGGGACCGGAGCTGGAGGCGGCGTTGGCGGAGGCCACCCGGCGGGCGACAGACGACCTCAACGAGGACAGCTTTGCCGAACAGCAAAGGGTCCGCCGGTTGAAGCTGGATCATGATCGCCGCCTGGCGGAACTGGCGCAGTCCGAAGATATTATATGATTGGATCGCCCCTTCACGGGGCGGCGGAATTAAGGCGAATAAATGGCGAGCAAGGCGAACGGCAAGGGTGCGGGCGAAGATCAGGATACCGGCGATGCGCCGCTGCTGGATCTGAACGAGGCGTCGGTCAAGAAGCTGATCGCCCGCGCGAAGAAGCGTGGCTACATCACCTATGACGAACTGAACGACGCGCTGCCGCAGGACCAGATGTCCTCCGAACAGATCGAGGACATCATGTCCGCGCTCAACGAAATGGGCGTCAACATCGTCGAGAATGAGGAAGCCGGCGAGGACGGGGACGACCAGCGCGACGACGGCGACGACGACAGCGCGGACGACAGCGCCGATGATGACGGCTCGCCGCGTCCCGTTACCGAGAAGAAGAAGGAAACGGTCGACCGCACGGACGACCCCGTGCGCATGTACCTGCGCGAAATGGGGGCCGTGGAACTGCTCAGCCGCGAGGGCGAGATCGCCATCGCCAAGCGGATCGAGGCGGGCCGGGACACGATGATCCTGGGGCTGTGCGAAAGCCCGACCACCTTCAACGCGATCATCGAATGGTCGACCGCCCTCAACAATGGCGAGATGCAGTTGCGCGAGATCCTGGATCTCGACGCGATGCTGTCGAAAGATCCGGCCCCGGAAAATCTGGAGGAGGGCGCCGAGGACGACGATGGCGAGATCAGCGAGAAGACCGCCGGCCCCAGCTTCAAGGAAGAGGAGGAGCCGGAGGAGGAATCCGCCGATACCGACGAGGATGAGGACGGCCTGACCGAGCGCCGCGCCCGCCGGATGGAGGAGGAGGAAGAGGAGGACAACACCCTTTCCCTCGCCCAGATGGAAGAGACGCTGAAACCGATGGCGCTGGAGAAATTCGCGACCATCACGGAGATTTTCCGCACCTTCTCCAAGGCGCAGGAATCGCGCATGGCCGCCATGGCCAATGGCGAGACGCTGAGCCAGAAGGCGGAGGACGACTATCAGGAACTGCGCGAGCAGCTCACCGCCGAGGTCGAAAGCGTCCAGTTTCACCAGCAGAAGATCGAATATCTGGTCGACCAGCTCTATGCCTATAACCGGCGCCTGACCGCGCTGGGCGGGCAGATGCTGCGCCTGGCCGAGCGGCACAAGGTCAGTCGCAAGGATTTCCTCGACCGCTATGTGAACCATGAGCTGGACGATGGCTGGCTCGACAAGGTGTCGGGCTTGGACAAGAAGTGGACGGCCTTCGCCGCTGCCGAGGGACGCGCCGTGGAGCGCATCCGCGTCGAGGTGAGCGAGATCGCGCAGGCGACCGGCATGTCGCTTTCCGAATTCCGCCGCATCGTCAACATGGTGCAGAAGGGCGAGCGCGAGGCGCGCATCGCGAAGAAGGAAATGGTCGAGGCGAACCTGCGCCTCGTCATCTCCATCGCTAAAAAATATACGAACCGCGGCCTGCAATTCCTTGATCTTATTCAGGAAGGCAATATCGGCCTGATGAAGGCGGTCGATAAGTTCGAATATCGGCGCGGCTACAAGTTCAGCACCTACGCCACCTGGTGGATCAGGCAGGCGATCACCCGATCCATCGCGGACCAGGCGCGGACCATCCGCATCCCGGTCCACATGATCGAGACGATCAACAAGCTGGTCCGCACGTCCCGCCAGTTCCTGCACGAACAGGGTCGCGAACCGACTCCGGAGGAGATGGCCGAGCGCCTGTCCATGCCGCTGGAGAAGGTGCGCAAGGTGATGAAGATCGCCAAGGAGCCGATCTCCCTGGAAACGCCCATCGGCGACGAGGAGGATTCGCATCTGGGCGACTTCATCGAGGACAAGAATGCGATCATCCCGGTGGATGCGGCGATCCAGGCGAATCTCAAGGAAACCGTCACCCGCGTCCTTGCATCGTTGACCCCGCGCGAGGAGCGCGTGCTGCGCATGCGTTTCGGCATCGGCATGAACACCGACCATACGCTGGAGGAAGTGGGCCAGCAGTTCAGCGTGACCCGCGAACGCATCCGCCAGATCGAGGCGAAGGCGCTGCGCAAGCTGAAGCACCCCAGCCGCAGCCGCAAGATGCGCAGCTTCCTCGACCAATAAGGGCGTATCGGCAGGCCGAGGCCGGGATACGGCGGAATGATCCGAAAGGGCGGCTTTTGGCCGCCCTTTTTTACTGGCGTAAACTCCTCTTTTACCTCGACTCTCTACGGTCGCGGAATGTGGCTCCGCTGGTTGTCCGGCGCGTGCAGGGGAAGATGATGAGCGAAGCAGCACCGCGCTATCAATTTGGCGATGTATCGCAGATTCTGGACGCCGTGGTCGCCGCCGACGGCACCGCCGGCCATGGCTATGCCAGCGGCGCGCGGGCGAGTTTCGGGCCGAATGCCGCGCTGTCGCTGCCCGACCTGGCGGACGCGGCCTATTATCTCTGCCTGCTCCATGGCCGTCATCCCGGCGTGATCGACCATGCCGCCACGCGCTCTGCCGACAATGCGGCGCGGGCCTGGCTGGTCCAGGCGGCCGACGCTTTCGCGCGGGAACGGGCCTATCTGACCCAGGTGACGGTCGCCGTCGGTCCCGCTCCCAGCACCGCGGGGCAGAGCGATTGCGAAACCGTCGTCAGCCAGCAGCGCCACGCGCTCGACATGCTGGCCCAGTCGGACCGGCGCGGCTGCGCCATGGGGGCGGCCATCGCGCTGGTGCTCGACTGGCGGGCGGTGCGGCACGTGCTGGACATCGCCGCGATTCGCGTCGGGCTGGAACCCCATCTCTGCGACCTTCCGGATCGCGCCGCGACGCTGGAGGTCGCCAGGCAGATCGGCGGCGACGACGCCATCGACCGCGCCATCCTGTTCGGAACGCGCCAGTTGCTCAACCAGCATCGCGGGCTGTGGGACGTGCTTCAGGCCCGCGCCGGGATCCGCGCCGGCAAGGATCAGACGCTGAACCGCGCATAAAGGCTTTGCGCTCCTCCCCTGCTTTGCCATAGTTGGCGCGACGCAGGCAGGATGAGAAACAGGAATATGCGGTTCGAAGGCACGCAGGATTATGTCGCCACCGACGATCTGAAGGTCGCGGTCAACGCTGCGGTGCTGCTTCGCCGCCCCCTGCTGGTGAAGGGGGAGCCGGGCACCGGCAAGACCGTTCTGGCGCAGGAAATCGCCAAGGCCCTGGACGCGCCGCTGATCGAATGGAACGTCAAGTCGACGACCAAGGCGCATCAGGGCCTTTATGAATATGACGCCGTCGCCCGGCTGCGCGACGGCCAGCTTGGCGACCAGCGCGTTCACGACATCGGCAATTATATCCGCAAGGGCAAGCTGTGGGAGGCGTTCACATCCCCCACCCTTCCGGTGCTGCTGATCGACGAGATCGACAAGGCCGACATCGAATTCCCCAACGACCTGTTGCAGGAACTCGACCGCATGGCCTTCCACGTCTATGAAACGGGGGAGACCGTGGCGGCGAAGGAACGGCCGGTGGTCGTCATCACCTCCAACAATGAGAAGGAACTGCCCGACGCCTTTCTGCGCCGCTGCTTCTTCCACTATATCAAATTCCCCGACCGGGAGACGATGCAGGCCATCATCGACGTGCATTTCCCCGGCATCCAGAAGATATTGGTCAACCGCGCGCTGGAGATTTTCTACGAAATCCGCGAAGTTCCCGGCCTCAAGAAGAAGCCCTCGACCAGCGAACTGCTCGACTGGCTGAAGCTGATCCTGGCGGAGGACATGCCGCTCGAGGTGTTGCAGGACCGCGATCCCACCAAGGCGATCCCGCCGCTGCACGGCGCCCTGCTCAAGAATGAGCAGGACGTCATGATGTTCGAACGGCTGGCCTTCATGGCCAGGCGGCAGGGACGGTAGGGGCCGCTCCCCTCCCGCCCATCGGAAAGGCCCGAACCATGCCTCATCAAGCCGGATGCCTGTGCGGAAGGGTGCGGATAGCCATCGACGCGGAACCCCTGGCGGCGCGCATGTGCTGGTGCCGGCTCTGCCAATATCTGGGGGGCGGATCGGGGACCGTGAACGTCTGCTTCCCGTCCGACAAGCTGACGGTCACGGGCGAGGTGCGCTGGCATCACAGCATCGCGGACAGCGGCACGGCGATGCGGCGCGGCTTCTGCCCCGAATGCGGCACGCCGCTCTTCAGCCTGGCCGAATCGCGCCCGCACCTGAGCTTCATCCGGGCGGGAGCGCTGGACGATCCCGATCTTCTGGCCCCTCAGGCGGTCATCTGGACCGACGCAGCGCCCGATTGGGCGCATCTGGACCCTGATCTGCCCCATTATCCGGCACAAATCCCTCCCATAGCCTGAAAGGCCGCTTGCGCCGCCGGTGCATTTCGGCTCAACTTCCCTTCTGACATTCAAAGCCGCGAAAAGACGGCCATGAATTTAGGGAAGGATGCCAATGCCCAAGCGTGCGTTGTCCCTTTTATCGGCGGTGCTGGCTTTGTCAGCGCCCGCATTCGCGCGCGCGGCCGAGGAACGGGAAGCCTGGACCACCACCATTACCGACCTGCGCGCCGACGCGGCCGGGATCGGCATGCCGCAAAGCGTCGCCGGCCTGTCGCTGTCCAAGAGCGGGGAGGTTTCCCACGGCGGCAAGGGGATCGACAATTACGCGCAATATCTGTCGGACGACGGCGCGATCCAGGCGACGCTCTATGTCTATCTGCCGAGCTATGCCGACGCCTCGCTGGCCGCCTATATGACGGACAAGGCCGTGACGGAGCGCTTCGGCGCCAGGACGCGGCGCACCGCCTATGCCAGCGTCGCCGTGGCGGGTCATGCCGATGGCGCCATCCGCGCCGTCTATGACGATGCCGCCGACGGCGCGCTCACCACCGCCGCGGCTTTCCTGCACGTCGGGCGATGGCTGGTGAAGCTGCGCGTCACCGGGCCGACGGAACGGCGGAAGGAAGTGCTCGCCGGGCTGGACGGGATGCTGGCCGGACTCCGCTTCGACGACTCCTCCTCCATCCATGCGACCAAGCCCGCAAGGCTGACCGCCTGCCCCGCCGCCGACGCCGGCGAAGCCCGGCTGACTCAACGATCCGCCGCCGCCCCCGTCGACGTCGCCCTGCCGCGCGAAGGGCGGGAGGCCCTCTGCATCCGGGGGAAGGTCGATACCGCCGACGGCAGCCTCGACATCCTCCAGCAGGCCGGCATCGCCTACGGCGCGATCATCGTGCCGGTGGACGATGCGGGCACGGTGATGGCGTTCGACCCGGCCGAAGCAGGCCGCGGCTACAGGCTTTCGATCCATTCGGTGGGGCAAACCGATCTCTACGGCGTCTATGACAAGGTGCCCAGCGCGCGGCAGATGGCCCAGATACTGGACGGAAAGGATCCGCAGACCGCGCAGGCGGGGGCGACGGCGGCTTACACCGCCAACGGCCAGATGACGGTGCGAACTGCGGACGCGAAGCTGCGTTAGTTCCGAGCGATGGAAGCCGATTGCCGGTTTAGGCGGCGCAGGCAAATTCGAAAATGGCGTGATATGGCCAGTTGCGGACCTAAAATCCTCCCTACGCGCAGCGTGGGGAGGGGGACCGCCGCTGAAAGCGGTGGTGGAGGGGAAATACGCAGATCGTGCCCCATTCCCCTCCACCAGCCTGCGGCTGGTCCCCCTCCCCATCTATCGATGGGGAGGAATAGGATAGGTCCGCTTTCCACCCAAAATCATTCATTCCGGCGAATGTTGAATTTGTCCACGCCGCCGGAGAAATGGCGGAAAACATCCGTCATGCCGAACTTCATTTCGGCGCGACACGGCTTTCCGGGCAATGCCTTGGACGAAATCGCCTGCCCATGAAATCGGGACAAACCGCCCCGCAACTCAGATCAGATAGCCGACCTCATAAAGCCCCCAGCGCCTCCCGCCGAACATCAGCGGCACGAACACGCTGCGCAGCGCCCGGTAACGTCCCTCGCCCAGATCCTGGCGGTAGGTGAACAGGAAGAAGTCCCCGTCCCCGTCCAGGGCGCGGCGGGTCTGGCTGTCCATGAAAATCTGCCGGTTGCGCGCATGTTCCATGTTCCAGCGCGCCTGGCCGAGCCGCTGCGGCTGGCTGCGCGCGCTGATATGGGTCGGCAGATAACCGTTCATGTCGATCAGGCAACAGCCCACTATGGCGCTGTCCTGCGCCGTCCGCCGGTCGAGCAGGGGCTGCACGAAGCGGTCGGCAAAGGCGGTAAAGCCATTTTCATATTGCGTCGGCTCGGAACCGGGCAGCGGCCGGTATGCGGTATCGAACAGGCCGGCCATGTCCAATTCCCCCTGCGCCAGCGCCCCTTCGATCAGCGCCTGCAGCTCCTCCGCCCCCTCTTCGGCGAAGGCGATATAGCGGCTGTTGCGCGTGACATGGCCGCTATGCGCCGCCGTGTTGAGCATGGCATTGGCCATGCCCTCCAGCCGCTCCAGATGGCCGCGCGCCGTTTCGACGCGGGTCGCGCTTTCGGTCGCCGACTGGCTGAAACGGGCAAGTCCCTGGCGCAGCGCCGCCACGTCGCCGTCGGCCTCGTCCGTGCAGGTGACGATCGTGTCGGACCGTTCCCCGAATTGCGTCACCAGCGAAGCGATTTCGGCCATGCTGACGCGCAGCGTGTCGATATGCGAACCGACGTCGCGGCCGCGCAGGATATTGGCCTCCACCCCGCCGATCAGTTGCCGGGCGTCGCGGTCGAGCAGACCCAGCTTGTCGCCCACCGATGCCGCCGACTCGCCCGCCTGCTCGGCCAGCCGCCTGATTTCGTCCGCCACCACGGCAAAGCCCTGCGTCGCTTCGCCGCCGCGGGCGGCCTCGATCGCTGCGTTGACGCCCAGAAGGCGCGTCTGCCGGGCGATGGCGCCGAGTTGCCCTGAAATGTCGCCCACCGTCTCGATGACGTCCAGGAACTGGCGCAGATGGCCTTCAAGGCCGGTCACATTCTCGATCAGTTCCGTCACCTGGCCCAGGGAACGGCCGATGGCCTCATGCCCCTGGGCGATGATCTGCCCCGCGCGGCGGGCGGTGAGGCTGAGTTCCTGGGCCGCCAGCACGCTTTCATTCTGGCTGACCGCCAGCGCCTGCATCGTCGATTGCAATTCGACCAGATGCGCCGAATCGTCATGGATGCGGCGAGTCAGTTCGCCCAGGAAGCCAGCCGTTTCGCTGCATTGCAATGCGATGTCGCCCGATCGTTCCCCCAGGTCGGTCAACAAGTCTAGATTTTCCAATGATCGCTGCCCTATTCCGCCCGATATGGATACTGCCTTGTTAACGATGCATTGCAACACTTAACATTCCGACAACGCGGGGGTGCTTGCATGATCGATCAAGCTGGCGGACAAGGGACGCCATCATGATGCTCAACTTTCTCGATGCGCTGCGCGCTGCCGGCATTCCCGCCGGCATCAAGGAACATCTGCTGCTGCTGGAGGCGCTGGATCGCGACGTCATCGGCCAGCGGCCGGAGGATTTCTATTATCTCGCCCGCGCCACCTATGTGAAGGACGAGGGGCTGATCGACCGCTTCGACCAGGTGTTCGCCCGCGTGTTCAGGGGCGTGCTGGGCGCCGAGGGCGTCGAGGCGGAAATTCCGGAGGAATGGCTGCGGCTGGTGGCGGAGAAGTTCCTGAGCGCGGAGGAGATGGAGAAGATCAAGTCGCTGGGCAGCTGGGACGAGATCATGGAGACGCTGAAGAAGCGGCTGGAGGAGCAGAAGGGGCGTCATCAGGGCGGCAACAAGTGGATCGGCACCGGCGGCACATCCCCCTTCGGCCATGGCGGCTATAATCCCGAAGGCGTGCGGATCGGCGGCGAGAGCAAGCACAAGCGCGCCATCAAGGTGTGGGAAAAGCGCGAATTCGCCAATCTGGACAATCAGAAGGAACTGGGCACCCGCAACATCAAGGTGGCGCTGCGGCGGCTGCGGCGCTTCGCGCGGGAGGGCGCGGCGGATGAGCTGGACCTGGACGAAACCATCCGGGGAACGGCGCGGCAGGGCTGGCTCGACATCCGCATGCGGCCGGAACGGCACAATGCGGTGAAGCTGCTGCTGTTCCTGGACGTGGGCGGATCGATGGACCCGTTCATCACGCTATGCGAGGAACTGTTCTCGGCCGCGACCAGCGAATTCAAGAACATGGAATTCTTCTACTTCCACAACTGCCTGTACGAGGGCGTATGGAAGGACAACCGCCGCCGCTTTTCGGAACGGACGCCGACCTGGGACATACTGCACAAATATGGGCATGACTATAAGGTGATCTTCGTCGGCGACGCGGCGATGAGTCCCTATGAGATCAGCCATCCCGGCGGGTCGGTCGAACATATGAACGAGGAGCCGGGCGCGACCTGGCTGGGCCGCGTGCTGCATACCTATCCGGCTGCCGTGTGGCTGAACCCCGCGCAGGAGGCGCATTGGGGCTATAGCCAGTCGACCATGATGATCCGCGAGATCATGAACGGGCGCATGTATCCGCTGACCATCGACGGGATAGACGGCGCGATGCGGGAATTGACGCGCAAACGGTGATCAGGCCGGTTCGAAGAGGACGCCCCCCGTCAGCGGTTGCGGCGCGCCGGTGGTGCCGGGGAAGCTGATCGGCAGGCCCTTCATGTGGCGGACGGCCATATAGGCGAAACCCTGCGCCTCCAGCGCGTCGCCATCCCATCCCAGCTCGTCCACCGGCCGCACCTCCGCCCCGCTATAGCTGCCCAGCATCCGCATCAGCGTCGCATTGCGGCGCCCGCCGCCGGCGACATAGATGCGCTTCGGCCGCTCCGCCAGATGGTCCAGCCCCCGCGCCACGGCGGCGGCGGAAAAGGCGGTCAGGGTCGCCGCGCCGTCCGCCAGGGAAAGGTCGCGCACCGCCTCGATGGCGAAGGCCTCGCGGTCTATGCTCTTGGGCGGAGGGACGGCGAACCAGGGGTCGGACAGCATATCGGCCAGTCGTTCCTCATCCACCCGTCCGCCTGCCGCCGTCTCGCCATTTTCGTCGAAACCCCGGTCGCCACGGGCCTGCATCCAATTGTCGATAAGGCCGCTCGCCATGCCGGTGTCGAAGGCGACGATCTCCCCATTGGAGCCGATGGCGGTGATGTTGGCGACGCCGCCCAGATTGAGGACGGCGACCGGTTTGGGCAGGTCGTGCGCCAGAGCGCGATGATAGACGGGAAGCAGCGGGGCGCCCTGCCCTCCGGCTGCGACGTCGGCGCTGCGCAGGTCCGCGACCACCGGGATGCCGAACGCACCCGCCAGCGCCGCGCCGTCCCCGATCTGCCAGGTCCAGCGGCGTTCGGGGCGGTGGGCGACGGTGTGGCCGTGAAAACCGATGACGGCGATGTCCTGCGTCACATGGCCGCTGCGGGCCAGCAGGTCCGACACCGCCTCGACATGGAACTCCGTCAGTTCCTCCTCGACCGCGTGGATGAGCGGTTCGAAGCCGGGCTTTTCCATGGTCATTGCCCGCTGGCAGGCTTCCGCGAGGCGAAGGCGGAAGCCGTCATGATAGGGCATGGCGTGGAAGGCGACGCCCTTGTTCGCGCCTTCGCCGTCGGTTTCGATCAGGGCGGCGTCTATGCCGTCGCGGGAGGTGCCCGACATCAGGCCTATTGCCAGCATTTCCATTTCCTCCGTTCGGGCTGCGACTTGTTCCTTCTTTAGAGAAGTGGAGGGCTTCGACAAGCATGCCCTGAGCCTGTCGAAGGGCTCAGCCCGAACGGGGTGGGATCAGCTTGCCCCATGAAGCCCTTTTCGTGTCGGTTAGCCGATGCTACAGGGCGCGGCATCATGACCAGCTATTCCTCCGACCTGCTCCGCCTGCTCGACGCGCGCGGCTATATCCACCAGTTGACCGATGCGGAGGGGCTGGACGCGCTCGCCGCCAGGCAGGTCGTGCCGGGCTATATCGGCTTCGATCCCACGGCGCCCTCGCTGCATGTCGGCCACCTGGTGTCGATCATGATGCTGCGGCAGTTGCAGAAGGCCGGGCACAAGCCCATCGTCCTGATGGGCGGCGGCACCGGCAAGATCGGCGACCCCAGCTTCAAGGACGAAGCGCGCAAGCTGTTGACCACAGACGCCATCGCGCAGAATGTGGCGAGCATCAAGCGGGTGTTCGAACGGTTCCTGACCTTCGGCGACGGGCCGACCGACGCGATCATGCTCGACAATGCGGAATGGCTGGACCGGCTGGAATATATCCCCTTCCTGCGCGACATCGGCCAGCATTTCTCGGTCAACCGGATGCTGAGTTTCGATTCGGTGAAGCTGCGGCTGGACCGGGAACAGTCGCTCAGCTTCCTGGAATTCAACTATATGATCCTCCAGGCCTATGACTTTCTGGAACTGTCGCGCCGTTCGGCCTGCCGGTTGCAGATGGGCGGATCGGACCAGTGGGGCAATATCGTCAACGGCGTCGAACTGACGCGCCGGGTGGACGGCACGCAGGTGTTCGGACTGACGACCCCGCTGCTCACCAATGCGGACGGCACCAAGATGGGCAAGACCGTGGGCGGCGCGGTATGGCTCAACGAGGACCAGCTTTCCAGCTATGATTACTGGCAGTTCTGGCGCAACACGGCCGATGCCGACGTCGCCAACCGGCTGCGGCTGTTCACCGACCTGCCGATGGACGAGGTGGAGCGGCTGGCCGCCTTGCAGGGCGCGGAGATCAACGAGGCGAAGAAGATCCTGGCGAACGAGGCCACGGCGCTCTGCCGCGGCGCCGATGCCGCCGCAGCGGCTGCGGAAACGGCCCGGCGGACCTTCGAAGAGGGCGCGTCCGACGCCAACCTGCCGACCGCCAGCCTTGGCGCCGAAGGGCTGAACATCGTGCAGGGGACGACCGCGCTGGGCTTTGCCGCCTCCAACAAGGAAGTGCGGCGGAAGCTGGCGGAGGGCGCGATCCGCGTCAATGGCGAGGTGGTGAGCGACCCTGCCCTGCCGTTGAAGGCGGGGGACAAGCTCAGCTTCGGCGCGAAGAAGCACGGGCTGATAACCGCCTGAAATCAAAAGAGCCTTTAAAGGGCTTTAACCATGGAATTTAAGGAAGAGGCCATCTTCCTCAGCCTATCCTGCGAACATGCCTTCGGTGTTCGCAAGCCTTTCCCACCTGAACCAGTCGCGGGATAGCGCCGTCAACCAACGGCGCGCGCAGCGCGACCTGGTCGATATGGTCAGCCATATCACGGCGCAGGGGCGGACCCATGGCACGCGGATCATCAACATCTCCGCCCTGGGACTGATGTGCCGGACGGAGGCGCCCCTTGGCATGGGCGAACGGGTGACGATATGGCTGCCCGTGGTGAAGGATCATGCCGCGGAAGTGCGCTGGTCGGAGGATGGGCGGATCGGCGTCGAGTTCCTCAAGCCCATCGAACCGCGGGTCTATGAGGCCATGCTGTCGCTCATTCCGCCGCGCCAGACGGCCTGGTAAACGCCTTTCCCAGATCGTCCCCCGCCTCCAGCCGCTGCCGCGATCGGACCAGCGCCTGCGGCATGCGCGTCCGCAGGAAATCCATCATCGCCTCCCGCACCTCGCAGCGCAGGTCGAAGGCTATGCCCGCATTCCTGGCGCTCAGCAGGCCGCGCAGCTCCAGCGCATCGGCGCGCTGGTCGGTCACCTGCAATATCGCGACGCGCCCGTCCCAGCGGCTGTTGGCCTTGACCGCCTCGATGAACTTCGCCCGGATCGCCTCTATGTCCGCGGCGGGATCGACATAGAGGAAGACGGTGCCGAGCAGGTCGGAGGTTTTCGTCGTCCAGTTCTGGAACGGCTTTTCCAGGAAATAGGAAACAGGCACGATCATCCGCCGGTCGTCCCAGATGCGAACGACGACATAGGTCAGCTTGATGTCCTCTATCCGGCCCCACTCTCCCTCGACGATCACGACATCGTCCAGCCGGATCGGTTCGGAAAAGGCCATCTGGATGCCGGCGATCAGGTTCTTGAGCGCGGGCTGCGCCGCCGCGCCGACCGCCAGCCCCGCCAGCCCCGCCGACGCCATCAGCGTGACGCCGACGCTCCGCACGCCGGGGATGGCGATCAGCATCAGCGAGACGATCAGGAATCCGACGATGAACTGCGCCACGCGATAGAGGATGCGGATGCGGGTATGCTGCCGCCGCGCCTTCAGATTATCCTCCACGCTGATGTCGCTGCGGCGCTCCAGGATGATGCGTCCCGCCCGCATCAGGGAAAAGACCAGCCAGCCCATCAGCAGGATGAACAGCATTTTCGATCCGATGGACCAGATCGCCTCCACATTCGGGCTGAAGGTCAGCGGCTGGATGCCCGCCGCCAGCGTCATCAGGACGATCAGCCAGCGGCTGGGGTGGTAGAGGGCGGGAAGGATCACCGGCTCTATCCGCATCCGCCGGACGATGCGGGTCGCCAGCCAATAGGCCAGCCAGTGGAGCAGGAAGGCGACGGCGACGGACAGGCCGATGGAGATCGCCGCCATTGACGTGACATGGTGCAGGCTGATGTCGGATTGCATGGCCGTGCAACGACAGGGCGGCGGGATGGTTTCGCGGGTGCGGCAAGCCGTTGCTTCCACAATGCGCGCGACAATCCCTCAAACCCCTGCCGTGCTCCTGCGAAGGCAGGAATCCAGTTCCGACGCCGCCAGCCGCAAAACCGCCTGAACTGGACTCCTGCCTTCGCAGGAACGCCACGTTCCTAGCCGCTGCGCAGCAAACCCACCGCCGCGTCGCGTTCGAAGAGGTAGAGGCAGATCCTGGCCGCCTGCCCCCGCGCCTCGCTCAGTCCCCCATCGCGGTCGATCAGCAGATGCGCGTCGTCCCGCGCCGGATCGAGCAAGGCGGAGAGATGCTCCGGCGTCGCCAGCTTCAACTGCTGCTCGCCCGACTGGCGCGTGCCCAATATCTCCCCCGCGCCCCGCAGGCGCAGGTCTTCCTCGGCTATGCGGAAACCGTCATTGGTTTCCCGCATCAGGGCCAGCCGCGCCCTGGCGGTCTCGCTCAGCGCATTGCCGCGCAGCAGGATGCAGACCGACTGGTTCTGCCCCCGCCCCACGCGCCCGCGCAACTGGTGAAGCTGCGCCAGACCGAAGCGGTCGGCCCCTTCGATGATGATGAGGTTGCTTTTGGGAACGTCGACGCCGACCTCGATCACGGTGGTCGCCACCAATATCTTCGCCCGGGCGGAGGCGAAGGATTCCATCGCGGCATCCTTTTCCGGCCCCTTCATCCGGCCGTGCACGATGGCGACGCGCTCGCCGAAACGCGTCCGCAGCGTTTCCGCCCGCGCCTCGGCGGCGGCAAGGTCGCTATTCTCGCTTTCCTCGACCAGCGGGCAGACCCAATAGGCCTGCCCCCCGCCCTCCACATGGCGGGCCAGCGCCTCCACCACTTCGTCGAGACGCCCGGAGGACATGACGACGGTCTGGATCGGCTGCCGGCCCGGCGGCATCTCGTCCAGGCGGGATACGTCCATCTCGCCATAATAGGTGAGCGTCAGCGTGCGCGGGATCGGCGTGGCGGTCATCACCAGCAGGTGCGGCGCGCGCTCCGCCTTGGCCGCCAGCATCATGCGCTGCGCGACGCCGAAGCGATGCTGCTCGTCGATCACCGCCAGGGCGAGGTTCTTGTATCGCACCGCATCCTGGAAGATGGCGTGGGTGCCGACCAATATGTCGATGCTGCCGTCCGCCAGTCCCATGAGGGTGGATTCGCGCGCCTTGCCCTTTTCGCGCCCGGTCAGGATGGCGATATTCACCGGCAGGCCCGACGCCATCCCGCGCAGCGTTTCATAATGCTGGCGGGCAAGGATTTCGGTCGGCGCCAGCAGCGCGCCCTGCGCCCCCGCCTCGACCGTGTTGAGCAGCGCCATCAGCGCGACCAGCGTCTTGCCCGACCCCACATCGCCCTGCAACAGGCGCAGCATGGGCACGGGCTGGGCCATGTCGCCCTCTATTTCCATGAAGGCGCGGCTCTGCGCGTCGGTCGGCGCGAATGGCAGCTTGAGCATGGCGCGCAGCCGGCCGTCCCCGGCAACGGGCACGCCCCTGCGCCTGCGGGACGACTGGCGCACCAGCATCAGCGCGAGCTGGCCGGCGAATATCTCGTCATAGGCGAGCCGCTCGCGGGCCAGCGCGTCCGCGGGATCGGCATGGATGCGCTGCAGGGCCTCCCGCCATCCCGGCCAGCCCTTGCGGGCGAGCAGGCTGGGTTCGATCCATTCGGGCAGTTCGGGCGCGCGGGCCAACGCCTGCGCCACCAGGTCGCGCAGGCGATTGTTGGTCAACCCTTCGGACAGGCCATAGACCGGCTCGCGCGCGGGAATGGTGGCGGCTTCCTCCGGCGGCAGGACATGGTCGGGATGCACGATCTGCAGATTGTCGCCATAGGCCTCCAGCTTGCCGGAGACGAATTTGGGTTCGCCCAGCGGCAGCAGCTTGCGCGGCCAGGCGCTGTTGCGGCCGAAATAGACCAGCGCGACGCTGTTGCCGTGCCGGTCCTGCGCGATCACGCGGAACGGGGCGCGGGCGCTGCCGGAGGCGCGATAGTCTGTGGGCGTCAGCGTGATGCCGATGACCCGGCCTGAATCGCCTAGCATCAGTTCGTCCACCATGCGGCGGTCGACAAAGCTGACCGGAAGGTGGAAGGCGACGTCGACGGCCCGCGCCAGGCCCAACCGCTCCAGCGGTTTTGCCAATGTGGGACCGACGCCTTTCAGCGCCTCGATTTCGGTGAAGAGTGGGTTGAGGATGTCGGGTCGCATGGCTATCTGCATGCGTCTAGCCCAGCCGGGACGATGCGCAAACATCCGATCGGCAATTTCGCCATGCTCGTCCAAGGAACAAATTGTGAACGAAGACCCTCGCATCCGCCGCCTGCAATTCCGGGCCTGGCATCGCGGCATCAAGGAAGCGGACCTCGCGGTGGGCGGATTTTTCGATCGCTACCATGCGGAATGGGGCGAAGAGGAACTGGATTGGTTCGAACGGTTTATCGAGGAACAGGATGCCGACATCATGGCCTGGGCCCTGGGCACGCTGCCGCTGCCGGAACAATGGCGCGGGCCGATGTGGGAAAGGTTCGCGAAGATGGATTTCGTGGAGATCGGGAAGAAGTAGCCTCACGCTCCCCTTCCGCAGCGGAAGGGGCTGGGGGTGGGCCTGCTCCACCGCCGTTGCAACGCCCACCCCTAACCTCTCCCGCTTGCGGGAGGGGGACTGAGTAAAGAATGACCGACCTTCTCAAGATTCTCAAAGCCTCCGCCCCGATGACCCTTTCCGGCGTGCCGGCCGGTTTCCAGCCCTGGCTGCTGGCGGACATCGCGCGGGCAGCCCCGTCCCGCACCCTGTTCGTCGCCCCTGACGAACAGCTCATGCGCGCCGTGGCGGATACCGCGCATTATTTCGCGCCGGAGATCGAGATCGTCGAAATCCCCGCCTGGGACTGCCTGCCCTATGACCGGGCCAGCCCTTCGCTGCGCACCGCCGCGGCGCGGCTGGCGGGCCTCTACGCCCTGCAAGGGAGGCCGCGGGGGCCGCAACTCGTCCTCACCACGCTCAACGCCCTCACCCAGCGCACGCTGACGCCGTTCCGCGTGCGGCAACTGGTGGCGAAGCTCGCGCCCAAGGAACGGATCGCGATCTCCCGGCTGGCGGACATGTTGCAGGCCAATGGCTATGTGCGCACCGACACCGTGCATGACCGGGGCGAGTTCGCCATACGCGGCGGCATTGTCGACCTGTTCCCCGGCGGCGAGGAACAGCCGCTCAGGCTCGATTTCTTCGGGGACGAGATAGAGACGGTGCGCCGCTTCGATCCCGCCGACCAGCGGACCAGCGGCAGCGTCGAGGGCTTCACCCTGCTCCCGGCGTCGGAGGCTTTGCTGGACGAGGAGACGATCAAGCGTTTCCGCGGCCGCTATCGCGAGATTTTCGGCGCCACGGCCACGGGCGACCCGCTCTATCAGGCGGTGAGCGACGGGCGCCGCCTGCAGGGCATGGAACATTGGCTGCCGCTGTTCGAGGAACGGTTGGTGCCCCTGACCGACCATCTGGGCGACGACAGCCTGATCCTGCTGGACCATGGCGTGGCGGGCGCGGCGGAGGCGCGGTTCGAGGCGATCAGGGACTATCATGCGAACCGCGCGGCGGCGAAATCCTCCGATCCGGGCGCCTATCGGCCGCTGGAGCCACGGGCCCTCTATCTGGAGGCGGAGGAATGGGCCGCCCTGGCGCGCGACTGGCCGATGCACGCCACCACCCCCTTCCATGAACCGGAGAGCGCCTCCGTCCTCGACTTCGCAGTGGATGGCCCCCGCGACTTCGCGCCGGAGCGGGCGCAGAACGCCAATGTCTATGAGGCGGTGAGCAAGCATATCGCCGCGCTCCAGCGGACAAAGAAGAAGGTCGTCATCGCCAGCTATTCGGGCGGGGCGCGGGAACGGCTTTCCGGCCTGCTGGCCGATCATGGGCTGAAGCGGATCGCGGCGGCGGACAGCTGGCAGGAGGCGCTGGGCATCGCGGCCGGGGGCAGCACGGTGCTGACCGTCCTGCCGCTGGATCATGGCTTCACCGCGCCCGACGTGGCGGTGCTGACCGAACAGGACATGCTGGGCGACCGGCTGGTGAGGCGGGCGAAGCGGAAGAAAAGCGCGGACGCTTTCCTGGCCGAACTGGCGACGCTCTCGCCCGGCGATCTGGTCGTGCACATGGACCATGGCATCGGCCGCTATGAGGGACTGACCCAGATTCCCGTCGCCAAGGCGGCCCATGATTGCGTCGCGCTGGAATATGCGGGCGGCGACAAGCTCTATGTGCCGGTCGAAAATCTGGAGGTTCTCTCCCGCTACGGCTCCGAAAGCGAGGGTGTCAGCCTGGACAAGCTGGGCGGGGAGGCCTGGCAGCGGCGCAAGGCGCGGATGAAGGAACGCATCCGCGAGATTGCGGGCGAACTGCTCAAGACCGCGGCGGAGCGCGCCCTGCGGCCCGCGACCGTGGCGGAACCCGACAGCGCGGGCTATCCCGCCTTCGTCGACCGCTTCCCCTATCAGGAAACCGACGATCAGGACCGGGCGATCAGCGACGTGATAGAGGATCTGGGCGCGGGCAGGCCGATGGACCGGCTGGTCTGCGGCGATGTCGGCTTCGGCAAGACGGAGGTCGCGCTGCGCGCCGCCTTCGTCGCCGCGATGGCGGGGATGCAGGTGGTGGTGATCTGCCCGACCACCCTGCTCGCCCGGCAGCATCACATGAATTTCGAGGAGCGTTTCCGGGGTTTCCCGGTGAAGATCGGCCGCCTGTCCCGCCTGGTGCCGGACAAGGAGGCGAAGGCGGTGAAGGCCGGCCTTGCCGACGGAACCGTCGACATCGTGGTGGGCACCCACGCGCTGCTGGCCAAGGGGCTGGAGTTCAAGCGGCTGGGCCTCGTCATCGTGGACGAGGAGCAGCGGTTCGGCGTGACGCACAAGGAACGGCTGAAGTCGCTCAAGACCGACGTCCACGTGCTGACGCTGACGGCGACGCCCATCCCGCGCACCTTGCAGATGGCGATGTCGGGCCTGCGGGAACTGTCGGTCATCCAGACGCCGCCAGTGGATCGCCTGGCGGTGCGGACCTACATCATGCCGTGGGACGGGGTGGTGATCCGCGAGGCACTGCTGCGCGAACATTATCGCGGCGGCCAGAGCTTCTTCGTCGTGCCGCGCATTTCCGACCTGACGGAGATCGAGGAATTTCTCCGCACCGAAGTGCCCGAAGTGCGGCCGGTGGTCGCCCATGGCCAGATGAGCGCGACGGAGGTGGAGGAACGCATGGCCGCCTTTTACGACAGGCGCTACGACGTGCTGCTCTCGACCACCATCGTCGAAAGCGGGCTGGACATCCCCTCCGCCAACACGCTCATCATCCACCGGGCGGACCGCTTCGGCCTGGCGCAGCTCTATCAGCTTCGCGGGCGGGTCGGGCGGGCGAAGACGCGCGCCTATGCCTATTTCACCACGCCAGCCAACCGGGTGATCACCGAAACGGCGGAAAAGCGGCTGAAGGTTCTGTCCGACCTGGACACGCTGGGCGCGGGGTTCCAGCTTGCGTCGCACGACCTCGACATACGCGGCGCGGGCAATCTGGTGGGCGACGAGCAATCCGGCCATATCAAGGAGGTCGGGTTCGAACTCTACCAGTCGATGCTGGAGGACGCGATCCTGGAGGCGAAGGCCGGCGGCGCGGGGCTGGAGAAGGCGCGGGAGAGCTTCTCGCCGCAGATTACCGTCGACGCGCCGATCCTCATTCCGGAGGATTATGTGCCCGACCTCGACCTGCGCATGGGCCTTTACCGCCGCCTCAACGAAGTCGAGGACCGGCAGGGGCTGGAGGCCTTCGCCGCCGAACTGATCGACCGCTTCGGCAAGCTGCCTCCGCCGACGCAAAACCTGTTCAAGATCATCGAGATCAAGCAGAATTGCGTCGCCGCCAATATCGCCAAGATCGACGTCGGGGCGAAGGGCGCGCTGGTCAGCTTCTTCGAGGACCGCTTCCCCCGGCCGGAGGGTTTGGTCGCCTATATCCAGCGGCTGAACGGCGTGGCGCGGTTGCGGCCCGACAGCAAGGTCGTGGTGAACCGCGCCTGGGCCGATCCGGCGGCGCGGCTCAATGGCGCGCTGCAGCTTTCCAAGGGGCTGGCGAAAGCCGCGGCCTAGGGTGTGTCGACAAATTCAAGATCCGCCAGACCGAGTGTTCTTGGGTGAATAAGCGAACATTCCCCTATCCGTCGCCCGGGCTTGACCCGGGGTTCCGCTGCCTTGACCGAGGCGCGGTGCAGAGGGAAAAGCGGCTCCCCGGATCAAGCCTGTCCTGAGCTTGCCGAAGGGTCCGGGCGACGGTGAGGCAATGCCGCTATCGGCGTTTCCCCGCGTCAAGCGCCAGCACCCCTTTGTCATCCCTGGGACAACAGCCAGCAACAGTCGCGACCTAATCCCGCTCTGACGACCGGACAGCAAAGTCCGGCGTCGAGCAGGAGAAAGACATGAGTTTGACCCTTATTGCCCTCGCCGCGGCGGCGGCCACGCACAGCGTCCGGATCGACCATGGGGGAAAGCCGGTGGAGGCGACCTACAGCGCCCGCGCCGAGTTCCGCGCCAGGACCATCGGCGCCAAGACCCCGAACCGCGCGGACATGCAACGGTGCCAGTGGACCGCCACCATCCTGGTCGACCGGGCGCTCAGCCATGGGCCGGCGCTCAGCCGCACGGTTTCCAGCGACAAGCAGTTTTCGGGCAGCGAGCATGGCGCCTGCACGCCCGGCCGCCAGTCGGGGGAACGCAACCTGGCGCGCCATGAAGGCGAAATCCGCGACCATCTGATCGCGGTTGCGCAGGCGGACCGCGCGCCGCTGCTGGCAGAGCTTGACGCCGTGCGCAATCTTGCCTCCAACTGAGAAAGGGGCGGCGCTGGCCTGCGCCTTTCTGGCCAGCGCCTTCCAGGCTGGCGTCGGCGCCGGCCCCGCCTTCGCGCAATATGCCGACGGCGTCTCCGCGACGGTGGAAGTCGCCAGCGAGGAACGGCGCCGGGGGCTGAGTTGGAGCGAGGGCGACCCGGTGCTGCGGGGCACGCTGTCCGTGCCCGTGGCGGACGGGCTGAGCATCGACGGCACGGCCGCCTCGCTGAGCGGCAGCGACCGGCACGGCGGAGCCGATGCCGTCGTCGACCTGGGCGCGGCCTATGCGCGACAGGTCGGCGGCTGGCGGCTTTCCGCCGAAGGGCGCTATCGCCTTTTCCCCGGAAGCTCGGGGCAAGGCTATGGCGAATTCGGCGCAGGCGCGGCTTTCCAGATCGGACCGGCCAGCATCGACTTCAACGGCAGCTATGCTCCCCGGCAATCGTCCATCGGCGGCGACAATCTCTATCTGTCCGCTTCGGCGGCGATGGGGTTGCCGGGCACGCCCCTCACCGTCTCGGCGCGGATCGGCCGGTCTTCGGGCGATGCGCGCGACCCGGCCCGCGCCGCGCGACTGCGCCCGGACGGCACCTATTGGGACTATGGCATTGGCGTCGACTATATGAAAGGCCGCTGGTTCGCGGGCCTGCGCTATGCCGACAGCAGCATCGCAGGCTCCCGCAGCCGCCATGCGGGAGCAAGCCTGATCGGGCGGGTGGGGTTAGGCCTTTAGCGCCAGCGCCACCAGATCGGCGGAGGAAACGCCCGCCGAACGCAGGAAACCCTGATAATAATCGCAACCTTCGCGGGTGAGGAGGTCCAGCTGCTGCTCCGTCTCCACCCCTTCGGCGATGACGCGCAGGCCCAACGACTTCGCCATATGGATGACGCCGCGCACGATGATTCGGTCGCGGGCGGTCCCGGCGATGTCCTGCGCCAGCCCGCTGTCGATCTTCAGATAATCGAGCGGCAGGCTCTTGAGATAGGCAAGGCTGGAATAGCCGGTGCCGAAATCGTCCACCGCCACCGCCAGCCCTTCGGCCCGCAGCGCCGTCAGCAAGGCGGTGGCATTGTCCACATCCTCGATCAGGCCGCTCTCGGTGATCTCCACCGTCAGGCGCGACCGGGGAAAGCCGCTCATGTCCACCAGGTTCAGGAATTGCGGCATGAAGCCGGGCTGGGCGATGTCCTCCGCCGTGACGTTGATCGACAGGCGCAGATGCGACAGCGCGCGCGGCCAGGCGGCGGCCTGCCGCAGCGCTTCGGCCTGGATATGCGCGGAAAGCGGCAGCATATAGTCGGAACGCCCCGCCGTGGCGAACAGCATTCCCGCCCCCAGAGCGCCATATTGCGGATGGTTCCAGCGGGCCAATGCCTCCACGCCGATCATATGCTCCCCATCCACGGGATATTGCGGCTGGAACAATATGCCGATTTCCCCTCGATCCAGGGCGAGGCGCAGGTCGGTTTCCAACTGGTCGGCATCCACCTGGCGGCTGCGTTTTTCGGAGGAGAAGATGCGGATGCCCTCCCCGCCCCCGACCCTGGCGTCGGCCAAAGCGGTGCCGGCGCGGCGGATAAGGCGGGTGGCGTCGTCGTCCGCCCGCGACTGGGCGATGCCGCAGCGCGCCGTGAGGCGGATCAGATGGTCCCCAGCGCTGAACGGCCGGCCGATGGCGCCGATCAGTTGCCGGGCCAGGAAGGTCGCCTTTTCCGCCGTCGCCGCCTCGCCCGTCAGGCCGATCAGGAATTCCGTCCCGGCGATGCGCGCGACCATCGCGCCGACCGCCATGTCGACGGTCATGCGCTCTATGCGGCGGGCGATCCGGCCCAGCAGCGCGTCGCCCACGACCTGGCCATAGGCGGCGTTCATGCG
This sequence comes from Sphingobium indicum B90A, assembly GCF_000264945.2. NCBI lineage: Bacteria > Pseudomonadati > Pseudomonadota > Alphaproteobacteria > Sphingomonadales > Sphingobiaceae > Sphingobium > Sphingobium indicum. The sequence goes on from NZ_CP013070.1 coordinate 1,583,634, forward strand.
GTCGAACTGGCTGATCGACAGCAGCAGCACCGTCGTCGCCAGCCCCTGCCGCTGTTCCAGCCAATCGAGCGCCGCCTGGCGCGAGCGCAGCCCGGTCAGGTCGTCCCGTCCGGTGGCGTCATGGCCATGCGCGTCGGACAGCCACTCCACATCCGCCGCGACGACCCCGTCGACCAGCCGCAGATGATGCACCAGCCGGTCGCCCGGACGGCCCGGCGCGGCATGGGCGAAGGCCTCCGGACGGCCGGACCGCATCATGCCGCGCAGCGCGGCGATCACGGAACGGCGCTCGGCACGCGGCAGGCGGCGGATGAAGGTCGCCGGGTCGACGCTCTGCCGGTCAAGACCCAGATGGCGCGCAAGATTGTCGCTGATGCGGATGCGGTCCCCATCCCTCTCCCAGAACAGCGCGTCGCCGCGCCGGATGCGCTGGGCGCGCCGGCTGTGCGTCGTCCCGCCGACCAGCCGGTCGACCAGCCGCTGCGCCGAAGCCAGCGTGGCGCGCAGTTCGGCGGGCGTGAAGGGCGCGGCAAGGAAATGCGTCGCCCCCGCCTCCAGCAATGCCGGCACTGCGGCCATGTCCCCCGCGTCGACCAGCACGATCAGCGCGCCCCCGCCCGCATCCACCGACGGACCCAGCGACGCGATCAGGCGGATGTCGCCATCGCCCGCGCCGCGCATGTCGGCCAGGGCGATCTGGGCGTCGCTGTGCAGGAAGCGCTGCGCGGCATCGGTGGCGCGACGGGCGGCTATGGCGCGCCAGCCCGCCGCCCTCGCCTGCTGCGACAATCCGTCGCGGTCGCCCGGCGACAGGATGAAGAGGCTGCGCTGTCCGTCCAGTGCGGTCTCGCCGCTCACATGATGCTCCTCGGGACGGTTCACGCCCTCTTACCTAATGCCCATCGGTTAGCGACCTGTTTACGCTGCCGCAACCAGTGACGCTTGCGCGGGGCAGGTCCATCGCCTAGCTAGGACATATGGAGATGGCCGATCCTGGACGCACGGCCCTGACCGATGCACTCGGCCGCCGGATCAGCTATTTGCGGATTTCGGTGACGGATCGCTGCGACCTGCGCTGCCGCTATTGCATGGCGGAGCGGATGACATTCCTTCCCAGGGACCAAATTCTGACGCTGGAGGAGATCGCGCTGCTGGCCGACCTCTTCATCGCCCGGGGCGTGCGCAGGATCAGGCTGACCGGCGGCGAACCTCTGGTGCGGCGCGACATCATCGACCTCGTCCGGCGGATCGGGCGACATGTGGGCGCGGGCCTGGATGAACTGACGCTCACCACCAACGGCACGCGGCTGGCGCACCATGCGCAGGCGCTTGCCGATGCGGGCGTCAGGCGCGTCAATGTCAGCCTGGACAGCCTGGACCCCGAACGTTTCGCGCATGTAACGCGGAACGGCGACATCCGGCCGGTGCTGGAGGGGCTGGCGGCGGCGCGGGCGGCCGGGCTGGCGGTCAAGATCAACATGGTCGCGCTCAAGGGCGTCAATGAGGACGAGATCCTGCCGATGCTGCATTGGTGCGACGATCAGGGTTTCGACCTGACCCTGATCGAGACCATGCCCCTGGGCGAGACCGGGGAAGACCGCACGGACCATTATCTGCCGCTGACGCAGGTCGCCGATTCCATCCGCCGCCATCGCGCGCTGACGCCGATCCCGCACCGCACCGGCGGCCCGGCGCGCTATCATGCGGTCGATGGGTTGAAGGCGCGGCTGGGGCTGATCACGCCGCTCACCCATAATTTCTGCGCCGATTGCAACCGCATGCGCATGACCTGCGAGGGCAAGATCTTCATGTGCCTGGGCCATGAGGATCATGTCGACCTGAAGGCCGCCTTCCGCCAGGGCGGACTGCCGGCGGTGGAGCCGTTGATCGACCGCGCCCTGCGGCTGAAGCCGGCGGCGCATGACTTCCGCATCGGCGCGGACGCCGCGCCGGCGGTGCGGCGGCATATGAGCGTGACCGGCGGATGACCGACGACGTCCGGCGCGCCCTGGTCGCGTCCCCCAGCCCGGCAGCCAAGGCGGCGGAGGAAAGGCTGCGCGCTTCCTATGATTTCGTGCCCGTGGAGCAGGCGGACATGATCATCGCGCTGGGCGGCGACGGCTTCATGCTCCAGACGCTGCACTCCATGCTGGAGGGGCGCCGCATCCTGCCGGTGTTCGGCATGAATCTGGGCACGGTCGGCTTCCTGATGAACGAATGGCGGCTCGAACGGCTGGAACAGCGGATAGAGGCGGCCAAGCCCTTCAAGGTCAGCCCGCTGCGCATGATCGTCGACACCGTGGATGGGGAGCGTTTTTCCATCCCCGCCATCAATGAAGTCTCGCTGCTGCGCGAAACGCGCCAGACCGCCAAGCTGGAGGTGAAGGTCAACGACCGCACCGTCCTGCCCGAACTGGTGTGCGACGGCGTGCTGGTGGCGACGCCGGCCGGATCGACGGCCTATAATCTTTCCGCCCATGGGCCGATCCTGCCGCTGGGATCGGCGCTGGTGGCGCTGACGCCGATCAGCCCCTTCCGCCCCCGGCGCTGGCGCGGTGCGATCCTGCCAGAAAATACGGTGATCCAGTTCACCGCGCTCGATCCGGTGAAGCGCCCGGTCAGCGCCGTGGCGGACCAGCGCGAAGTGCGCGACGTCGCCCAGGTGGAGGTGAAGATCGACCGCGCGACGCCGCTGACGCTGTTGTTCGACCCGGAACATACGCTGGACGACCGGATCGCGGCCGAACAGTTCATCGCGTGAAAATTCCGTCATTTGGCGCTTGCCATTGCCGGAAAGCCGCTGCTATAGGCGCGGCCTGCCCAGCGGAAGCCGGGTCGCTCCCCGATAGCTCAGCGGTAGAGCATTCGACTGTTAATCGAATGGCCGTAGGTTCGAATCCTACTCGGGGAGCCAATTTCCATCCGGCGGCGGTGCCGGAAATCCTCCTTCAACCGGCCGGATCGATGCGCCCCGACCCATGTTCCGCGCATATCGGGCCGCCCGCGCATTTTTTCGGACCGGCGGCATTTCCTGCCCTTGCCATTTCGCAAAAGCCGCTGCATATGCGCGGCCTGCCCGGCACGAGCCGGGCCGCTCCCCGATAGCTCAGCGGTAGAGCATTCGACTGTTAATCGAATGGCCGTAGGTTCGAATCCTACTCGGGGAGCCAATTTCCACCTGATTTACGCGCATGTACAGCCGCCCTGCCCCGCGCGGCGGATCCGGCTTCGAAGCAGGTCGCGCCTGCAAGGAATATGCGGGCGGACATCATGGATGCCGCCCGCAAATGCGATCCTGGTCAGCTTTTTTGTTCAGCGCGATGCGTATTGACGGCCCTTGGTCGCCAGCGCCCAGCGTTGCGGCAGGGCATCGATCGCATTCTCCCGGACGAAGCACTGGCCGCGCCGCGCCTGGATCGCGCGGCAAAGCGCGACGGCCTCGCCCCGCTCGTCGAAGCCGCCGACGGCCAGACGGGCGAAGGTCGCGCCGTTCACCGTGATCTGGCTGGTGACGACCGGCAAATTCGCCAGCACGCTGTTGCGGCGGGCCATGGCGAACCATTTTTCCTTGGCGATGGCGGCATTGTCATAGGCGCCGAGCTGAACCACCCAATGGCCGCTGGCCCTTCCGCTGGCCTGGAAGGCCGCCGGCTGAAGGCGCGGAGCCTCCCGAAGGCGCGGGGGCGTCACGGCGCGCAGCGGCGCGGCCTGGCGCGGGGCGGCGATGCGGACGGGCGCTGCAATGGCCTGGATCATCGGCGCCGGCGCATCGGCAATGGCGGGCGACGGCGCGGGTGCGGGATCGACGGCGGCGACCTCCACCGGCGCGGCCTCGACGGCCTGCTCGGCCGGAGCGGCTTCCGCCGTCCGAACCGGCGACGATGGCGCCGCAAGGGCGAGGGCCGCCGGCTGGCCGGCGTCCGCGCCGTCGATCGTCACGCCCATCAGCGCCGCGACGCGCTGCTGCGAAAGGCCGGGCGCGGCATTCTGCGCCCATTGAGTGATGCGCTGGTTGGCGGCAAGCGGATCGAGGTCGAAGCCCGCCATCATGCGCGCATCCTTCCACCGCCCGGCCAAGGCATAGGCATAGGCCAGGTTCTGGCGGGTGCGGGCGGTGGCCGCCGGATCATGGATCATTTCGGACAGGATGCGCACGCCCTCCGGCGCGTCGCCCGCCATCGCCATGGCCAGGCCATAGTCGGCCGCCGGAACGATGTCGGCATGACTGGCGAGCAGGTCGCGGGCGGCGCGGTCCTTGCCCAGGCCTACCTTTACCAGCGCGAGGGTGACGATGGTGCGCGCATCGCGATTGCCCAGCGTCATCGCGTCGGCCAGCGCGGTTTCCGCCGATGCGAAGCGGCCGTCGGCGACATAGGCGCGGCCAAGCAACTGCCTGTAGCCGGCATCCTGCGGCGCCGCCTGCACGGCGGCCTCCGCCAGGTCGACCGCGCGGGCGCCGTCGCGATCCGCCAGCGCCTTTTCGATGCCGGCCGCCAGCCGATCGGGCTTTTGCGGAGCGACGGCGGCGGTGCGGAAAGCCGCCCCGGTGCATCCCACCATGGTCGTGCCGATCAGCATCGACGCGACCGCTGCTTTGGCGAAGGCCTTGCGCTTCATGGCTTTACCGATCCCTGGTCGTCGCCGCGCGCGGCAGTTCGCGGGCCAGCCGGTCCACCTCCGGCAGGCTGGCAAGATAGGCGTCCAGCGCCTCTGTCACCATCTGCTGCGCGGATCGGCCGACAATGGCGCTGGCAAGGCGCAGCTTCAGATGGCGGTCGGCATCCAGCCGCAGGGTGAAGGCGGCCTTGCGACCCTTCGCCGCGGCGGAGGCACGGGCCTTCTTCCTGGTTTTTTCGACCTTGGCGGGGGCAGCCGTTTCGGCGATGCGTTCGGCCAGTTCCTCGCGCTCGGTCACGACGGCGGGCACCGGCGCGACGGCGGGAACCGCCGTCATCGGCGTCAGACCGGCGACGGAGCGGGCTTCGGACGGCGCCGGTTCCGGCTGCGTCACGTCAAAGCCCATGTCGTTCCAGCCCAGATCCTCCTGCAACGCCGTGGCTCCGGCGGTCAGGCCGAAGACGGGACGGCGCATGGCGGGCGATGCGGCGCCCTTGCGCGCCAGCAGGCCGGACGTCAGCGAAGCGAGAGGTTTCGGTTCGACCATGATGCTCCCCTTCTCTTATTGCGAGATCCGGCGGCCGAAGCCGCCGCTTGCCGGACGGACCGTGCCCGCCGTGCCGACGGCATTGTGCGGCACGGAAAAGACGGTGCGGCGGAAATTCTTTTCCAGCCGGTCAGACACATAGGTCCATAGCTGCGTGACCTCCCCCGCGGAGCGGCCATTGGGGTCGACCTCCATCACCGTGCGGCCGTCGATCATCGATGCGGCGAAATCGGTGCGGTGGTGCAGCGTGACCGGCGCGACCGTGCCATGCTGCGACAGGGCGACGGCGGCTTCGGACGTGATGCGCGCCTTGGGCGTGGCGGCGTTGACGACGAAGATCAGCGGCTTGCCCGCCCGTTCGCACAGGTCGACCGTGGCGCCCACGGCGCGCAGATCGTGCGGGCTGGGGCGGGTCGGGACGACGATCAGCTCAGCGACGGAAATGACGCTCTGGATCGCCATGGTGATGGCGGGCGGCGTGTCGATGACGGCGAGCTTGAAGCCCTGCTGGCGCAGTATCTCCAGGTCCGCGGCCAGGCGCGCCACCGTGGTCTGGGCGAAGGCGGGATATTCGGCCTCGCGCTCGTTCCACCAGTCGGCCAGCGATCCTTGCGGGTCGATGTCGATCAGCACGACCGGACCGGCGCCCGCCATTTGCGCCTGGACGGCCAGGTGTCCCGACAGGGTGGTCTTGCCCGATCCCCCCTTTTGCGATGCCAATGCCAATATGCGCACGCAACTTCCCCCAAAAATCCAATTGGGGGGAGGAGTGCCACAGGCCCGCCTAAGAATTGGTTAATCCGCGCGGAAGCCTGACAGCCCGTAAAAAGGCGATGTTCTTAATGCTAAGTCGCTATTAACCTTGCGTCGGCATAGGATCGTGCAAGAACCCTTGGGGAGCATGAGCATGAAGCAGATCTGGGGCGTGTTGGCCGCCGGAACCATGTTGAGCCTGGCGCAGGCTGCGTCGGCCGATGTGAAGGCCGGCGTCGATGCCTGGCAGCAGGGCGATTATGCCAGGGCGGTGGCGGTGTGGCAGCCGCTGGCGCAGTCCGGCGATCCCGATGCGCAGTTCAACATGGGCCAGGCCTACAAGCTGGGTCGCGGCGTGAAGGCCGATCCCGCGCTCGCCATCGACTGGTATCGCAAGGCCGCGAAACAGGGCCATTCCCGCGCCGAGGACAATCTGGGCCTTCTGATGTTCCAGCAGGGCGACCGCGCAGGCGCCTTTCCCTATCTGCAACGCGCCGCCGAACGGGGCGAGCCGCGCGCGCAATATATCGTCGGCACCGCCCTGTTCAACGGAGACCTGACCGCGAAGAACTGGGTGCGCGCCTATGCGCTGATGACGCGGGCGTCGCAATCCGGCCTGGCCCAGGCGACGGCCAGCCTCCGCCAGATGGACAAATATATTCCGCAGGACCAGCGCAACGACGCGATCGCCATGGCCGGGTCCATCGGCCGGCAGAGCGCGACGGCGGATGAACCCCGCCTGCCCGCGCCCGTGGTGCGGGAGGCCCCTGCCCCCGTGCGGACGGCGCAATTGCCGCCCTCCACTCCATCCAAGCCCAAGGCTCCGGAACCGACGGCGAAACCAGCGCCCGCCAAGACAACAGCCGCCAAGCCCCCAGAATCCAGGCCCCCAGAATCCAGACTCCCTGCATCCAGGCCCGCCCTGCCCAAGCCGGCGAGCGGCGGCTGGCGCGTTCAGATCGGCGCCTTCAGCGCGGAGGCGCGCGCCCGCGCGCTCTGGACGCAGCTCAGCGCGAAGGTCGGCGGCCTGTCCGGCTACCAGCCCTATATCCTGACCAGCGGCGGCGTGACCCGGTTGCAGGCCGGTCCCCTGGCAAGCAGCGCGGACGCCAGCCGGCTGTGCGGCGCGATCAAGGCGGCCGGGGCGGAGTGCATGCCGAAGAAGATGTAAATCTTGCCACAGCTTGGAATTTTATTTCAACCGTGCGATAATGGCGCATCAGCACGGAGCGTCCCATGTCGGTGGAAAATCAGTCGGTGATCAATGCGCTGGTGGAGGGGTTTCTCGGCCCCGAACCGGCACGGGCGGCGCTCGCAGCGCTCGATCTGGACCCCCGCCTGACGGGACAGGGCGGCCCCCATGTCACGCGCGCCGCCTTCGCCATGGCGATGAACGTCGCGCTGTTCCACGACCTTCTGGAAAGGGTGCCCAGCGGGGCCGCCTATGTCGCGGACCGGCTGGCGCGGGGCGGCAAGGTGGTGTTCGACCATGGCGCGCTGCGCACCGTGCGGCTGGCCAAGGGCGCGACCGGACAATTGCCGCCGGGCGAGGAGGCGTTCACCCGCATATTGGTGCCGCTGGGCTATGAGATGGCCGCCGTCTATCCGCTGGACCGGCTGCGGATGACCGGCCGGGCCTATCGCCATGTCGACCTGCCCGAAGCGATCCCGCAATTCTTCCTGTCGGAACTGCATGTCGACCGCTTCGACCCGGAATTCGCAGAGGCGGCGGCGCGCATATTCGGCACTTCCCGCGATCCGCTGACATCCGAAGCCCAGGCCGTGCTGGAAAAATTCGCGGACGACCGCCCCGTCACGCTGGAGGAAGCCGCCGCGGCCCTGCCCGCGATCGTCGCGGCCTTCGACCGGCAGCATCGGCCGCCGAGCGTCGAGGATTATGAACTGCTGCTTTCCCGTTCCCATGAGGCGGCCTGGATCGCGACGGAGGGCAATGCCTTCAACCACGCGACGGACCGGGTGGCGGACGTCGCCGCACTGGCGGAACGGTTGAAGGCGGAGGACTGGCCGATCAAGGACCGGCTGGAAATCTCCCGCACCGGACGGGTCAGGCAGACGGCCCTGCGCGCCGACACGGTGGAACGGCTCTTTGCCGGCAACGAACTGCGCCGGGTTCCAGGATCGTTCTACGAATTCATCAGCCGCGACATCGATCCTGAAACCGGCAGGCTGGACCTTGCCTTCGACACCGGCAATGCGACGGGCATCTTCGCCATGACCGGCGTGCAGGGCGAAGGACGCGGATAACGGGTTGATCGGCGCGCAGGCTTGAGGCAACGGGTTCCCGATCTTGCGGGGGAGATGCGCGTTGACTGATCCGGTTGTCCCATCCTGGGTGCTGACGCTGGCCTGCGCCGACCAGGTCGGCATCGTCGCGGCCGTCAGCCAGTTCCTGGCGGAGCGCGGCGGCTTCATCACCGACAGCCAGCAATATGCCGACCGGAAAGCGGGCCGCTTCTTCATGCGCGTCGCGTTCGAGGCGACGGACGATCGCATGGGCGACACCGACCGGCTGCGCGGCGAGTTCGGCGATGTCGGCGCCCGCTTCGCCATGGACTGGCGGCTGACCAGCGCCGATGAAAAGCCGCGCATGCTGATCGCGGTCTCCAAGGGGTCGCACTGCCTGGCGGACCTGCTGCACCGCTGGCAGACGGGCACGCTGGCGGTCGACATCATGGGCGTGGCGTCCAACCATCCCGACATGCGCCGGATCACCGAATGGCACGGCATCCCCTATCATGAGCTGCCGCCCAATGGCGACAAGGCCGCGCAGGAGGAGGCGCTGTTCAGCCTGTTCGAACGGACACGCTCCGAATATCTGATCCTCGCCCGCTATATGCAGGTGCTTTCCGAAGGGCTGGTGGAAAGGCTGGCCGGGCGCTGCGTCAACATCCACCACAGCTTCCTTCCCGGTTTCAAGGGCGCGCGCCCCTATCACCGCGCGCATGAGCGGGGCGTGAAGCTGATCGGCGCGACCGCCCATTTCGTGACCGCCGATCTGGACGAAGGGCCGATCATCGAACAGGCGGTGGAGCGCGTGGACCATCGCGCGACGGCGGAGGACATGATCCGCATCGGCCGCGACATCGAAGCCCAGGTGCTGGCCAGGGCGGTAAGCTGGCTGGCCGACCGCCGGGTGCTCCAGAATGGCGGCAAGACGGTGGTGTTCCGCTAGGGTGTGTGGGGATTCAGTCCATGGCGGGCTGCAAATAGCGGCTTTCTGCGCTTCCGGTGCTCACGTACTGAAGTACGCTGCGCGCCAGTTCTCGAAATCCACTATTTTCGCCGCACCCTGAACTGAATCCCCACACACCCTAGGCCGTATCGATGCTGGAACGATACGCATCCTGGGGAACCCGCGCCTCAGGCCCTCTGGTAATCCCGCCTGAAATCCGCCGCGAAGCTCGCAAAGCGCCCGGCGGCTATGCTGTCCCGGATTTCCTGCATCAGCGCCTGGTAGAAATGGATATTGTGCTGCGTCATCAGCATCGCGCCAAGCATCTCGCCGGCCTTGACCAGATGATGCAGATAGGCGCGGCTCCAGGTCGCGCATACGGGACAAGCGCAGCGCGGATCGAGCGGTCCCATATCCTCCGCGAAGCGCGCATTGCGGATATTGAGCGGCCCGGCCCAGGTAAAGGCCTGTCCGTTGCGCCCGCTGCGCGTCGGCAGCACGCAATCGAACATGTCGATCCCCCGCTCCACAGCGCCGACGATATCGTCGGGCTTGCCCACGCCCATCAGGTAACGCGGCTTGTCCGCCGGCAGCATGTCGGGCGCGAAGTCGAGCGTGGCGAACATCGCCTCCTGCCCCTCGCCCACCGCCAGCCCGCCCACGGCATAACCGTCGAAGCCGATGTCGATCAGCCTTTCCGCCGAAATCCGCCGCAGCCCCTCGTCCAGCGATCCCTGCTGGATGCCGAACAGGGCTGCCCGTTCGGCATGCTCCCCGCCTGCGTCGAACCCGTCGCGCGATCGCTTCGCCCAGCGCATGGACCGCTCCATGGACTTCGCCGCCTCGTCATGGGTGCAGCCGTTCCTGGTGCACTCGTCAAAGGCCATGACGATGTCGCTGTCCAGCAACCGCTGGATTTCCATCGAGCGTTCCGGGGTCAGCATATGCCTGGACCCGTCGATATGGCTGGAAAAGGCGACGCCCTCCTCGCTCATCTTCGTCAGCGCGCTGAGGCTCATCACCTGGTATCCGCCGCTGTCGGTCAGGATCGGCCGGTCCCAACCCATGAAGCCGTGCAGCCCGCCCAGTCGCGCCACGCGCTCCGCGCCCGGCCGAAGCATCAGGTGATAGGTGTTGCCCAGGATGATGTCGGCGCCGGCCGCCCGCACTTCGGCAGGCCGCATCGCCTTGACCGTGGCGGCGGTGCCGACCGGCATGAAGGCGGGCGTGCGGATTTCGCCCCGCCGCATCTGGATGGCGCCGGTGCGGGCCTTGCCGTCGGTCGCGGCAATCGAAAAGGAAAAGCGGGGATTTGTCACGCTGCGCGCTGTAGGATCGAAAGGCGCGCCAGACAAGGCCGCAAAGGCGCGCTTCAGCCCTTCTTGCGCAGTCCGTCCAGCGCCACGACGGCATCGACGTCGAAGCCATCGACGCGGCGATAATTGCCGATGAAGCAAAGACAATCCGCCGCCAGGCTGAGCCGCCATGACTCTCCTTGCGCATCGTGCAGCAGCAGGGTCACAAGCTGCTTGTCGGTTCGGGGCCTGTTCATGATCGGGATCGTAATTAATAAAGGTTAACAAAGGCCTGCACCCGATTTGCGGCATATCGTCAAAAGTCAGTTTGTTGCATTAATGCAACGTTTACCTTTGCGTAACGGAATAATTGGCGACATCCCTGCAACAGTTGCAACTAAAAATGGTTAATTCAGCGGCAAGGCCCATCGGCGCGATTGCATAAGGGCCGCAACCCTGTTCTGCTCATCGTCAATAGCAACTCGGGGGCTCAGATGATTGATTCCGGGCGATTTAATTCCGCGCGAGAACATATGGACGACCTGACGCCCGCCCATCTTCCGGCGGAGGAGGATGCAGCCCTCGCCGCCGTTACGGAAAGCGTGGTTTCCGCGCCGGACATCGGCACCTCGACGATGTTCGACCTGGGCCAGATCGACGTGAGCTGGGACGCGGATGCGGCCACGTTGTGGGCGTTCATGACGCCCACGAATCGCCCGAACTACAGCATGCCCATGCTGCGCGACATCCGCATGTGGCAGACTGAAACTCGACGCCTGTTCGACGAGGGAACGCTGCCGGTCAAATATATGGTGCTGGGATCGCGTTTTCCGGGAGTGTTCAACCTGGGCGGCGACCTGGAACTGTTTGCGAGTTGCATCGAACGCGCCGATTTGCCCGCCCTCATCAAATATGGCCACGCATGCATCGACGTGGTGCATCGTGCATGGCGAAATGCCGATGTGCCGGTGGTTTCCATTGCCTTGGCCCAGGGTGATGCATTGGGAGGCGGATTCGAAGCATTATTGTGTTTCGACGTCGTGATTGCCGAACGCAGCGCGCGCTTCGGCCTTCCCGAAATGCTGTTCGGGCTGTTCCCGGGAATGGGCGCCTATTCCATCCTTGCCCGAAAATTGGGCCATCGCATGGCGGAACGCATGATCCTGTCCGGAAAGGTCTATTCCGCGGAGGAAATGGCGGACATGGGAATCGTCACCATCCTCGTCGACGACGGCGACGGCGAACAAGCCGTGCGGGATTATATCGGCGAAAATCAAAGGCGCCATGCCGGCCATGTCGGCGTGTTCGAGGCCGGTCGCCGCGTCAATCCGCTGGAATATGCGGAACTCAAGGATATTGTCGAAAAATGGGCCGCTACCGCACTTGAACTCGACATCAAGGATGTGAGAATGATGCGTCGGCTGGCCTCGGCCCAGACCAGACTTCACAAATAATCCTGTCAGGCGCGACGGCGATCCGGCGCTGCCGCAACGTTTCGCGCACTGCCCTCCATGCTTCGCATCATCTCCAGCACCTGAGCTGCGGGCACCGGCCGGCTCAGCACGAATCCCTGGACATTGGTGAAGCCCATTTCATGGGCGCAGCGCAGTTGATCGTCGGTCTCGATGCCCTCCGCCACCGTTTCCACATCCAGGGCGTGCGCCAGATAGGCGACCGACTGGGCGATGGCTCTGTGGCGGGCATTGCCCTCGACCCCGCGCATGAAGCTCTGGTCGACCTTGATCGTGTCGAAGGCATAGTCGCGCAGATAGCCGAGCGAGGAATAGCCGGTGCCGAAATCGTCAAGCGCCAGTCGCAGGCCGATCCGTTGAAGGTCGGACAGGATCAGGTTGGTGCGGCCGCTATCCTCCAGGAAGATCGACTCGGTGACTTCCAGTTCCAGCCGGCGCGCCTTCAATCCCGATCGCATCAGCGCCGCGATCACCGCGCGGGGCAACCCGTCGCTCTTGATCAAGACGGGGGAGATATTGACCGCGACGCGGACATTCTCATCCCATTCCATCGCGTCCTGGCAGGCCTGCTCCAGCGCCCAGGCCGTGATCGGCTCGATCATCGAGCAGCTTTCCGCGATGGGGATGAACTCCGCCGGTGAAATACGGCCGAGCGTCGGATGGTCCCATCGCATCAGCGCTTCGCAGATCGCGATCTTGCCCGATCGCGTATCGAAGATCGGCTGATAATGCAGCATCAGTTCCTTGTTCGCCATGGCGCTGCGCAGACCCATTTCCAGGTCATAGGTGCGATTCTGCCGTTCCTTCATCGACCAGGTGAACTGCGCGTGGCGGTTCCGCCCGGCATGCTTCGCCTGGTAGAGCGCCATGTCCGCATGCTGGAGCAGTTCGTCGCTGTCCTGGCCGTCCTCCGGGGCGACGGCTATGCCCATGGAGGCGGTCACGCCCAGATGATAGCCGCCCACGTCGAAATCATGCGTGAATTCGGCCATGATGTCGCCGGCAATCCGCTCCGCTTCGGATCGGTCGGCGCCCGGACAGATCAGCACGAACTCGTCCCCTCCGAATCGCGCGACATGGCCGCGCCCGTCCAGCGCGTGAGACAATCTTTCGGCAACCCTGCACAAGAGCTGGTCGCCGATCATATGCCCCAGCGAGTCGTTGATTTCCTTGAAGCGATCCAGATCCATCCAGAACACCGCCATAGGATACTTGTCGGATCGTCGGCCGTCGAACATTTCGCGCAACCGCATCTGCATCGCCATGCGGTTTTCGACGCCCGTCAGGCTGTCGAACCGGGCCAGGCGCTCGAACTTGACGGCAAGCTGGGTCTTTTCATATTTGCCCTGCAACGCCTCCAGGACGATGCGGTGCGTCGTCTTGGTGATCTCCGCCATGGCGAAGATCATCAGGAACAGCATCGTCGCCAGCACCCGGTAGCCAAGCCCTCCGGACATGACCAGGCCAAGACATGTCGGCAACAGTGCAAAGCAGGTTTGACCGACGGCGATATGGATGCGGCCAGCATTCCGCCCTGCAATTCCGCCGGAATAGGCGGCCACCAGACAGACGCTCAAGGTATGCAGCTTTATGTCTCCGCTCAACATGAGCGTTGCGAAGGCCAATATCCCCAACAATGCCGCATAGCCCCAGGCGCCCAGTTCATAGGCCAGTCCCCAGATCGGCTGCGTGACGCGATGCTGATGGGCGAGTTGCCGATGAAAATAGACGGCCGAAATCGACCGGCTGAGGCCTACAAGGCAGATCAGAATTGCGATCACGGTAATGGCCGTGAGTTTCGCATGCCATGCGATCACCAACCCCAGCGCGCCACCCGCCACCGCGCCGATCATCAGCGATGCGGGAGAAGCATAGAGAGATTTGACGAGATTCGCCTGCACTTCAGCGCTTTGCTGAGTGTCCGGCGTCATGCGCCCGCGCAAGGATGCGATCAAGTTTCGTTGAGGGCGTGACACGTCACTGCCACCATTGCCGAAACATGATTTCCATTTGGTAAATCGCGGCGCCCAAAAGCGCTGGAAATTGGCCGTCGTTACGGAATCAGGCGATGGTCGCGGCTTCTTGCCGACGGAGCAAGACAGGAGGACTTGCTTTCCATGGCCTTAGCCGGAAAATAGCGCCATCATGCCCCATTCCCTGCATCGCCCGGTCTGGAACGCCCTCAACAGCGGCTGGAAGCCTTTGGCCCAGGGGAATGCGCTCGCCCTGCGGATCGATCCGCGCTACGGGCCCTTCGCCGCGGCGGCCGACGCCAGTCCCGCCGCGCAATCGGCGCTGGCCGCGCTCGCGCCCGAACAGGGAGAGCTTTGGATCGTCGAACCCGACGCGCAGACGCCCCCGCCAGGCATGAGGCTGGTCCGCGAAGCGATGCTTGCGCAGATGGCGGCGGACGATATTCCGGGCGACGCCGCCGCCGCGGACATCGTCACCCTGACCGATGAGGACGCTGAGGAAATGCGCGCCCTTGCCTTGATGACCAGGCCTGGTCCCTTCCTGCCGCTCACCCATCGGCTCGGCCGGTTCATCGGCATCAGGGAACAGGGCAGGCTGATCGCCATGGCGGGCGAACGGATGCGCATGCCGGGCTTTGCCGAGGTCAGCGGGGTCTGCACCCATCCCGATCATCGCGGGCGGGGCCATGCCAAAAGGCTGATGCGGATCGTCGCAAAGGCCATGCTGGAACGGGGCGAAACGCCCTTCCTCCACGCCTATGCCGCGCATGAGGCGACGGTGGCGCTTTACGAAACGCTCGGCTTCCGCATCAGGGCGCGGATGCACATGATGGTGATCGCCGCCGGCTGAACCAATGCCCTTCGCGGCCGTCCTTTCGCTCAGCCGATATGCGTGAACCGCTCCAGCGTCACCCAGCCTTCGACATAATTGGCGTAATAGAGGCCGAAGAGAGCCGCCGACAGGATCGTCGCGCGGATGGCGACCCTGCCGGGGCGAAAATTGCTGGGCGCGCTCTCCGCCTGGCCCGGCCGCAATGCCTCGCCCGTTTCGTCGGGCGTGCGAACGCCGAAGGGCAGCACGATGAAGGCGCTGATCACCCAGAACAGCGCGTAGATGGCAAAGATCGCATACCAGTTCATGAGCGAAGGCCTAGGCGCGAATGAGCAGCACGTCCACCACCGGCTTCTTGCCGGTCCAGCGCGTCGCCGTGCGCCGCACCGCCAGCCTTACCCGTTCGCGCAGGGCCTCTTCTTCCTGCGATCCCTTGGCGACGGCGCCGGCCGCTTCGTCCGCGGCCTCCTCCAGGAATGCGGCCTTGTCCTCTTCCACGGGCACGCCCTGGGTGCGCAAGGCGGGGGAACCGATGACCCTGCCCTTGCCGTCCAGCGCCACCGCGACGCTGATCTGGCCATGCAGCGCGACCTTGCGCCGCTCGTTCATCGTCGCGCCGTCAGCCGGCAGGATGACGTCGCCGTCCAGCACCAGTCGGCCCGTCGCCTGGTTGCCGATGATCTCCGGCCCATCGGGCGCCAGCCGCAGCACGTCGCCATTGGACTGCACAACCGCATGGGGCACGCCACTCGCCAGCCCCAGGCGCGCCTGTTCGGCCATATGCCGCCGCTCGCCATGGACCGGCAGCAGGATTTGCGGCCGCACCCATCGATACATGGCCTCCAGCTCGGGACGCCCCGGATGGCCGGACACATGCACCTCCGCCTGGCGATCTGTCACCATCAGCACGCCCTTGGCCGCCAGCGCGTTCTGGATTCGGCCGATGGCGATCTCATTGCCCGGAATCTGCTTGGAGGAGAAGACGACCAGGTCGCCCTCGTCCAGCTTGATCGGATGGCTGTCGAAGGCGATGCGGGACAGGGCGGCCCGCGCCTCCCCCTGGCCGCCGGTGGCGATGATCATCACCTCATTGCGCGGCAGGGCCATGGCGTCGTCCCAATCGACGGTCGGCGGGAAATCCCTGAGATAGCCGGCCGTCCGCGCCGTGGAGATGATGCGGTCCAGCGAGCGCCCCGCCACGCAGAGCTTGCGCCCGACGGCATTGGCGACCTCCCCCAAAGTCTGCAGGCGCGCCGCATTGGAGGCGAAGGTCGTGACCAGCACCCTTCCCTTCGCGCCCTTGATCGTGCTCATCAGCCCTTCGCGGACGTCGCCCTCGGAACCGCTCGCCTCGGGATTGAAGACATTGGTGCTGTCGCACACCAGCGCCAGCACGCCCTCGTCGCCGATGGCCGTCAGTTCCTCCGGCGTGGAGGGCTGGCCCAGCAGGGGCGTCTCGTCCAGCTTCCAGTCGCCGGTATGGAAGATTTTTCCATGGGGCGTGTCGATCAGCACCGCATTGCCTTCGGGGATCGAATGGGCGAGCGGCACGTAGCGGAAGCCGAATGGGCCCAGCGCGAAGCTGCCTTCATTGTCGATGACGTTGAGTTCCACCTCCTCCGTCAGCCCTTCCTCCTCCAGCTTCAGCCGGATCAGCCCCGCGGTGAAGGGCGTCGCATAGAGCGGCACGCCCAGATCCGCCGCGAGATAGGGAATGGCGCCGATATGGTCCTCATGCCCGTGGGTCAGCACGATGCCCAGCAGGTCGTCCTTCCGATCCTCGATGAAGCTCAGGTCCGGCAGCACCAGTTCCACGCCGGGATAGGCCGGATCGGCAAAGGTCAGGCCCAGATCGACCATCACCCATTTGCCCTGGCAACCGTATAGATTGACGTTCATGCCGATCTCTCCCGAACCGCCAAGGGCCAGGAAGATCAGCTCATTTCCGGGTATCATTCTGTTTTCAAACTCCGTTCATACAGCAGTGCGAGGCCCTGGATCGTGAGATCGGGCGCGATCGCATCGAAAATATCGCTATTGTCGTCGAAGAGGACCGCCAGCCCCCCCGTTGCAATCACCTTGGCCGGACGGCCGATTTCCGCGCGCATGCGGGCGACCAGCCCCTCCATCATCGCCACATAGCCCCAGAAGACGCCGATATGCATCTGCGCTTCGGTGGTGCGGCCGATGACCGATCGATTCTCCGGCGGGGCGATCGCTATCTTGGGCAGCTTCGCCGCCGCCGCGACCAGCGCGTCCAGCGACAGGTTGATGCCCGGCGCGATGATGCCGCCCTTGTAAGCGCCATGATAATCGATCACGTCGAAGGTCGTCGCCGTGCCGAAATCGATGACGATCAAATCCTCCTGATAGAGATGGTGCGCGGCGATGGCGTTTACAACCCGGTCCGCCCCGACCGAGGCAGGCTCTGCCACATCCAGCGCGATGCCCCACTCCACCGGCGCCTGGCCCGCGACGAGGGCGGTCGTCCTGAAATATTTATCCGCCAGCACCTGGAGATTGTGCAGGGCGCGCGGCACCACGGTCGCGATGATCACCGCCTCTACATCGGCGATCCTGTACCCCTCCAGCATCAGGAGCTGGTTCAGCCACACCGCATATTCGTCGGCCGTGCGCCGGGGGTCGGTCGCGATCCGCCAGCGGGCGCGGATTTCCCGCCCTTCCAGCAGCGCAAAAACCACATTGGTGTTACCCGCGTCGATCGCGAGAAGCATGGCCGGTCCCCGATGTCAGATGAGAAGGATGTCGCCGGCATGAATGGCACGGCTCTCGCCATTCGCCAAGCGCAGGATCAGCATGCCATCGCGGTCGAGCGTGTCGAAACTGCCCTCTATCGTTTCGCCATCGGGTTGCGCGACGCGCATCGGCGTGCCGGCGGGATGGGCGTTGGCCAGCCAGTGGGCGCGTACCGGATCCAGCCCCTGCGCCCGCCAGATCGCCAGCCAATGGGCGAACAGCTCCGCAAGGCGGACCTGCAGGGCGGCCGCGTCGGCATCCGGGGCGCCCTGCGCGAACAGGCTGGTCGCCGGCCGGTCCAGCCCGACCGGATGTCCGGTCACATTGATGCCGATCCCGGCGACAACGGCATCGCCGGCGCGTTCCAGCAGGATGCCGGCGATCTTGGCGCCGTCGACCAGCACGTCATTGGGCCATTTGATCCGCGCCTGCCCCGCGCAAAGCGGCGCGACGAGCGCATGGACGGCATTGGCCGCGACCAGGGCCAGCGTAAAGGGCAACGGGTCGCCATCGCGCAGGCGGATCACGGTCGAGCAATAGAGATTGCCTTCCGGGCTTTCCCAATGGCGCCCCATGCGCCCGCGTCCGCCGGTCTGGTGGGCGGCGCGCAGCCAGCATCCTTCGGACGCGCCCTGCCCCACCAAGGCCAGCATGTCGGCATTGGTGGAGCCGGTCTCCTCGACGAAGCGAAGCTCGGTCAGAACAGCGACGCCGCTGCCGCCGCGCTCGCCTTGTCGAGGACGGGATTGAGGAAGTAACCGAAGACGATCACCACCGCGCAGGCCGTCAGGATCACATTCTCCACCGCTCCGCCCCGCGCTTCATAGGGCGCGGCCGGCTCGTCGAAATACATCGTCTTGATGATCTTGAGATAATAGAAGGCGCCGATCACCGACATGGCGATGCCGAAGGCCGCCAGCGCCGTCAGGCCCGCCGCGACCGCCGCGTCGAACACCAGGAACTTCGCCCAGAAGCCGAAGAGGGGCGGGATGCCCGCCATGGAGAACATGAAGATCGCCAGCGCCGCCGCCAGCCCCTTGCGCGAACGCGACAGGCCCGCCAGGCTGGCGATGGTCTCGACCGGACGGCCCTGCGCATCGCGCATCTGCAGGATGCAGGCGAAGCCGCCGATGGTCATGACGACATAGATCGCCATATAGCTCATCGTCGCCGCCGCGCCCGCGGGCGTGCCGCAGGCCAGGCCGATCAGCGCGAAACCGACATTGTTGATCGACGAATAGGCCATCAGCCGCTTGATGTTGGTCTGGCCGATGGCCGCGACCGCGCCGAACAGGATCGAGGCGAGCGCGACGAAGATCACCACCTGCTGCCAGTCGAGACCCGCCGGACCCAGCGCCTCTATCGCGACGCGGACGGTCAGGCCGATGGCCGCCACCTTGGGCGCGCTGGCGAAGAAGGTCGTGACCGGCGTCGGCGCGCCTTCATAGACGTCCGGCGTCCACATGTGGAAGGGCACGGCGCTGATCTTGAAGGCAAGGCCCGCCAGCACGAACACCAGGCCGAACAGTTCCCCCTTCGACACGCCGTCGGCCAGAGCGACCGCGATGCCGTCGAAGCCGGTGCTGCCGGTGAAGCCATAGAGAAGCGCCGAACCGTAGAGCAGGATGCCGCTCGCCAGCGAACCCAGGACGAAATATTTGAGGCCCGCTTCGGACGAACGCTCGTCCTGCCGCATGAAGCTCGCCAGCACATAGGCGGCAAGGCTCTGCATTTCGAGGCCCACATAAAGCGTCAGCAGGTCGCCCGCCGACACCATCATGCCCATGCCGATCGAAGAAAAGAGGATCAGCACCGGATATTCGGGGCGCGGCGCGCCGCCGACCGAGAAATAGCGCGGGGCGAGCAGGATCGCCGCCGCCGCCGCGCCATAGATCAGCGCCTTTGCAAAGGCGGAGAAGGCATCGGCGCGCACCAGCCCGTCAAAGGCATCGGGTCCATGCGCCAGCGACGTGGACAGCGCCAGGCCTGCGATAGCCAGCGTCAGCACCGACAGCCAGTTCACGACCCGCGCCGTCGCGTCGCCGCCATAGGCAGCGACCAGCATCAGGACCAGGCCGCCGGCGGTCAGGATCAGTTCCGGCAGGACCGCCAGAAGGGAAGCGGAATCAATCATCAGTGCGCCTCCCCCGACGCTTCTTCGTGAGACAATGCAGGGGCTTCTTCATGATGGGCGTCCTCGACAGGCTTGGGCGCGCCCATCTTGATCTTGGAATCTCCCGCCGGAGCGGCAGGGGCGAGGCGGGCTTCCAGGGCGCGAATGTCCGGACGCATCGGCGCCAGGAAGCTTTCGGGATAGACGCCCATCCACAGCACCGCCGCGGCTATTGGCGCCAGCAGCCAGATTTCACGCGCCGACAGGTCGGGCATGGCCGCCGCGTCCGCATTCTTCTGTTCGCCGTAGCAGATGCGGCGGTAGAGATAGAGCATATAGGCCGCGCCCAGGATGATGCCCGTGGTGGCGACCAGCGCGACCCAGCTAGACGCCTGGTAAATGCCCATCAGCGACAGGAATTCGCCCACGAAGTTGCTGGTGCCCGGCAGGCCGACCGACGCCATGGTGAACAGCATGAACAGCACCGCATATTTGGGCATGTTGATGCTGAGGCCGCCATAACGGCTGATCTCCCGCGTGTGGAGCCGGTCGTAGATGACGCCGACGCACAGGAACAGCGCGCCCGACACCAGGCCATGGCCCAGCATCACCATCATCGCGCCTTCCAGGCCAGCCTGGTTGAAGGCGAACAGGCCGATGGTGACGATGGCCATGTGCGCGACCGAGGAATAGGCGATCAGCTTCTTCATGTCCGACTGAACCAGCGCGACGAGGCTGGTATAGACCACCGCGACCATCGACAGGCCCCAGACCAGCGGCGCCAACTGCGCGGACGCCTCCGGGAACATCGGCAGGGAGAAGCGGATGAAGCCGTAGCCGCCCATCTTCAGCAGCACGCCCGCCAGGATGACCGACCCCGCGGTCGGCGCCTGGACGTGCGCGTCGGGCAGCCAGGTGTGGACCGGCCACATCGGCATCTTGACGGCAAAGCTGGCGAAGAAGGCCAGCCACAGCCATGTCTGGATATGCGGATCGAAATTATAGGCCATCAGCGTCGGGATGTCGGTCGTCCCCGCCTCATGCACCATCCACATCATCGCGATCAGCATCAGCACCGATCCGAGCAGCGTGTAGAGGAAGAATTTATACGAAGCGTAGATGCGATCCGCACCGCCCCAGATGCCGATGATCAGGTACATCGGGATCAGGCCAGCTTCGAACATGATGTAGAAAAGGTAGAGATCCTGCGCCGTGAAGACGCCGATCATCAGCACCTCCATGAACAGGAAGGCCGCCATATATTCCGGCACGCGCTTCTCGATGGCGATCCAGCTCGCGCCGATGCAGATCGGCATCAGGAATACGGTCAGCGCGATCAGCAGCAGCGCGATGCCGTCAATGCCCAGCGCCCAGGCGAACCGGCCGAAGATCGGCGCATATTCCTGGAACTGCCACTGTGCGGCCGCCCCCGACTGGTCGAAATTCATCCAGAGGATGACGCCCAGCGCCAGATCGGCCAGCGTAGCCAGCAACGCGATCCAGCGGGCCTGGTTGGCGCCTGCGAACAGACAGGCGATGGCCCCCGCCATCGGCACTGCCATCATCAGGGAAAGGATGGGGAAGCCGTCCATTATCGTGTCATCGCCCAGGTTGCGGCCGCGGCGAGGCCGATCAGCATCACCAGCGCGTAGGTATAGAGGTAGCCGGACTGAAGCCGACGGGTGACTTTATTGCCCTGCACGACCAGCGCCGCGAGTCCGTTTGGCCCGAAGCGGTCGATGAAGCCGACGTCGCCGAACTTCCAGAAGAAGCGGCCGATGGCGAAGGCGGGCTTGACGAACAGGAAATGGTACAGTTCGTCGAAATACCATTTGTTGAGCAGGAACTGGTACAGAGCGCCGAAGGTGGCGACGAAGCGCCGCGGCCAGTCGGTGAACTTGAGATAGGCCAGCCAGGCGATCGCCAGCCCGGTCAGCATCACCGTGAACGGACCGAACTTGACCCAGGTCGGCACTTCATGCGCGGCGTGCATCAGGTGGCTGTCGAACGCCAAAGCGCCCTTCCAGAACTCGATGCCGCCTTCGGGACCGATGAACTGATCGTGGAAAGCGAAACCCGCGAACACCGCGCCCAGGCTCAACACCACCAGCGGGATCAGCATGACCCAGGGGCTTTCATGCGGATGATAGCCCGCCGTGCCGGTCTGCTCGTGGCCGTGACCATGATCGTCATGGCCATGGCCGTCATGCCCGGTTTCTTCCTCCGGAGATTCATGGTGCCCGTGAACCGCATGCTGGATATGTTCCGAAGCGGCCCAGCGGGGCTTGCCGAAGAAGGTCAGGAACACCAGGCGCCACGAATAGAAGCTGGTGAGCAAGGCCGCGAACACGCCGACCAGATAGGCGCCGACGCCCGCCCCGCCCGAAGCATAGGCCGCTTCCAGAATGCCGTCCTTCGAATAGAAGCCCGCGAAACCATAGCCGGCGAGCGGAATGCCGACGCCCGTGATCGCCAGCGTGCCCAGCGTCATCGTCCAGAAGGTGATCGGTATCTCCTTCCGCAGCGCGCCATAGTAACGCATGTCCTGTTCATGGTGCATCGCATGGATGACCGAACCCGCGCCCAGGAACAGCAGCGCCTTGAAGAAGGCGTGGGTGAAGAGGTGGAACATCGCAGCGCCGTAAGCGCCCACGCCCGCCGCGAAGAACATGTAGCCAAGCTGCGAACAGGTCGAATAGGCGATGACGCGCTTGATGTCGTTCTGCACCGTGCCCACCGTCGCCGCGAACAGGCAGGTGGCAGCGCCGATGAAGGTCACGAAGCCCAGCGCCGTCGGGGAAACCTCGAACATCGGCGACAGGCGGCACACCATGAACACGCCCGCCGTCACCATGGTCGCCGCGTGGATCAGCGCCGACACGGGGGTCGGACCTTCCATCGCATCCGGCAGCCAGGTGTGGAGGCCAAGCTGCGCCGACTTGCCCATCGCGCCGATGAACAGCAGCAGGCAAAGCACGGTCATGGTGTCGAAACGATGGCCCAGGAAGCCGATGGTCGAACCGGCCATGGAGGGCGCGGCAGCCAGGATTTCCGGGATGGAGATGGTGTTGAACACCAGATAGGTGCCGAAAATGCCCATCATGAAGCCAAGGTCGCCGACGCGGTTCACGACGAACGCCTTGATCGCGGCGGCGTTGGCGGAGGGTTTGCGGAACCAGAAGCCGATCAGCAGATAGGAGGCCAGACCGACGCCTTCCCAGCCGAAGAACATCTGCAGCAGGTTGTTCGCCGTCACCAGCATCAGCATCGCGAAGGTGAAGAGCGACAGATAGGCGAAGAAGCGCGGCTGGTCCGGCTCCTCCTCCATATAGCCCCAGCTATAGAGGTGGACCAGGCTGGACACGCTGGTGACGACCACCAGCATGACCGCCGTCATGGTGTCGACCCGCAGCGCCCATTGGGCGTCGAAGCTGCCCGACTGGATCCAGGTGAAGGCCGGGGCCACATAGGGTTCGGCATGGCCGGTCAGGAAGCCGATGAAGATCGGCCAGCTCATCGCGCAGGAGGCGAAGAGCGCGCCGGTGGTGACGATCTTGGCGGGCAGCTTGCCAAGGGCCTTGTTGCCAAGACCGGCGATGGCGGCAGCCAGCAACGGGAGAAGGACGATAAGCTGGATCATCGAGCTTCAGCCCTTCATCCGGTTGACGTCGTCGACGGCGATGGTGCCGCGACCGCGGAAGTAGATGACGAGGATGGCAAGGCCGATGGCCGCCTCACCCGCCGCGACGGTCAGCACGAACATGCTGAACACCTGCCCCACCAGATCGCCCAGGAAGGCGCTGAAGGCGACGAGGTTGATGTTCACGCTCAAGAGGATCAGTTCGATCGCCATCAGGATGATGATGACATTCTTGCGGTTGATGAAGATACCCAGCACCCCCATCACGAAGAGGATCACGCTGACGACCATATAATGTTGAAGGCCGATCATGCCTTGCTCCCCTTCGTTCCGTTCGTGTCGAGCGAAGTCGAGACACGGTAGGGCTGCGCGATGCGTTTCTCGACTGCGCTCGAAACGAACGGCGAGTGGTAAACGCTAAGGCCGATCACAGCTCCACCCCCTGCCCGACTGGCTGATTGACGTTGCGCACGGCGTCTTCGGGACGGCGGCGGTTCTGCTTCGCGACATTCTGGCCGCGCACGCCGCCGCGGGCGCGATGGGTCAGCACGATGGCGCCGATCATCGCCACCAGCAGGACGATGCCCGCCGCTTCGAACAGGAAGATGTAGCGGGTGTAGAGCAGTGCGCCGATCGCCTGGATGTTCGAAAGCTCCGGGTTCACCGGCGCGGCGCGCTGCGCCAGTTCGATGGGACCGGCGCTCCACAGGCCGATGCCCAGCACGATCTCCGCCAGCAGCACCAGCGCGATCAGCAGTCCGAAGGGCAGATAATCGACAAAACCGGCGCGCAGTTCGGCGAAGTCGATGTCGAGCATCATGACAACGAACAGGAACAGCACGGCGACCGCGCCGACATAGACGATGACGAGCAGCATCGCGATGAATTCGGCGCCCAGCAGGACCATCAGCCCCGCCGCGTTGAAGAAGGCCATGATCAGCCAGAGGACCGAATGGACCGGATTGCGCGACAATATCGTGAGCGCGCCGCTGCTCACCACCAATATGGCGAACAGGTAGAAGGCGATTACATGGATCATTGGATTTGCTCGGCCCCCTCGGCCCCTACCCCGTTCATCCTGAGTGGCTGCTGAGCTTGTCGAAGCAGCGTATCGAAGGACGCGCTAAGTGCCCTCGATACGGGCCCTCGACAGGCTCGGTCCCTACTCAGGCCGAACGGCTCTTGGAGATTCCGCACGCCCATTACCGATAGGGCGCATCGGCGGCAAGGTTCGCGGCAATCGCCCGCTCCCACTTGTCGCCATTTTCAAGGAGCTTGGCCTTGTCGTAGATCAGCTCCTCGCGGGTTTCGGTGGAGAATTCGAAATTCGGACCCTCGACGATGGCATCCACCGGGCAGGCTTCCTGGCAGAAACCGCAATAGATGCACTTGGTCATGTCGATGTCGTAGCGCGTCGTGCGGCGGCTGCCGTCGTCGCGCGGCTGCGCCTCGATGGTGATGGCCTGGGCCGGACAGATCGCCTCGCACAGCTTGCACGCGATGCAGCGCTCCTCGCCATTGGGATAGCGGCGCAGCGCATGCTCCCCCCGGAAGCGCGGCGAAATCGGATTCTTCTCATAGGGATAGTTGATCGTCGCCTTGGGCTTGAAAAAATATTTCAAGGTCAGAGCATGCGCCTTCACGAACTCCCAGAGGGTGAAGCTCTTGACGTAGTAACCGAGGCTCATTGTGCGCCTCCATAGCGCGTCAGCATGAGGAAGCCCGAAACCAGGAAGACGAACAGCAGCGAGGTCGGCAGAAAGATTTTCCAGCCCAGCCGCATCAACTGGTCATAGCGGTAACGGGGCACCGTCGCCTTCACCCAGGAGAAGACGAAGAAGAAGAAGAGGATCTTGGCGAGGAACCAGACGATGCCCGGCACCAGATAAAGCGGCGCCCAGTCGAACGGCGGCAGATATCCGCCCCAGAACAGGATGGCGTTCAGGCCGCACATCAGGATCACGTTCGCATATTCGCCGAGCCAGAACAGGGCGAAGGCCATGGACGAATATTCGGTCTGATAACCGGCCACCAGTTCCGATTCCGCTTCCGTCAGGTCGAAGGGGGCGCGGCCCGTCTCCGCCATGGCCGACACCAGGAACATGATCGACATGGGGAAAAGCAGCGGGTTGAAACCGTTGCCGTTCAGGAAGCCGTAATAGCCCCGCTGGCTTTCCACGATGGCGGTCAGGTTGAAGCTGCCGGCCCACAGCACGACGCACACCAGGATGAAGCCGATGGAGACTTCATAGCTGATCATCTGCGCGCTGGCGCGGATCGCGGAATAGAAGGGATATTTGGAGTTGGACGCCCAGCCCGACAGCACGATGCCGTAAACGCCCAGAGATGAGATGGCGAGGATGTACAGCAGGCCGACATTGATGTTGGCGACCACCACCCCGACCTGGAACGGGATCACCGCCCAGGCGATCAGCGCCACCGTGAAGGTGATGATCGGCGCGATCAGGAAGAGAGCGCGGTTGGCGGCCGACGGGATGATGGTTTCCTGCAGGAACACCTTGGCGCCATCCGCGAAAGACTGGAGCAGGCCGAAGGGGCCGACGACGTTCGGACCGCGACGCAGCGCCATCGCCGCCCAGATCTTGCGGTCGGCATAGATGATCATCGCCACCGCCAGCATCAGCGGCAGGGCGATCACCAAAATGCCGATGACGGTCGACAGCAGCCAGGCGCCCTCGAAAGGCAGGCCGAGATTTTGGAAAAAGGCGGTCATGCTTCCCCGACCCCAGAACCGTTCGGGCTGAGCTTGTCGAAGCCCAGTCCTTCTTGAAGAGAAGTGCAGCCCCCTTCGGCTGCCCGCAAGGCAAGGCAGGCGCTCAGGACAGGCTTCGACAAGCTCAGGACGAACGGAGGCTTATGCGCTATCATCATTCCGCCGCCTCCGCATAGGTCTGCCCATGGATCAGTTCCGCCGAGCATTGCTGCATCGTCGGGCTGGCGCGGCAGATGGCGTTGGTCAGGTAGAAATCCTTGATCGGCGAACCGAATTCGCCGCTCGCGCCGGTCGGCAGCGACGGGACGGACCAGCCATAATCGGACAGACCCTCGACGCCCAGCGCCGGAACCGCCTTCGCCATTTCGGCGCGAAGCTGCTCGAAGCTGTCGAAGGGCAGGGTCGCGCCCAGCACTTCAGACAAGGCGCGCAGGATCGACCAGTCCTCGCGGGCGTCGCCCGGCGCGAACACGGCCTTTTCGCCGCGCTGCACCCGGCCCTCCAGATTGACGTAGGTGCCCGCCTTCTCGGCATAGCTCGCGCCCGGCAGGATCACGTCCGCCGCATGGGCGCCCTTGTCGCCATGGTGGCCGACATAGACCTTGAAGCTGTCCGGGAACGCCGAATAGTCGACCTCGTCCGCGCCCAGCGAGAAGAGCAGCTTGGGCTTGGCCGCAGCCACCGCCTTCACGCCGCCGTCGGTCGCATAGCCGAGCATCAGCCCGCCCATGCGCGCCGCCGCGAAGTGCAGAACGTTGTAACCGTTCCAGCCTTCCCTGATCAGGCCCAGCGTCTCGACCAGCGCCAGCGTGTCGCCATGCGCGCCGTCCTTGGCCAGCACGCCGCCGCCGACGATCATCGCCGGACGCGCCGCCTTGCCGAACGCTTCCACCACGGCCTGCGGCAGCCTGGCGAGCAGCGACGCGTCATTGCCCAACCACTCGACCTTGTAGGTCAGGTCGACCTGCGGGCCGAGCGCAAAGACTTTCGCACCCTTCTTGATCGCCTTGCGGATGCGGGTGTTCACCAGCGGCGCTTCCCAGCGCAGGTTGGTGCCGACCAGCAGGATCACGTCGGCGGTTTCAATCCCGGCCAGAGTGCTGTTGAAATTGACGGCGGAAAGGCTCGACACGTCATAGGCAAGGCCGGTCTGACGCCCTTCGAGCAGCGAACCGCCCAGCTTCTCGACCAACGCCTTGCCCGCGAACATCGTCTCGCAATCGAGCAGATCGCCCGCCAGCGCCGCGACCGACCCGCCATGCTTCACGGCAGCGATTGCGGCAAAAGCCTCATTCCAGGTCGCCGGAACCAGCTTGCCGTCCCTGCGGACATAGGGCTTGTCGAGCCGCTTGCGCACCAGACCGTCGACATTGTGCCGGGTCTTGTCGCTCGCCCACTCCTCGTTCACGTCGTCATTGATGCGCGGCACGGCGCGCAGCACCTGACGACCCCGGCTGTCGAGGCGGATATTGGTGCCGACCGCGTCCATCACGTCGATGGCGTGGGTTTTCTTCAATTCCCAGGGACGCGCCTCGAACGCATAGGGCTTGGACGTCAGCGCGCCGACCGGGCAGAGATCGACCACATTGCCCGAAAGCTCGCTCTTGGCGGCATGTTCGAGATAGGTGGTGATCTGCATATTCTCGCCGCGATAGATGGCGCCGATTTCCGGCACGCCCGCGACTTCCTCGGCAAAGCGCACGCAACGGGTGCACTGGATGCAGCGGGTCATGACCGTCTTGACGATCGGCCCCATATATTTCTCGGTGACGGCCCGCTTGTTCTCGTCGAAACGGCTGCTGCCCTTGCCGTAAGCGACCGACTGGTCCTGCAGGTCGCACTCGCCGCCCTGGTCGCAGATCGGGCAGTCGAGCGGGTGGTTGATGAGCAGGAACTCCATCACCCCTTCCCGCGCCTTCTTGACCATCTCGGTCTGCGTGAAGATTTCCTGGTTCTCGGCGGCCGGCAGCGCGCACGAAGCCTGCGGCTTGGGCGGCCCCGGCTTCACCTCGACCAGGCACATGCGGCAATTGCCCGCGATGCTGAGCCGCTCATGATAGCAGAAGCGCGGGATTTCCTTCCCCGCCATCTCGCAGGCCTGAAGAACCGTCGCCCCGGCCGGGACTTCCAGTTCTACGCCGTCTACTTTGACTTTAGGCATTAGTTATCCACCTTCAGGGTCACTACCCGCGCGTCCAACGGCGCGCCTGCAAGCCTGTAGAAGTTGAGAGCAAGCGATCCTCGCAACATCTCCCGACCGAAACTCATCTGGCCATCGCCAAGACATTCTCCCAACGATGCCGACAATTCGTTGAAAGCGGCCTTTTCTTCCACCGTTCCGATGTCCGCGAGCAATAAATCCTGTGTCCGGTCGGGATTGCGACGGGCTACACATTCGCCAAAGCGGGAAAGAAAGAGAAAGGCTCGATCCTTCGCATATTCTTCCTCCGCCTTTGCGGCCTTGCGACTTCCCTTTTTCAGGGAAGGATCAATCGGCTTCGGGATAGCATGGACAAGCGGTGGCACGTTCGTAAAATCAAAATGGCGGCGCACAGGATAATCCATGCGAACCAATGCGCCCGCCATCGCATAGCGGAATTGATCGCCGGTGAACGTCATTTGAGAGCCCATACCGGCGTCCGTGCGACTCAAACAATCTCCATCCATCAGGCGCGACGCGCTATGCAGGATGACATCATTCGACAAATTGCTCAAAACGACCGCCCGCCCAAGAGCGGCATTATGCTTCATCACGCAATCGCCGAACTGAACAGTGATAGACCGTATCCTGTTGATTTCTTTTAATGACTGCGCTTTCGCAAATGCAGGCTTGGACCCGCACAGAGCCAACCCAACCACAACCGCGCCGATAATGGGTTGCGCGAACTTCACTCCGCCGCCTCCATGACGGGGGCGCTACCCTTATTCTCATTGATCCGCCGCTCGATCTCAGGCCGGAAGTGCCGGATCAGCCCCTGGATCGGCCAGGCCGCCGCGTCGCCCAGCGCGCAGATGGTGTGGCCTTCGACCTGCTTCGTCACCTGGAACAGCATGTCGATCTCGCCCTGGTCGGCGTCGCCCGACCGCAGCCGCTCCATCACGCGCCACATCCAGCCGGTGCCTTCGCGGCAAGGCGTGCACTGGCCGCAGCTTTCATGCTTGTAGAAATAGCTGAGCCTCGAAATGGCGCGAACGATGTCCGTCGACTTGTCCATGACGATGACGGCAGCGGTGCCGAGGCCGGAACCCAGCGCCTTCAACCCATCGAAGTCCATGGGCGCGTCCATGATCTGCGCCGCTGGAACCAGCGGCACCGACGACCCGCCGGGGATCACCGCCAGCAGATTGTCCCAGCCGCCGCGAATGCCGCCGCAATGCCGGTCGATCAGTTCCTTGAAGCTGATGCCCATCGACTCTTCGACGACGCAGGGCTTGTTCACATGGCCGCTGATCTGGAACAGCTTGGTGCCCTTGTTGTTCTCCCGCCCGAAGCTGGAGAACCACGCCGATCCACGGCGCAGGATCGTCGGCGCGACCGCGATCGATTCGACGTTGTTCACCGTGGTCGGGCAGCCATAAAGGCCCGCCCCCGCCGGGAAAGGCGGTTTCAGGCGCGGCTGGCCCTTCTTGCCTTCCAGGCTTTCGATCTGCGCGGTTTCCTCGCCGCAGATATAGGCGCCCGCGCCGCGATGGACGAAGACGTCGAAATCATAACCGGAACCGCAGGCGTTCTTGCCCAGGAAGCCCTTTTCATAGGCCTGCTCGACGGCAGCGAAGAGGACTTTCGCCTCATAGATGAACTCGCCGCGAATATAGATATAGGCGGCCCGCGCCCGCATCGCGAAACCGGCGACCAGCGCGCCCTCGATCAGCTTGTGCGGATCGTGGCGGATGATCTCGCGGTCCTTGCACGAACCCGGCTCGGATTCGTCGGCGTTGATCACCAGGAAGCTCGGACGGCCGTCCTTGCTTTCCTTGGGCATGAAGCTCCACTTCATGCCGGTCGGGAAGCCCGCGCCGCCGCGACCGCGCAGGCCGGACGCCTTGATGCGCTCGATGATCTCGTCCTGGCCGATTTCCAGCAGCTTTTTGGTATTGTCCCAGTCGCCGCGCTTCATCGCCGCGTCGATGGCCCAGTCCTGGAAACCGTAGACGTTGGTGAAGATGCGATCCTTGTCGGCAAGGGGTGCGATGACGTCGCTCATGCGGCCACTCCCAACTCAAACCCGTTCGCCCTGAGTAGGGGCTGAGCGAAGTCGAAGACCCGTATCGAAGGGTCACGCGAAACATCTGTCCTTCGATACGCCACTTCGACAAGCTCAGCGGCTACTCTGGACGAACGGAGAATGTCGGCGGCCATCACGCCCACTCCCCCCGATAATCATGATTCTCACCGACCATCTCCTTGAGCGTGGTCGGTCCGCCCTCCGGGCAACTCGTCTGCCGATCGATCTGCGGCCCGATCCTGGGCTGCTTGCCCACGGCCAGATCGTCCAGGATCGCGCTCATGCTGTCATAGGTCAGGTCTTCGAAATTATCGTCGTTGATCTGCACCATCGGCGCATTGGCGCAGGCGCCCAGGCACTCGACCTCGGTCAGCGTGAACAGGCCGTCGGGCGTCGTCCCGCCCTTCACCAGGCCCTTGTTCTTGCAGGCCGAGAAGACATCGTCCGATCCGCGCAGCATGCAGGGCGTCGTGCCGCAGACCTGCACATGATAGCGGCCCACGGGCGCGAGGTTGTACATGGTGTAGAAGGTCGCGACCTCGTAAACGCGCATGTACGGCATTTCGAGCTGGTCGGCGATATATTCCATCACCGGCACCGGCAGCCAGCCCTGGGTCTGCGTCTCCGCCCCCACCTGCCGCTGGGCGAGGTCCAGCAACGGCATCACCGCCGACTGCTGCCGCCCGGCGGGATAGCGGGCAATGACCTTCTTCGCCTGCTCGGCATTTTCGGCCGTCCAGGCGAACGCGCCCCAGCGCGCGCGCGTTTCGGCCTCGTCCGGGATATGAACTGCGTCAGCCATTAGCGGTCACATTCTCCAAACACGATGTCCATGGCGCCCAGGACAGCGGTTGTGTCGGCCAGCATGTGGCCCTTCATCATGAAATCCATCGCCTGAAGGTGGCTGAAGGCGGTCGGCCGGATCTTGCAGCGATAGGGCTTGTTGGAGCCGTCCGCGACCAGATAGACGCCGAACTCCCCCTTGGGGCTTTCGGTGGCCACATAGACTTCGCCCGCCGGAACGTGGAAGCCCTCGGTATAGAGCTTGAAGTGGTGGATCAGCGCTTCCATCGAGCGCTTCATTTCGCCGCGCTTGGGCGGCGCGACCTTGGTGTCGAGCGAGAGCACCGGACCTTCCGGCATCTGCGCCAGGCACTGCTTCATGATGCGGGCGGACTGGCGTACTTCCTCGACGCGGACCATGAAGCGGTCGTAGCAGTCGAAATTGGTGCCGACCGGAATGTCGAATTCCATCCGATCGTAGACGTCATAGGGCTGCGCCTTGCGAAGATCCCAGGCGATGCCCGAACCGCGCAGCATCGGTCCGGAAAAGCCCCATTTCAGCGCGTCTTCCTTGCTGACCACGGCTATGTCGACATTGCGTTGCTTGAAGATGCGATTGTCGGCCACCAGGCTGATCGCGTCCTCGAACAGGCGCGGCAGGCGGGTGTCGAGCCAGTCGGCAATGTCGGTGAGCAGCTTCAGCGGCACGTCCTGATGAACGCCGCCGGGCCGGAAATAGGCCGCATGCATGCGCGCGCCGGACGCCCGCTCATAGAAGTTCATGCAGTCTTCGCGCAACTCGAACAGCCACAGGTTCGGCGTCATCGCGCCGACGTCCATGACATGCGAACCCAGGTTCAGCATGTGGTTCTTGATGCGGGTCAGTTCCGCGAAGAACACGCGCAGATATTGGGCGCGGATCGGCACTTCCAGATTGAGCAGCTTTTCGACCGCCAGCACATAGCTGTGCTCCATGCCCATGGGCGAGCAATAATCGAGCCGGTCGAAATAGGGCAGCGCCTGCAAATAGGTCTTGTGCTCGATCAGCTTTTCCGTGCCGCGATGCAGCAGGCCGACATGCGGGTCGCAGCGCTCGACGATCTCGCCGTCCAGCTCCATGACCAGGCGCAGAACGCCGTGCGCGGCAGGATGCTGCGGGCCGAAGTTGATCGTGTAGTTCTGGATTTCCGTATCGCCCAGCGACGGGTCCGCCGCGTCGGTCACATGGTCCAGCTTTTCCAGATAGTCGGACATCAGGCCTTATCCTCGGGCTTGGCGGCACCCTGGCCCTGGTCGGCCTTTACCGAACCGGGGTTGTGCGCGGGCTCGACCACAGCCTCGCCTTCGCTTGTCCTGGCGCCTTCAGGAACCGGCTTCGCCTCGGTCGGCTTGGCGGCTTCCTTGTTGGCCGGTTCGCCGGCGCCCGTTTCGGCCGTCTTTTCCGTCACCTTGGGCGTATCGCCCTTGGGCTCTCCCTTGGGCGCGGCGCCGGCGGCGGGCAGCGGAGCCGCGACAGGCGTCGGCGCGCCGGGCGCCTGCGGGGCCTTCTCGTCGCCCGGCAGCGCATATTGCGCGCCTTCCCAGGGCGACATGAAGTCGAAATTGCGGAAATCCTGCGCCAGCTTCACCGGCTTGTAGACGACGCGCTTGTCCTCTTCGGAATACCACATCTCGACATAGCCGGTCAGCGGGAAGTCCTTGCGCTGCGGATGGCCCTTGAAGCCATAGTCCGTCAGGATGCGGCGCAGGTCGGCATTGCCCTCGAAGATGACGCCGTACATGTCGAACACCTCGCGCTCCAGCCAGCCGGCGACCGGCCAGATGTGCGTGACGGTGGGAACGGGCCTGTCCTCGTCGGTCGACACCTTCACGCGGACGCGGTGGTTCCGCGTGACGCTCAGCAGGTGGTAGCAGACCTCGAACCGCTCCGGGCGTTCCGGATAATCGACGCCGGCGATCTCCATAAGCTGCTGATATTGCGCCTTGTCGCGCAGCAGGACCATCGCGTCGGCCAGCTTTTCGCGAACCACGGTGAAGCTCAGTTCATCGGCATGGTCGACGGTGTCGACCAGCATCGATCCCAGCAGCCCGGCGATTTCCTGCGCGATCCCGTCGATGGTCGCGATCCTAGGAGCAGAATGACCCATATTAACGCTCAACCGTCCCGATCCGGCGGATCTTCCGCTGCAACTGCATCACGCCGTAAAGCAGGGCTTCGGCGGTCGGCGGGCAACCCGGCACATAGATGTCGACCGGCACGATCCGGTCGCAGCCGCGCACTACCGAATAGCTGTAGTGATAATAGCCCCCGCCGTTCGCGCAGCTTCCCATCGAAATCACATATTTCGGATTGGACATCTGGTCGTAAACCTTGCGCAACGCGGGAGCCATCTTGTTGCACAGCGTTCCCGCGACGATCATCACGTCCGACTGGCGCGGGGACGCGCGCGGCGCGGCGCCGAAACGCTCCATGTCGTATCGGGGCATGTTGACGTGGATCATCTCCACCGCGCAGCAGGCGAGGCCGAAGGTCATCCACCACAGCGATCCGGTGCGCGCCCACTGGAACAGTTCCTCGGTCGACGTGACCAGGAAGCCCTTGTCGCTTACCTCGCTGTTCAGCGCGTCGAAGAAATGCTGGTCGGGCTGCGTCCCCGCGGGCAGCAAGGTGCCGGGCGCGGGCCGCTCAAGTTCTACTCCCAATCGAGTGCTCCCTTCTTCCACGCATAGACGAGGCCGAGCACCAGCTCCGCTATGAAGATCATCATCGTCGCCCAGCCCGCCCAGCCGATCTGGTCGAGGCTGACCGCCCAGGGATAGAGGAACGCCGCTTCCAGGTCGAAGATGATGAAGAGGATCGCGACGAGGTAGAATCGCACGTCGAACTGGCTGCGCGGTTCCTCGAACGCGGGAAAGCCGCATTCATATTCGCTGAGCTTGGCTGGGTCGGGCTGATGAGCCCCGGTCAGGCGGCCTACCAGCATCGGCAGGAACACGAATGCGCTGGAAAGCAGCAGGGCGATCCCGAGAAATATCAGGATCGGCAGATATTCAGCTAGATCGACCAACGGTATCCCCTGGGTCAATGAATAATGAGGCGCGCTTTAAGCCCGCTGCATATGCGAAGCAAGGCCCGGCGGCATGAGAATGATTCGCAACAATTGCGGCAACCTGATCACGCTACCAAAAGCAGGCCGTCAGCGCAGCGCTCCAGCCACCAACTTATGTAATTTGCTGTGGATGGCGTCGTTGCCCGCGATGACTTCCCTGCGCTCGATCGCCTGGTCGCCGCCGCGGAAATCGGACACGAAGCCGCCCGCCTCCCGCACCATCAGCAGGCCCGCCGCCACGTCCCAGGGCTGCAAGCCGCTTTCCCAGAATCCGTCATAACGGCCGGAGGCGACATGGGCGAGGTCCAGCGAGGCCGCGCCGAACCGGCGGATGCCCGCCACCGAAGGACCGACCGCGCCGAAGATGCGCGTCCACTGCGCGAAATCGCCATGGCCCAGGAAGGGGACGCCGGTGGCGATCACGCAATCGCCCAGGTCGCGCCGCGCCGACACGCGCAGCCTCTGGTCGTGCCGCCAGGCCCCCCGGCTCTTTTCCGCCCAATAGCTTTCGTCGGTGACGGGCTGGTAGATGAGGCCGGTCGTCACTTCCCGCCTGCCGCCGTAGAGCGGCTCCTCCACCGCGATGGAGATCGCGAAATGCGGGATGCCGTGGAGGAAATTGGTGGTGCCGTCCAGCGGATCGATGATCCAGCGCGGCTTGCTCGGATCGCCCGCGATCTCGCCGCCTTCCTCCAGCAGGAAACCCCAGTCGGGCCGCGCCTTCTGCAATTCCTCCACCAGGGTCTTTTCCGCCTGCTGGTCGGCCTTGGACACGAAGTCCGCCGGCCCCTTGCGCGACACCTGGAGATGCTCGACCTCGCCGAAGTCGCGGCGCAGCTTGGAGCCGGCCTTGCGCGCGGCGCGTTCCATCACGGTCAGAAGGCCAGAGTGCGATACCATTTTCTTGTCTCCCCCCTCCCGCAAGCGGAAGGGGCCGGGGGTGGGCGGCCGCACCAGCGGCCTTTTTAAAAAAGGAAGGGGCGGAAAGGCTCGCTCACGCTCGCCGCCCACCCCCAACCCCTCCCGCCTGCGGGAGGGGGAATCGATATCAGTCGGCGCGCTTCACATATTCGCGCTCATAGACGTCGACGACGATGCGCGTGCCGGTGACGATGTGCGGCGGCACCATGACGCGCACGCCATTGTCGAGGATGGCGGGCTTGTAGCTGGCCGAAGCGGTCTGGCCCTTCACCACGGCGTCGGCCTCGACCACGGTCGCCTCGACCGTTTCGGGAAGCTGGACGCTGATCGGGCGTTCCTCATACATTTCCAGCATGACCATCATGCCGTCCTGCAGGAAGGCGGCGGCATCGCCGACCAGATCGGCGGCCAGATTGATCTGCTCATAGGTTTCCGTGTCCATGAAGACGAGCATGTCGCCCTCCGCATAGAGATATTGGAAATCCTTGGTGTCGAGCCGGATGCGCTCTACCGTCTCGGCGGACCGGAAACGGACGTTGTTCTTGCGCCCGTCGATCAGGTTCTTGAGTTCCACCTGCATATAGGCGCCGCCCTTGCCGGGCTGGGTATGCTGGATCTTCACGGCGCGCCACAGGCTGCCGTCATATTCGATGTTGTTGCCGGGACGAATCTCGACGCCGCTGATCTTCATGGGAAGAGCCTGCCTATATGTCTGAAGGTGAAAAGAGCCGGCCTCTGGAGGCTGGCCGCGCCCTTACATGGCCGAAGGCGAAAGGGCAAGGGGGCAGCCGCCTATCGCCGCCTGGCCAGCAGGGGATAGGGATTGACCGGCCGCCCCCCATGCCATGCTTCGCCCGGCGCCATCTCATGCACCGCGAAGTGCAGATGCGGCGCCGCCGGATCGGCATTGCCGCTGCTGCCGACGCTGGCGATCCGCTGTCCGCGCCGCACCGCCTGCCCTTCCGCAAGACCCGGCGCATAGCCGTCCAGATGCGCATAATAATAGATGCGCCGCCCGTCGGAGGAGCGCTGATAGACGGTCCGCCCGCCCTCCTCGCTCCAGAACAGCTTTTCGATCCGCCCGTCCGCCGCCGCCAGCACCGCCCTGCCCCGCGCCGCCATGATGTCGATGGCGTCGTGCGGCCTCGCCCCGCTCGCCCGCGCCTGGGCGAAAGTGTCGCTGAGCGCGGTGGGCGGCACCCCCTCCACCGGGATCAGCAAAGGCCCCGCATCCGCAGCGGCGGGCCGCGAGGGAAGCATCGGAACCGGCGCGTCGGCGGGGACGATCCGCACGCAGAATTTCAGAAAGCCGGCGCAGAACAGGACGGCCAGACCGATTCCGGCCCAACCGCGCGCCCTCATGGCTGGAACACGGCCTTCACGCCGGACTGCACCATCTGC